>JAPOYD010000187.1:3740-47771 GCA_026706735.1 Nitrospinota bacterium | reverse complement strand
GGCGTGAGCGTCGCCGCGCTGCTGGAGTCTATGGAACTCGAGGTCAACGGCATCGCCGTGGCGCTCAACATGGAGATCGTCCGCCGGGGCGAATACGGGGACGCGCATTTATCCGATGGGGATGAGGTCGAGATCGTCCGCGCCGTGGGCGGGGGCTGATCATGAATGATAACGGGCGCGGCGTGAAAGCCGGCGCCGGGAGGGAGTGTGATGAGCACGTATGAGATTGGGGGCAGGACGTTTACTTCCCGCCTTTTGGTGGGTTCGGGCAAGTATCCGAGTTTCGCCGTGATGCGCGATTCGCTCGAGGCGAGCGGTACGGAAATCGTCACCGTCGCCGTGCGCCGCGTGGACCTGGAAGACGATTCGTCCGAGGGCTTCTGGGCGCATTTCGACAAGGAAAAATACACGATGCTGCCCAACACGGCGGGCTGCTACGACGTGAAGAGCGCGGTGACGACGGCGCGCCTCGCGCGCGAGGCCACCGGGTCGGACTTCGTGAAGGTCGAGGTCATCGGCGATGAGGACACGCTCTTCCCGGACAACGAGGGCCTCTTGGAAGCGTGCCGCATTCTGCTGGACGACGGCTTCATCGTCCTGCCCTACTGTATCGACGATCCGGTGATCTGCAAAAAACTCGAACAACTGGGCTGCCATGCCGTCATGCCGCTGGCGGCGCCCATCGGCTCGGGCCTCGGCATCCGGAACCCCTACAACCTCAGGATCATCCTGGAGCAGGTATCGGTTCCCGTCATCGTGGACGCGGGCGTGGGCACGGCTTCGGACGCGGCGGTCGCCATGGAGCTGGGTGCTGCCGCCGTCCTGATGCAGACGGCCATCGCGGGCGCCGACGATCCGGTGAAGATGGCGCGCGCCATGAACCTAGCCGTCGAGTCGGGCAGGCTCGCGTATGAAGCGGGGCGCATCCCCATGAAGCTCTACGCCACGGCGTCGAGTCCGCTGGCCGGCGTCATCGGGTCGTAAGACCCTCCCGGCAAGATATTGGAGCCGTCCACGCTCGACCCGCTCTACCTCATCACGGACAGGAACGCGCCCCCGTCGGACGATCTCCTGGGCGCGCTGGACACCGCCTTGATCGGCGGGGTGCGCTTCCTTCAGTACCGTGAGAAGGATTTGCCTTACGCGGAAAGGCTTGAGTTAGGTCGGGAGGTTGCCTCTCTCGCGAATGAACACGGCGCGCGCCTGATCGTGAACGGCGATCCGGAATTGGCCGACGCCCTGGGCGCGGACGGCGTACACCTGGGCAAGGGCACAGTGAGCGTATCGGCCGTGCGCGCAGAAGGGTATTCTGGCCTCATCGGCTATTCCGCCCATTCGGGAGAAGAAGCGGCGCGCGCGTTCGCCCAGGGCGCTGATTTCGCGACGCTCAGCCCCGTATTTCCGACGAGAAGCAAATTCTCATCCGGCCCCGTCCTGGGGCTCGAAAAGTTTGAGCGCGAATGCGAAGTAGCAGGCGGCCCCGTCTACGCCTTGGGCGGCGTGGGGGCGGAAAACGCTTCCGTGTGTCTGGAGCGGGGCGCGCGCGGCGTCGCGCTCATCGGCGCGGTCCTGGCGGCCGAGGACCCCGCCCGCGCGGCGCGGGAGGTGCGCGCTGCGCTCGGGGTTTGATTCGTCCTGTCCATATCCGCGCACGGCTACTTGAGAAATCCGCCCGAATATCCAACAATAGCGGAAAATCGCCATCGATATGATTTCACCTGACAGAGCCGGGAGGTATTCTCATGGTCGACGACAAACAGTTCGACACCTTGTTGCAGGAAAAACGGGTATTCAGGCCAAGCCGCGATTTTTCAAAACAGGCCCACATCACGTCCATGGCCCAGTACCGGGAGATGTACGAGGAGTCCATCAAGAGGCCGTCCAGATTCTGGACGAAAGTGGCGAACAACTTCCACTGGTTCAAGAAGTGGGGGAAGGTCCTCGAATGGAGCGAGCCGCACGCCAAGTGGTTCGTGGGCGGTGAGACGAACATCTCCTACAACTGCCTGGATCGCCACCTCACCACGTGGCGCAAGAACAAGGCGGCCATCATCTGGGAAGGCGAGCCGGGCGATTCGAGGATCCTCACCTATCAGGAGCTTCACCGCGAGGTCTGCAAGTTCGCCAACGCGATGAGAAGCGTCGGCATCCGGAAGGGCGATCGCGTCATCATCTACATGCCGCAGACGCCGGAAGCCGCCATCGCCATGCTCGCCTGCGCGCGCATCGGCGCGCCGCACAGCGTGGTCTTCGCGGGCTTCAGCGCGAACTCGCTGAGGGATCGCATCGACGACTGCCGCGCCAAGGCCGTCCTGACGGCGGACGGCGGTTTCAGGCGCGGGAACATCGTGCCGCTCAAGAAGAACGCGGACGAGGCGTGCAAGGGTGCGAAGTCGATCAAGAAGATGATTGTCCTGCGCCGGACGGGCAACAAGGTGACGATGAAGCGGGGGCGCGACCACTGGTATCACGACCTGATGGAGAACGCCTCCACTGATTGCCCCGCCGCCAGGCTCGATTCCGAACACCCTCTCTACATCCTCTACACCAGCGGAACGACGGGCAAGCCCAAGGGCATCATGCACACCACGGGCGGGTACATGTGCGGCACCTACTTGACCTCGAAGTACGTGTTCGACTTGAAGGACGAGGACACCTACTGGTGTACGGCCGACATCGGCTGGGTGACGGGCCACAGCTACATCATCTACGGCCCGTTGCTGAACGGCGCGACGTCCGTCATGTACGAGGGAGCGCCCAACCACCCCGACCCGGGCCGTTTCTGGGACATCGTGGAGAAATACAACATCAACATCTTCTACACCGCCCCCACCGCCATCCGCGCGTTCATGAAGTGGGGCGACGACCATCCCAACGGGAGGGACTTGTCCTCCCTGCGTCTCCTGGGCACGGTGGGCGAGCCCATCAACCCCGAAGCCTGGATGTGGTACCACAAGGTCATCGGAGGGGAACGCTGCCCCATCGTGGACACCTGGTGGCAGACCGAGACGGGCGCCATCATGATCACGCCGCTGCCCGGCGCCACCCCGACCAAGCCCGGCACGGCCACGCTTCCCTTCTTTGGAATCGTGCCCGACGTGGTGACGAAAGACGGCGTATCGGTCGGCCCCGAGGGCGGCGGCCTGCTCGTCGTGCGGAAACCCTGGCCCTCCATGCTGCGCACCATCTGGGGCGACGACGCGCGCTACAAGAAACAATACTGGAGCGACGTGCAAGGCTGCTACTTCACCGGCGACGGCGCGCGGAGGGATAAGGACGGATACGTGTGGATCATGGGCCGGGTGGACGACGTCATCAACATCTCGGGCCATCGCCTCGGCACGATGGAGGTCGAGAGCGCGCTCGTGGCGAACCCCGACGTGGCCGAGGCCGCCTGCGTAGGCATCCCGCACGAGATCAAGGGCGAGTGCATCGCCGCTTTCGTCACCATGAAGGGCGCGAACAGGAAGAACGATAAACTCGAGAAAAAGCTGAAAGAGTGGGTTGTCAAGGAGATCGGCGCCATCGCGCGGCCCGACTACATGCGCTTCACCGACGCCCTGCCCAAGACGCGGAGCGGGAAGATCATGCGCAGGCTCCTGCGCGACATCGCCTCGGGCGCCGATCAGGTGGGCGACACCACGACGCTCGAGGACATCTCCGTCCTCCAGAGCCTCCAGCAGTACCAGGACGAGTAGGAGCGAACGAGCAGAGTCAAGGTTTCATTTGTAGGGGACGCATATTATGCGTCCCTTACTTGTATCTTCATGAGCAGGGAGGAATTTTCTGCAGGATGAGCCTTGAAGAAGTTTTAAGAAAAGCGATCGAGCGCATTAACTCCGATTCGTTGAACAGTGTGGAGCAAGTCAAACTATCGGTTATCCTGCCGATTCTGCGCGAGTTGGATTGGGATGATACTGACCCGGATGAATTCTTGCCAATGGGTGGTAAAGGCCAAATAGACTATACGCTGCTTCGAGAGTGGGGAATGCCTTTGATTTTCATCAAAGTTAAGCGACTTGGCAGCATAGATGATGCTGGCGAGGATGAGTTATTTCAATATGCTGCTGACAAGAAGGTCCAATTTCGCATTCTGACGAATGGCAAGGACTGGAATTTTTATCTTGGCATGAAGGAAGACCAACATTACGCTAGATTGTGCTACCAGATGGAATTGACTGATGAGAAAGAAGTTCCCAAACACGTCGAGTTTTTGCGAGAGTGTCTAACGAGAGATTCTGTCATTTCAGGCAGTGCTTCAGTGAAGGCGGAGAAATGGGACGAGAGTGTCCGAAAGAAGGAAGCGCGCAAGTCCATTCCGAAAGTCTGGCGAGCCATGCTGGAGACACCTGATGAGATGCTTTGTGACTTGCTTGCGAAAGAGGTAGCAGGGGATTGTGGCACTAGACCAAAACTTGAGGACGTAGAGGAGTTCTTGAAGAGGTTATCTTCTTTAATGACAAGGTTTGAGGAAGGATGAGTTTGGAAGCAGTCTTGAAAAAAGCGATTGAGCGCATCAACTCAGGTTCGCTGACAAATGAGGCGCAAGTCAAACAGTCAGTTATCGTGCCGATTCTGCGTGCACTGGATTGGGACGATAGCGACCCCGACGAGGTTGTGCCGGAATTTTCCGTTGATAATGGACGAGTAGATTACGCGCTATTACGGCACGGCGGCGGCCCGTTGGTTTTCATCGAAGCCAAGGGGCTTGGCGGTGTGGACATCAAGGGCGAGGAGCAAGTGTTTCGCTATGCCGTCAACAGGGGTGTTCCGTTCCTTATTCTAACGGACGGCAACCTTTGGGATTTTTATCTCAGCATGGCGGCAGGCGAACCTCCTGATCGGCAGTTCTATCGAGTGGAATTGACGAACGAGGAGAAAATTCCCGAATACGTCGAGTCTCTGGAGATGTATCTACGGAAGAATCGAGTCGTCTCAGAGGAAGCTCGGCTTCATGCCGAGCATAGGCTCAAGAGCAACCGGGAGCGAGGGGAAGCGCGCAAGGCCATTCCGAGCGTCTGGCGAAACCTGCTGGAGACTCCCGACGATATGCTTCGTGACCTGCTAGCGGAAGAGGTCGCGAGAGAGTGCGGAACCAGACCGAAACTGGAGGATGTTGAGGCGTTCTTGAAGGGCTTTTCTTCCGAAGCTGTTCAACCACCTCCTCGCTCCCGACTATTGAGGTCAACCTCTGCCTCAACGGCCCCGCGTCGCCGGTCGGCGAACTCGGATTCCGCTTCGGCGCAGCTTGGAGTTGGCAATAGATCCAAACTCGTCGGCTTCGTTCTTGATAATAAGGAAGTTAAACCTGGGGATGCTGCTAAGACTTTGGTTGCGGTGCTGAATGAATTTGCTAGCCGTGACTCAGGATTCATAGAGCGCTTCGCGGATCGGACGGCCAGTGAGGCACGGCGGTTGGTGGCGCGAAACCGAAAGGACCTCTATATCAATAGCCCGCACTTGATTGACAGCTCTCTGAGATTGGAGAACAGATGGTGGCTGGCAACCAACAGCAACACGGGGCAAAAGCGGGAACAGATCCAAATCGCCTGCGAAATTGCAGGTGTGAAGTTCGGCACGCAGTTGAAACTGATTGAGCGCTGACACCTAGGAATCCTGAAAGCATCGGACGCGATTAGGAAGGTTTTCACTCCCCCCTTAAGGGGGTTGTTGAAAAACCCTCCTCGCTCGGTCGATTCCTCCCTCATCAGTCGGAATCGATCACCGCCGTCATTCCGGCGAAAGCCGGAATCCATTCTCAAACAGAATGGCAATACGCCGGCTGTTCATCTTCTCGTCATTGGCGAGAACCAATCAGATAATAGAAATCAAAAGCAAAAAAATGGATCCCGGCTTTCGCCGGAATGACGAACAAAACCGCACCGCCTCTTGTAGTGACAACCCCCGTGGTTGTCCATCATCGCTTCCGTCCGCCGGGAGTTCCCGGCGATTTGGCGGCGCGCGCGGGGAGGTGGTATCGTGGCTGTGCGCGAGGACGTTCCAAGACCCATCTGAATCTCTATTCTGAGAGGTGGGTCGAGAGATGACCGATTACCAGTTCTACATGTTGCTGGCCACGGCCGCCGGTCCCCTCGTGGAGCTCGGCGTCGGCGGCGCGCAATGCCTGCTGATCTTCAGAGGACTCCGGCAGATGGAGGCGGCCTCGCGCGCGCGGGAGCAGTTGCACGCGGAAACGATGGCGGCTCACGCGGAAACCATGACGGCCATGGAATCGCGGCACACGCAAACCATGACGGTTCACGCGGAAATCATGGCGGCTCACGAAGAAAAGATGGCGGCTATCGAAAGTCGACATGCTGAAAACATGGCCGCGCTCAAAGAACTCATCCGGCGCATCGGAAACGGGATCGAGTAATTGCTCCGCAAGGGGAAGTGATTCCGAATCCGCGTCCTGTCGCACTTAAGATTCCACCCGTAGCAGGGGACGACCCTTTGGTTGCCTCCAACCCTCTTGTGGCCCTCTCTCGGCGGATCCGGTCTTGAGTGGAAGCTGGATGAGACTTCTTACTACGAAGGTCAGCTCAGAATAATGAGAGCGGCGAGGTATGCGACGCCGGCCACGTTCAGCAGGCCGAGCCGGATTGTGATCCGGTATTCGAAGGCCGCGAGTGCGTCCGTTATGGTTTGTCCGGGGGGCTTGGTATCTGTCTTAGTCGCCCGCTCCAGGTTCGTGATTGCCTGTTCTAGTTCCTTGATGTCGGCTTTGGTGGCCAGGTTCTCGCTCATGGCGCGGCCCATCGTCGCAACGATGGCTTCGGCGTGGGCTTCCTCCATACCGGCGGCTTTCAGATCGCGGGCGGCTTTCAGCGTGTCGAATCGGATATGTCGTTCATTCAGGCGCTCTCCTGTTCGTTAACATGGAGTCGCGTCGTCATTCTTGCACACCTGCCCTGCGAGGCGAACGCCCGGTACCGAGGCGGTCGCGTATCTTCCAGCGTCCTCCCTCACCCCGCCTTGCCCAGCATCTCTCTCGCGTGTTCTCTGGCCGCGTCGGTGATCTCGAGTCCCGTTCCCATGCGGGCGATCTCCTCCACGCGCTCTTCGTCATCTAAAATCTCCACACGTGTCGCCGTGCGATCCCCTACGACGTGTTTTTCCACCCGGAAATGGCGATCGCCCAGGCTCGCGACCTGGGGCAGGTGGGTGACGACGAGCACCTGGTGGCTCGCCGATACACCTTTCAGTTTTCTGCCCACCACTTCGGCCACCGCTCCGCCGATGCCGGCGTCCACCTCGTCGAAGATGAGGGTGGGAATCAAGTCCGCCCGCCTTAAGACGGATTCCAGGGCCAGCATCAGCCGTGAGAGTTCACCGCCCGATGCGACGCGGCTCAAAGGCCTCGGCGGCTCGCCGGGGTTGGGTGAGAAGTGAAACTGGGCGCGGTCGACCCCATCGCCGCGAACGGCCACCGCGCGCCCGTCCACTTCGATGAAGCTCTCGGGATTGTCTTGATGCGTGAGGAGCGTCTGGAATTTCGCCCCCGCAAGGCCCAGCTCACTCAGGGCATCTTCCATGCGCGCATCGAGGCTTTGGGCGGCGCGCGCTCTTTCTTCCGAAAGTGCTAAGGCGGCTTTTGCGAGTTTGGCCCTGAGCGCGTCGCGCGCGTCCACGAGGCGCGCCTCGGTTCCCTCTTCATCCGAAATCGCGGCGAGGCTCTTCCGGCACTCCTCAAGATAAGCGAGGCATTCGGCCTCATCGCTCCCGTATTTTCTGATCATCTCGCGAATCAGCGCGCGCCTGGCCTCCAGGGCTTCGAGGCGCTGCGGGTCGTGCTCGATTCCTTCCGCGTAATCGCGAAGCGAATCCGCAAGGCTTTCCAGTTGCGCCTGCGCGGATGCAGCTTCCTCCGCCAGGGCAGCCAGGGATTCATCGAGAGCGGCCATGCCTTCAAGTTCGCGCTGGATTTCACCCGTTTTCTCGACCACCGCCCCTTCTGCCTCGTATAGCCGCTCATAGAGAGTGGCGGCGCCTTCTATCAAACGGCCCGCATTTCTGAGCCTCGGCAGTTCGGCCTCGATTTCCGCCAGTTCGCCCCCGCGCAATGCGGCTTTTTTGAGTTCTTCCACCTGAAAGCGGAGGAGGTCCGCCCTCTGGGCGCGCTCGCGCACGCCCTCTCGGTGTGAGGTCAGTTTTTCCTCGGCGGATTTCAGTTCGCGCACCGCCTCGCCCAGTGCGGCTCGCGCCCCGCTCGTTCCCGCGAAATCATCCAGAAGCCCCAGGTGGCTTGCAGGACGCAGGAGGCTTTGGTGCGCGTGCTGGCCGTGGATGTTCACGAGACGCTCGCCCACCCGGGAGAGCAAAGACGCCGTGCCGAGAACGCCGTTCAGATAGATGCGGCTTCTGCCTGCTTCCGCCACCCGGCGGCGCACGATGAGTTCGCCGCCTTCTTCGACCTCCACGCCCGCTTCTTCGAGCAGGGAGCGGGTAGCACTGCCGCCCGCGGTATCGGGAATATCGAAGAGGGATTCGACAATCGCCTCTTTCGCCCCACCGCGAACGATGTCGCCTCCCGCGCGCGCGCCCAGGGTGAGGTTCAGAGCGTCAAAGATGATGGATTTGCCGGCGCCCGTCTCGCCTGTCAAGACGTTCAGGCCGGAGCCGAAGGCGATTTCCAGGTCATCGATGATGGCGAAGTTCGCGATCTTGAGCAGGCGGAGCATGGGGTTCTCAGGTCTTCCGGCCGCCGCGCGGGTGGGTCTCCCACAAGAGTTTTTCTCTTAAGGTCTGAAAGAAATCCGCACCCTTGGGCCGGATGATACGCACGGGAGTGCGGCTTTTCCTGATTTTCACCGAATCGCCCGCCTCGAGTTCGCACCCTGGGAAGCCGTCGAGCGTGAGGAGAACCTCGCGCCCCTCCGCTTCGGTATCCGGGAAGATGGTGATTTCCAGTTCCGTCTCCGCAGGCACGACGATGGGCCGGTTGCTGAGCGTGTGCGGGCATATCGGGTTGATGAGCATCACGTTCAAGTCGGGCAGCACGAGCGGCCCGCCCGCGGAGAGCGAATAGGCCGTGGAGCCCGTGGGCGTGGCGACGATGAGGCCGTCCGCCCGGAAATAGCCCAGATGCCTGCCTTCCATCTGGACCTCGAATTCGACCATGCGCGCCAGGGGCCCGGTGGTGAGCACGATGTCGTTCAGCGTATCGGAGAGCGCGGGCGGCGCGCCCCCGTTTATCTGAACCTCCGCGCCGAGCCGCATACGCGATTCGATGGAAAACTCCTTCTTGATCAGTATCCGCTCGAGCGCCGGGTAGAGTTCGGCCTGGGGAATGTCGGCCAGAAAGCCCAGGTGCCCGGTGTTGATGCCCAAAAGGAGCGGGGATTCCTCGCCGATGTTGTGCGCGGTGCGTAGCATGGAGCCGTCGCCGCCGAAGACGATGACCAGATCGGCGCGCTTGACGACCTCCTCGCGCGCTGCGCCCGTTTCCTCTCCCGCCATCCGGGCCGTGTCCAGATCGAGATGGACCTCGAAGCCCCTTTCTTTCAGCCATGCGGTGAGATTGGCGAAATCGAGCGGGTTTTTTTGCGCCTCCGCCCATGCGGTCAGTGCGATGCGTTCTATGTTCGTCGCCACGTGTTGAATCTCCCGAATCAGCCTCGGTGGCAAGGTATCCCAGGGTCTGCGCCCCGGCAACCGCGCCCTCCGTTCATCCGCGCGCCTGCATCGCGGCGTCTTTTCTTCTTCGCGGCAGACGCCGCCAGTAGCGGCAGGCGTCCTGAAGCGGGCAGCCCGCGCAGAGTTTTACGTTTCGCCTGCTCGGGCAATGCTTGAGGATGCCCATCCGCGAGATGGCGAAATCGTAGCGCACCGGGTCGACCGGGTCGATGCGCTTCAGGTTTCTGGTGATCTCGAGCGCCATCTTGAGGTCGGGCGTCTTCCTGTCGGTGAGTCCCAGGAGACGCCCGATGCGCGCGATGTGGGTGTCGAGCGGGATGATGAGCTGGTGTGTTTTCGGCCCTTTCCAGAGGCCTAAGTCCAGGCCGTCGGCGGGGCGCACCATCCACCTCAGAAACAGGTGGAGACGCTTGCACGCGCTGCCGCTCGCAGGATCCGGCAGGAGATAGGAAATGCCGCGCTCGACCCTCGCGTTCGCGGGCGTCGCCGGGAGGGAATGGAACAGGCGTTCCCTGAATCTTTTAAGAGCACCCTGGAGGGTTTCCTCTTCCGCGCAATAGCCTTTGAGAAACAGGGTTTCGAGCGATCCTTCGCTCCTGAGCGCGGCCCCGATCGCCTGGGCGAAAAGTCCGATGGCCTCGGGCCCCACCCACCGGTGGTAGAGGCCACCGAAGAGGCGCGCGCTTTCCTCGGGACGGCAGCGGCGCAGCGCGGCGGCCGGCCGGGGGCCGAGCCGCTCCATGATGCGCTTGACGCTTACGCGTATGGCGGCGGCGTTGCCGAAGGCCAGCGATGCGCTCAGAAACGCAGCGACCTCGCGGTCCCGCGCGCCCCGGTAGGCGTGCGCGATGCCGAGCGGGTCGGTGGCGAGATAGGCGTCGTGATAGGTGCGGGCGAGCGCGTCGAGTTTTTCCCTGAGAAGGGGGACGTCTCTGGCCCTGAGAGCCACTAGAACGCGCCTTTTGAGTCGAGCAGCATGGTGACGGGGCCGTCGTTCACGAGTTCCACCTCCATCATCGCGCCGAAGCGGCCCGCCGCGACGCGGAGCCCGAGTTTCTCGGCATGCGCGATGAACCGCTCATAGAGAGGCTCCGCCTGCCCGGGCGGGGCCGCGGCGATGAAGGCGGGGCGCCTCCCCTTTCGGCAATCGCCGTGCAGGGTGAACTGGCTGACGACGAGCATGGCTCCCCCTGCGTCGAGAAGCGAGAGGTTCATTTTCTGCGCTTCATCGGCGAATATTCTCAGGTTCGATATCTTCTCGGCGAGGAAATCGACGTCTTTTTCAGCATCCTCTCGCCCGATCCCCAGAAACACGAGGAGTCCGGCCCGGATTTCTCCAACCACCTCCGAATCCACCCGGACGCGGGCCTCGCTTACGCGCTGAACGACGGCTCTCATTTTCGCTCATCCCGTGGGGTCATTTCACTTTCTCCAGGCAGTTGCTATCTCGTTTCCACTATATGTCGGCGATGGGTCCAGAATATACGCCGGGTCTCTTGAAATTCAACGCTCTCGAACCTCATCCCGCCCTGAGCGCGGTTTCATATCCCCTGTATTTCCGGTCTTGGTTGAAATACAGGGAGCAATGTGCGAGAAATCATTTGCAAAATTTTTCGCACAACTCACTCACGTAATGGCGAATACGACATCATATTCTTAGCCACAATGGGGGCGGCCATTGTCCAGCGCGGAGAAATTGTCCAGGAAAAAGGTGTTCACCACGTTCGAAGTTGCTGAAATCTGCGACGTCACGCCGGTTACGATTCAAAACTGGATAGACAAGGGCTGGCTGCGCGCATACCGGACGCCCGGGGGCCACAGGAGGGTGAGAAAAGAGGCGCTCCTCGCCTTTCTGGAATCGCGCAACATACCCCATCCTTTCCCGGAGAGGAGCGGAGTTCCCCGGGTGCTCATCGTGAACGGCGACCAGAGCCTCGCCGATTCTCTCAGAGAAGCGCTCTTGTTCGGTGAGTCAGGCTATGAAATTCAGGTGGCGCGCGACGGGTTCCGCGCAGGCGTCCTTTATTCGACCTCGCATCCGGATGTGGTGATACTCGACCTGAATCATTCAAGTGTCGATGGCTACGAGGTGTGCCGCCAGATCAAGCAGAGCGAAGCCGGCGGCGAAACGGTCGTCCTGGCGTTCGACGGCGGCGACGGGGAGGGGCGCAGGCGCATTCTCGACATGGGCGCGGCGCATTGCCTGCCCAAGCCGGTGGATGCGGTGAGTCTCAGGAATCTGGTGAAAGAGGCCGTCCTGAATCGCTGGAGGTCCCCTTAGGCGCGTTCGGCATCGGGAGCCGAATCGGCGCAGCCCCGCGATTTTCATGGCGGTGGCTTTGGCAACGCCCGTTTCGGGCTGAAATGCGTTGCTAGTTCTCCTCGGGCGCATCCTCATCGGCACCCCGGTTTCTCAGGAAGCGCTCCAGTTCCCTGGCCAAATCATCTCCCGAGGGAAGCTCGCCCGGCTGGGGTTCTTCATCGAAGCCGTCATCTCTGAGCTTGAGTTGCTCCACGTAGTCTCGCACCGACTTGTTTTTCTCCAGCGCCTCATCGACCTTCTCCTCGAATTCATGCGCGCCCGCCTCGAGTTCGGAGAGATTGAGGGGATAGGAGAGAAACTCGCTGAGCCGCTCCACGAGTGCGAGCGCCGCTTTCGGGTTGGGCGTCACGTTCACGTAGTGGGGCACGTTCGCCCAGACGCTGACGGCGGGCAGGTTTTCGTCTCGGAACAGATTGTTCAGCACGCCGACGATTCCGGTGGGACCCTCATAGCGCGAGGGTTTGAGACCCAGCTGAGAGGCCAGATCGGGATTCGTGGAGGTTCCGGTTATCCGTACCCTGTTTCGGTGGTAGACGTCGGCGAGCAGGGCGCCCACCGTCACGGCCATCCGCACCCGGCATTCGCGCACCATGGACAGGATGATTTTGGAAAAGCGTCCCCATTGCAGGTGGGGCTCCACGCCCAGGAACACCACCACGTCGTGTTCGAGATTCGGCGTTTCGCATGCGTAGAACGTGTTCGAGGGCCAGGTGATCTTTCGGCGGCTGTCCTCATCGAGGCTGACGTGGGGCCGCATGTCCTGAAAATTGTAGAACGGGTCGGAATTGATTTGGGCGAATTCCAACCCCCCCATTTTCTCGGTGATGAAACTGGCGGCGGTCGTGGCGGCGCTGCTGGCGTCGTTCCAGCCCGCGAAAGCCATGAGTAAAGCGGGGTCTCTCAGCTTCGGCGTTTCCTGGATGTCGAGATGTTCCATTTGATTGTCCCCCCTGTGCCGCTTGATGACTCTTAAGTAAAAGGAAGGTACGCATTGTATGAGGTCTCGGATGGGGATTCAATCCTTTATTTCGTGGTTTCTCGTGCGGCGTTTGATGGAGGAGCGCCCGTGGGATATAAATTTCCAGCCCGTGAGCCTGCGGCGCTTTCCGCCGGAGGGGGCGATTTCCCGCTTGTTCCGGGCGGACCAGGACAGGGGCGGGCCGAATGCGTTTTAGCCTGAGGGATGAGCCATGAATGCGCCAGAATCGGCGGGTATGAAGGACAAGGTGGTCCTGGTGACGGGCGGCTCGCGCGGCATCGGCGCTGCCATAGCGAGGCGCTTCGCGCGCGAGGGCGCGCATCTGGTATTGAACCACAGGGACGGGAAGGGCCGCTCCGCCCAAATGGCGGACGAGCTTTGCCGGGAGGCCGAATCCGGTGGTGGACGGGCAGTCGCCATCCCTGCGGACATTTCGAAAAAAGACGCCGTCAAGGCCATGTTCGCGCAGGTGGAAGAGGAGTTCGGGCGACTCGACGCCCTCATCCTGAACGCGGCGCGCGCGCCCTTCAAGCCGTGGGAAAAGCTGCTGGAGCGCGACCTCAAGCTCCTGGTGGAGACGAATTTTCTGGGCAACGTCTTCTGTCTGCAGGGGGCGCTTCCGCTGCTCTCGCGCCGGGGCGGATCCGTCGTGTTCATCTCGAGTCTCGGGAGTCGTTATTACCACCCCGAATATCCGCTGGGGCCCATGAAGGCGGCCATGGAAGCGGCGGTCAGGCATTGGGCGGAGAGTTTCGAGGAGAGAGGCGTGTCGGTAAACGCCGTCTGCGCAGGTCTGGTGAAGACGGATTCGTTCAAGACGCTGCGCATGATACAGCCGGAGCTGGAAGAGCTGCCCGAGCGTTATTTCGTGACGCCCGAGGAGGTGGCCGAATCCGTCTATTTTCTCGCAGGCGCCGGCGCGGCTTCCATACGCGGGCAGACCCTCGTGGTCGACAGGGGACTCAGCAACCAGCTCAACCGCCCTCCGGGGTGATGGAACGGGGGAGATTCCTCGGAGAAGGTTGATTTTCGTTCCCCTCCTTGGTTGTATACGCTTGGATGCGTAGGGAATGTTTGCATGCGACCATACACGAGGACGGGCCGCGCTTGATCGTTACAGAGGACGGCAATGTCACAAGACCTGGTATCAGACGATACGATTTTGGAAGAAGTGAAAAAGGCGATCGCCCACACCACGGGAATCGACGAGGAAACCATCGAGCCGGACAGCTCCCTGGTGGATGACCTGGGCGTCTTGTCGCTCGATTTTCTGGACGTGAACTTTCGCCTCGAACAGGTGTTCGGCATCAAGATGGCGCGCAATTTCGTCCTGGAGCACGCCGAGGAGATGTTCGGCGAGGGCGTGGCCATCAACGAGGAGAGCGAGGTGACGGAAACGGGAGTCGAGGTCCTGAAGCTGCGCTTGAACGAAGCCGCTGCGGATCTCGAGCCCGGCATCCCCGTGGATGAGCTTCCGGCCCTCGTTACGCCGAAGACGCTGGCGGGCGCGGTGCGCGACGTGTTGAACTGCCTGCCCGAGAAGAGCCCGGCGGGGGCGGACTGGAGGGCCGAGGATGGGACGCGCATCGTATGCGCGCAGACGAACGAGCCCGCCGCTTTGCCCAGCGGGGACGACGTGGTCCAGAACTGGCTGAACCGGGTACAAGAGGAAAAGGGCCTCTTCTCCTCCTGAGGCCGCAGGCTTCATCCAAGCCATTTTACCGGGAGAACATGTGAATGGCCGGTAGCGGCAGACGAGTCGTGATCACCGGATACGGGGCGATGACGCCCCTGGGCGGGGACGTCGCCTCCACGTTCGACGCCGCGCGCGAGGGACGCTCGGGAATCGAGGTGATCCGCCGCTTCGATCCAGAAAAACTTCCCTGCCGGATCGCCGGCGAGGTGGACGACGAATGGATCGCCTCGCAGGAGAATGGTGCTGCGCGCAGGCTCGATAAATTCTCCACCCGGGGCGTGCGGATGATGCGCGTGGCCGTATCCCAGGCGGCGCGGACGGCACGCCTGGGTGAAATTTCAGAGCGCAAGCGAATCGGCGTCGCGCTCGGCTCCCACGGCGACCACCCCCAGATCGAAGAGTTGCTCCGCATCTTTCCCTACTGGAAGCCCGAGGGTAGCGACCCCTTGCAGGGCGGGTGGGACATCGAGGGACTCAAGAGCCGCGGCGCCTACGACCTGATGACGTTTTTCAGAAGAAAATCCGACGTGGCGACTTCGGTCGTCGCTCTCGATTTCGACTGCCGGGGTCCCATGGTCTCCATCTGTTCGGCCTGCGCGGCGGGGGCGCAGGCGATCGGCGAATCGGTGCGCCTCATCCGCGACGCGAAGGCCGACGTCATGGTGGCGGGCGGCTGCGAGGCGCCCATCACGTACGTTGGGTTTCTCGGATTCGTCCTGCTCACCGCGCTGGTGGAGCGGTACGAGACCCCGCAGAGCGCGTCCCGTCCCTTCGACAGGAGGCGGAACGGCTTCGTGATGTCCGAAGGCGCGGGCGCGATGATACTCGAGAGCTACGACCACGCGCGCGCCCGGGGCGCCGGGATTCTGGGCGAAGTGCTCGGCTACGGCGATTCCTCGGATGCGTTTCGCATCACCGACATGCACCCGATGGGCCTTGGCGCGGTGTTCGCCATGAAAAAGGCGATCGAGGACGCACGGCTCGCGCCCGATCAAGTCGAATACATCAACGCGCACGGCACCTCGACGCCCAAGAACGATTCCACCGAAACCAGGGCCATCAAGGAGGTGTTCGGCGCCCACGCGGAGAAGATACCCGTCAGCTCGAATAAATCCATGATCGGCCACACCATAGGCGCGGCCGGCGCCGTCGAGGCGATTCTGGCCGTGGAGGGGATGCGCCGCTCGGAGATACTGCCGACCATCAACTATCAGAACCGCGACCCCAAGTGCGACCTCGACTACGTGCCCAACGAGACGAGGGTCCAGGCGCACCGCGTGGCTCTCTCCAACAGTTTCGGTTTCGGCGGGCAGAACGCCTGTCTTTGCCTGGGCGGCCCCGAGATCGCGTGAATTTTCCGCCCATTCCGATCACCGGCGTCGGCCTGGTAACGGCGGCGGGGCGGGGCGTCGAACCCGCCTGGGAAGCGCTTTGCGCGGGCCGCTCTCTTCTCTCTAGGGATTCAGACCCCGAACTCTCCGGCTTTCCCCCCATCGAAACGGCCCGGTGCCCGCGAATCGACCCCGAATCGGTCGGCGCGGATCGCCGCGCGGCGAGAATCATGGGCCACCACACCCACTTGCTCCTGGCGGCGGTTCACGATCTGGCGGCTGAAGCCCCCGCCGACCCGGCGGTAGCGGAAGAAGAGGTCGCCTTTTTCGCAGGCATGGACTCGGTCGATCCGGAAAAAGACGATTTGCTTGACGCGGTGAGGGAATCGGAAGGCCGTGTGGACCTCGGGCATTTCTTCAGCGAGGGGATGGACGCCATCCCCCCGCTTTGGCCGCTTGGCCTGTTGAACGCGATAGGCTTCAGCCAGGCGGCGATTCAGCACAGGTGGCGCGGCGAGAACGCCGTTTTCAGCGCGGGTCCGGAGGCGACGGCGCGCGCCGTCTGCGAGGCGGCGGACTCCGTGGGGGCGGGCAAGGCGAAGCTCGCTCTTTGCGCCGGCGTGAGCGGGGTGATTTCCGCCCGCATGCTGGCCCGTGCGACGAGGCGGGGCGTCTGGCCCCAATCGGGGGGACTGGGCGAGGGCGCGGGCGTGATTCGCTTTGAGAAGCCCGGGGATGCCGGCCTATCTAAAATTCCTGGCTGGCTCAAGGGGCATTGTTCTGTTCGCGCGCTCGAAAAAAGAGGCGGCCTCGCGCGGGCGGTTCAAGAATCGGCCCGGGGAGCGCTCGCCTGCGCGGGTCTCAAGCCTGATGATGTAGACCTCCTCGTGATTCATGGAGAAGGCGAATCCGGGGCGGATGGCGCGGAGGCGGAAGCGGTTTCCGCCGTTTTCGGGGATCACAAACCCTGGGGGCTTGCGACGAAGGGCGTATTCGGCCACCTTTGGGGGGGAAGCCCGGCGCTGGACCTGATCATGGCGATAAAGGCGCTGGCCGAAGGTGCGCCGCCCACACCTCCCGCAGCGGCGGGCGGATTGTTTCGTGACGCGGCGGGTGGCTCCGGGCGGGACGAGCTTAAAAATGCGCTCGTGCTTCTCCAGGGCTTCGACGGCGTGTGCTCAGGGCTGGTAGTGGGAAAAAACGCTTGACGGGAGAACGGGAAATTGCGGTTTCTCTTTTTCGATCAGATCAAAGAAGTGGTGCGCGGCGAGCGCATCGTGGGGGTCAAGACGTTTCCCCTCTCTGAAGCGTACCTGAGCGGCCATTTCAGCCGCGCCCCCCGCGTGCCCGGCTCGGTTCTCATCGAGGCGATGGCGCAGATTACGGGGTGGCTCGTGGTCTACACCTATGATTTCAGGACCTCGTGCGTCATCTCGCTCATCGACGACGCCGAAGTAACGAGCGACCTGCGCCCGGGCGTTTCCGTGGAGATTCATGGCGAGATGATCGATACGAACGAACGGGCGAGCCTGTGCCGCGCGCGAATCGAAAAAGACGGCGTCGTTGTGGCCAGGGCCGAGCGGTTCGTGTACCCCCACTTTCCCAACGACGATCCCGAGGGCCTCAAGGAGCGCTTCAGGAACTACGGCTGGCTGGCGTTCGAGGAGACGGCATGAGCGCGCAGGTGTTCATCACCGGACTCGGAATGGTGACCTCCCTGGGCGCCGACGTGGAGGCCTGCTGGCGGCGTGCGCTGGCCGGCGAATCGGGGCTCTCGCCGATCACGTCTTTCGACGCGAAGGCGCTTCCCGTCGCCGGAGCGGGCGAGGTATCAGAGGAGACGCTCCGCGCCATACGGGAGAGGCTGCCCGAGGAATACGCAGGCGAGGGGGAGCGCAGGGTGTTGTTCGCGCTCGACGCCGCGCAGAGCGCGATGATGGACGCCGGAATGCGCCCCGGAGATTACGCGCCTGAGCGCGCAGGCGCCGTGATGGGCACCGGGCTGAGCAGCTACCGCCTGGAGGATTTCGCCGCCTGGGCGGACCCTGAAAACGGCTTCGACGCCACCCGCTTCGCCAAAGAACTTGAGATGACGCAAGCCTCCGGCTACTTCAACAACCCGCCCGAGCGTGCGACCTCATTGGTGGCGGAGTGGTTCGAACTCGCCGGTCCCGCAGGCACCATCACCTCAGCCTGCGCGGCGGCGGGTCAGGCGATAGGCCTCGGGATGCGCATGATCCGAAGGGGCGAGGCGGACGTGGTTCTTTGCGGCGGGGCCGATTCGATGATCCACCCCGTCGGGATGGCCATATTCCTCCTGCTGGGCGCCGCTTCCAAATCGAAAGACCCCATCTGCCGACCGTTCGACAGAAGACGCTCCGGCCTCGCCGTGGGCGAAGGGGCGGGCGTGGTGGTTCTGGAATCAGAAGCCCATGCGCGCGGGCGTGGCGCTGCGCCCTACGCCGCTCTATCGGGCTATGGCGCGAGCATGGACGCGCATCAGGTGACGGCGCCGCACCCGGCGGGCCGGGGCGCCGTTCGCTCGATGGGCGAGGCGATTGAAGATGCGGGCCTCGCGCCCGGCGACGTCGCCTACGTCAACGCGCACGGCACGGGCACGAAATTAAACGATCCGGTCGAGACCAGGGCGATTCGCGAGGTGTTCGGCGCGCGGGCGGATGCGCTGGCGGTGAGTTCGTCCAAATCCATGATAGGGCATCTTATCGCCGCCTGTGGCGCGCCCGAGTTCATCTTTACGGCCTTGAGCGTCGCGCACGACATCGTGCATCCTACGACGAACCTGGAGAACCCGGACCCGAAGTGCGATCTCGACTACGTGGCCGGGGGGGCGAGGGAGATGCCCGTGCCGGCCGCCATCACGAATTCCTTTGGTTTCGGCGGGCAAAACGCCACCTTGCTCGTGAGAAAGGCGGCCTAGATGAGAGGTGATACGGAATGAAAATCGATTTGAGCGGAAAAATCGCGCTGGTGACCGGGGGCGGGCGGGGTATCGGGCGCGCCTGCTGCACGGCTCTGGCCGAGGCGGGCGCTTCTGTGGCGATCAACTACAGCCGTTCGGCGGAGGCCGCCGAGGAGGTGAAGGGGGAGATCGAGGCGGCCGGCGGGCAGGCGAATACCTATCAAGCCGACGTTTCCTCTTTCGAGGACGTGACGGCGATGTTCGAGCGGGTGAAGGCGGATTTCGGCACGCTCGATATCCTGGTGAACAACGCGGGCGTGATACAGGACGGCCTGCTGCTCACCATGAAGCCCGCAGGCTGGCGCAAGGTGATCGGCGTGAGCCTGGACGGCGCCTACCACTGCACGAAGGCGGCAGGCGAGATCATGCTCCGGAAGCGATCCGGCAAGGTGATCAGCATCTCCTCCGTCATGGGGGTTTCGGGCGGGGCCGGGCAGACGAACTACGCCTCCGCCAAGGCGGGCATCATCGCCTTTATGCGCGCCTGCGCGGCGGAGATGGGAAAGCGAGGCATCCAGTTCAACACGATTTTGCCGGGCATGATCGTCACCGACATGAGCGAGCGCGTGCGCGAGAAGGGCGGCGACGTCATCATGGGGCGCATACCGGCGGGCCGCTTCGGCGAACCCGAAGACGTGGCCAGGCTCGTGGTATTCCTGGCATCGCCCGAATCGGACTACATCAACGGCCAGGCGATAGCCGTGGACGGCGGCCTGCTCACGGGCTGAGCATAGGAGATTCTGAAGAATGCGTCTGTACCAGGGGGTGGATTTGGTGGAGGTGGCGCGCTTGAAGGAGGCCTACGAGCGTCACGAGGCGTTCGGCGAGGACGTGTTCACCGAAGCCGAGCGGGCGTATTGCCTGAAGCGCAACAACCCCTATCCCCATTTCGCGGCCCGCTTCGCGGCGAAAGAAGCCTGCCTCAAGGCCTTCGGACTCGGCATTTCCGAGCCGGGCGGGCTGGGCGGCAGGGGGCGTTTGCGCGAGGTCGAAGTGGAATCGGCGGCGTCGGGCAAGCCAACGCTCAAACTGAGCGGTTCGATGGAGCGCATGAGCGCGCGAAAGAAGATCACCCAGTCCACCGTTTCGATGAGCCATACGCTGGAGTTGGCGGTGGCCCAGGTGATCCTCCTGGGCGAGGATGCGCCGGAAAAGACTGACTAGGGGGTCGTTGTCTTGAGATACATGCTCGTGGACAGGGTGACGGCGTGGGAAGCGGGGATCTCCATCCAGGGTGTGAAGAACGTCACCATGAGCGAGGATTTTCTGGAATTCCATTTCCCCCGGTTTCCCGTCATGCCGGGGGCGCTGCTATTCGAGGGGCTGGTGCAGCTCGCCGGCTGGCTCGAAGCGGCGGGCTCCGATTTCACCCGGTGGATTCTTTTGGAAAAGGTTCAAAGTGTCAGGTACTATGGGTTTGCCTTTCCGGGGGATCAGGTGCTCCTGAGTGTGGAGGCGCGCGATGAGGAAGAGGGACTGAAACATTTCAGGGGCGTGGCCACCGTGGAGGGGGAACGCCGTGTGGTCGCCGATTTTGCTGGCAAGGTTGCGCCGCTCGCGGATTATGAGGATCCCGAGGAGCAGCGCCATCATTTTCGCGTTCTCGGACGCGAAATTCGGTTGAGCTAGGCGGGATGAGCGATGCGAGGCGCGGATGTGTGGATAACGGGTGTGGGGCTGCTGACCTCCGTGGGCAAGAGCGCCGGGGAGAACTGGGAGTCGCTTCGCGCCGGAAGAAGCGGTATCGCCCATCATCGAAGCGAGGAAAACGAGACCCTTCCGGATAATTTCTTCTATCATGGCGCAGTTCCCGGCCATCAGGACCCGCCCGAGGTCCCGCCCAAACTCGCGAGCCAGCGGAAATTCCTGAACAGAAGCTCCATCCTGGGGCTGTACGCCGCCGCCGAGGCGGTGGCCTGCGCCGGCCTCGACATGGGCGATGTAGCGCCCGATAGAAAATCCCTCTACGTGGGTTCGGGCGATTTCACCAGGGTAGGCTACGTGGATTTCTACGCGGCGCTCAAACAGACGGCCGGCGAGGCGTGGGAGGTTCCCGACCCCGCCTCTCTCAACGAGGCGGCGCTCCACAGGGTGAGCCCGTTCTTCCTGCTCGAGGGCCTGCCCAACAACCTTTTCAGCTACCTCTCGGCCATGTACGAATTCATGGGGCCGAACGGCAGCTTCTCCAGCCTGTCTTCGTGCGGCGCGCAGGCGCTCGAGAACTGCGACCGCGTGCTTCGCTTCGGCGAGGCCGACGTCGGCCTGGTCGTGGGCTGCGGAAGCTGGGCGCACCCCATGGTGCTACTGGAACTCGACGGCCTGGGCATTCTCTCCCGGGCGAAAGAGGGGGCAGCCTCGTTTCGGCCCTTCGACAAGAGGCGCGATGGTTTCTTCCCCGGAGAGGGCGCCGCCGCCCTGGTGCTCGAGAGCGCCGAATCCGCCCGTGCGCGGCGCGCCAAGCCCCTGGGCCGCGTCCTGGGGACGGCGAATTGCCAGGAATTCTCCTCTGATCGCTATATCCCCGTTCCCACCGGAGCGGTGCGCGATTCGGTGGAATCGGCAATGGCCGAGGCGGACTTGGCCTCTGACGATCTGGCTTTCATCCTTCCCCACGGGAGCGCGACGCCCCAGGGTGACGCGGGCGAACTCTCCGCCTTGCTGGAATACAGCGACAAGGCGAAGAACCCGGTTCCGCTCGCCGGCTGGAAGCCTTACACGGGACACATGGGCTCCGCCAGCGATTTGGCCGAGATCGTACTGGGCCTCTGCTCCCTCAAAGACGGCCGCCTTCCGCCCACGCCGGGTTTCGAGCAAAAAGACGATGCCTTCGGGGCCCTCCACATCCCCACCGAAGAGTGCGCCGTCGCGGGGGCGGCGTTCCTGTCCCTGAGTCACGGCATCGGCGGGCAATCCTCCGCGACCATCGTCGCCGCACCGTGAGCAAATCCGCGAAACGCCCCAGGAGAAAGCGCAGCAAGGACAAGGGCGCGTTTCACCAATGGGTGGAATACGCCCTGCTCGTTTCTTTCTTGAAGTTCATCCGCCTGCTGCCCTACGGGGCTTGCCGCGCGGTCGCCGTCGTGACGGGAGAGGCGATTTTCCGGTTCGCTCCGAGGAGAAGGCGCATCGCGCGCGCCAACCTGCGCATCGCGTTTCCTGAACTCGACGAGGCGCAGCGCCTGAATCTTGCAAGGCGTAGTTGCCGCTCATTCATCCTCACCTGTCTGGAGGGAGCGAAGTTTCTCACCCGCTTCGATTTGCGGCGCGCAGAGAAAACGGTGCGCGAGATAGTGGACGGGGCGGAAGAGGCGATAGAAAAGGCGCGCGCGATTCACGAGGCTGCCGGCGGCTGCGTGTTCGTCGTGCCTCACCTGGGGAATTGGGAATACCTCGCCCATGCCGGCGCGCTGGCGGGAATTCCGCTGAGCATCCCCGTCCGCCCCCTGGACAACCGGAAGCTCGAAGCATCGCTGTATGAAATGCGCGCGTCTTCAGGGCAGGAGATACTCGCCAAGAAAAACGCTTTCTTTCATTTGCGCGAGGCGCTGCGCAAGGGTCGCTCGGTGGCGATTCTCGCGGACCAGAACGCGGGCGGAGAGGGGATAGACGCGCCGTTTTTCGGCAGGCCCGCCAGGACGACGCCCGCCCCCGCTGCGCTCGCTGTTCTCTATAACCGGCCCATCGTCCTGATCTCGTGCCTGAGAAAAGGCGACGCCCAGCGCTATGAAGTCCTGCTTAGCGAACCGATAGCGCCTGATATGAACGCCGGGAGCGCCAGGAAGGAAATCGAGAGGCTCACGAGGGCAATGAACGAGGAGACCGAAAACTTCATCCGAAGAGGGCCCGATCAGTATCTATGGATTCACGACAGGTGGAAACTTACCAAAAGCCAGGGTCGATCGCGCTGGGCCGATTCAGAGTGAGGGAGATGTGGAGGAGGCGGTTTCTTTCAGATGCTTGAAGAAGGGGATGCCCAGTTTTTCGAGTTTCGCCTCGAGCTTTTCCGTGCAGTCGCAATCCCCGCAGACGGGATAACCCTCGCAATCTTCCGGTTTCCGGGCGAAGCGCACGTCGATTTCTTCGAAATACGCCTCCCAGTAGGGCAACTCCTCATACAACTCATAACCCGGCCCGAACGCCTCCCGGCAGTAGCAGACCTCGAGCCAGCGAACCTGGCCCTCCCTGGTGAGCCGCGCCTCTTTCATACATTTCAGGAAGGTTCTGTGTGCGATGGAGCCGCGCCCGAGTTCGCCGGACTCGATGGCTTCGAGAAGAGCGGCGCTTTTCCCTTCGATGACTTTTCCGCGCACTAGATACCGCATGGAGCCTCCACGCCTTTTTCATGAATCCTTCATTCGATTGTAACATAGACGATGTGATTCATGTATAGATTGGTGAGCGCTTCGAGCAACGAAGGCGCAGGGAGGCAATGCGAGGAACCGATGAACTCCGGAATAAACGGCATGACGGACAAGCCAATCGAAATCACCATGGTGGCGAGCGAGATGTTCCCCTTCGCCAAATCGGGCGGGCTGGGTGACGTCATCGGCGCGCTGCCTTTGGCCCTTGGGCGAATGGGCCATAAAGTCTGCGTCTATCTGCCCGCCTATCGCTCCGTAGTCCGGAAATATGCGCCCGGCTCCCCCGTGCGGATACCCGGCGTCTTCTCCGGTGCGCGCTACGATATATTCTCACTCGAACACGAGGGCGTTTCGGTCAGGCTCGTCGCGGCGGATGACCTGTTCGATCGGGCGGGATTCTACGGAGACGCGCGCGGGGCGTTTCCCGACAACGCGGAGCGTTTCGCCCGTTTCGCCAGAGGCGCGCTCTCCCACATGGAGGGGGAAAGTGCGCATCCGTCTGTCATCCACTGCCACGACTGGCAAAGCGCCTTGATCCCGTCATTGTTGAAGTATCGACGCGCGGACGATGAGAAATGGAGCGGAGTCTCCACCGTATTCAGCATTCACAACCTGGCGTATCAGGGCCGGTTTCACCCGGATGAATTCGCGCACACCTGTCTGCCCGATGAAGCGATGGGGGTTGAGGGGCTGGAGTTTTACGGCGACGTGAACTTCATGAAGGGCGGCATCCTGTTCAGCGACGTCTTTTCCACTGTCAGCGAGCGGTATGCGCAGGAGATGCTGACGGCAGAGCAGGGAGAAGGGCTCGAAGGGGTGGTCGTTCTCAGAAAGGAATCTTTGTTCGGCATCATGAACGGCATTGACGACGCCGTCTGGAACCCGGAGAGCGACCCGCATATTCCGGCGCCGTTCTCGAGCGCGCACCCCGAAGCGAAGGCGGAGTGCAAGGCGGCGCTGCAGGCGGAGCTGGGGCTGGACGCGGGCGCGGAGGGGCCTTTGTGCGTCGTCGTCTCGCGGCTGGCGCACCAGAAGGGAATCGACCTGGTTCTCGAAACCATGGATGAGTTGATGGGTTTGGGCGTCAGCCTGGCTGTTTTGGGGACCGGCGATGAGGATTTGGAGAAAGGCCTCGCCGAGGCCGCCTCTGCCTATCGGGGCCGGGTGGCGTTCGTGCCCGCCTATGACGAGGCGCTCTCCCACCGCATGTACGCGGGAGGAGACGTCCTGCTCATGCCCTCGCGCTATGAGCCTTCGGGCCTGAACCAGCTGTACGCCATGCGCTACGGCGCCCTGCCTTACGTGCGGCGGGTCGGTGGACTCGCGGACTCGGTGATTTCATCCCCGACGCCCGAGGCGGACTCGGACACCGGCTTTCATTTCGACGCGTTCGCCGCGGCCGATTTCCTCGCCGGGGTGAAGGGGATTTGCCGGGTGTTTTTGGATCAGGGGCTTTGGCGTATGATGATGCGCAACGCGATGGAGAAGAACTCCGGTTGGGACGGCGTCGCGCCCCGCTATGTCGAGTTGTACGAAAAGGCGATGCGCCCGCAGCCGCGTTGAGACGAGCCGAGCAAAGGAGCCGGAAGTTGAATTCGCGTGATCCCAGAGTCATAGCCTTCGTCATGGCGGGCGGCGCCGGGAACAGGCTTCGCCCCCTGACGGTCGCGCGCGGCAAGCCGGCCGTGCCGTTCGGTTCGAAATACCGCATCATCGACTTCGTACTGAGCAACCTGGTGAACTCGGGCTATCAGTCCATCTACGTGCTGGTGCAGTACCTGGCGCAGTCGCTGATCGAGCACTTGAGGCGCTCTTGGAACATCAGCGGTACGCTGGGCAAGAATTTCGTGACGGCCGTCCCGCCGCAGCAGCGCTCCGGCGAGTTCTGGTTCAAGGGAACGGCCGATTCCATTCATCAGAACAGAAACCTGGTGACCGACAACGCGCCCGACATCGTCCTGGTGTTCGGGGCGGACCACATCTACCGCATGGACGTGAGCCAGATGGTTCGTTTCCATCTCGAACGCGGGGCGGACGCGACGATATCGGCCCTGCCCGCGGCCGTCGAAGACGCCCGCGATTTCGGCGTGCTGGCCGTGGACGAGGAGGGACGGGTGGAGCGTTTTGACGAAAAGCCCGCCCACCCCCGATCCATGCCGGGCGATCCCTCGCGCGCGCTGTGCTCCATGGGGAATTACGTGTTTTCCTCCCAGGTGTTGATGGATGCGCTCATCAGCGACGCGGCGCGCGAGGGGGAACACGACTTCGGAAGCACCGTCATCCCCGCTCTTCTGGGCGAGCGGAAAAAGCTCTACGCCTATGATTTCATGAAAAACGAGATTCCGGGGGTGAGGCCCACCGAGGAGAGGGGCTACTGGCGCGACGTGGGCACCATCAAGAGCTACTGGGAGACGCAGATGGATCTCCTGGGAGAGACGCCGCGCCTCGATTTGAGCAACCCCGACTGGCCAATACACACCAGCGCCTACCCGGGGCCGGGCAGCCGAATCGTGTCCACGCAGGTGGAAAACGCCCTCATCGGGGAAGGGTGCCAGATTGCGGGCGCGCGGATCGAGCGCTCCGTCATCGGCCGCGGCGTGGTAATCGAAAATGGGGCGCAAGTTACCGAGTCCATCGTCATGGATCACACCCACATCGGGGCGGGGGCGAATCTGGAAAAGGCGATTGTCGACAGGTTCAACCAGATCGGAGCGGGCGCCTCGGTGGTGGATGAAAATGCCGATTCCTTCCCGGGCGCCGTCGCCGACCCTTCGGGCATCATCGTCTTGCCGCGCGGGTTCACCCGGCCGGTCATATAGTCCCATGCGCCTGACGGACATCCGGACCCGCGCCGAGGCTTTTCTCGCCGAATCGCGGAAGGAATGGTATGAGGTCGGCGCGGGCCTCAAGGAAGACGTGCGCCTGAGCGAGATTTTCGCCGAGTACGCCGACCTTTTTACGCGCGAGAACGTGGAGGCGCTCGCTGCCCTCGCCGACTCGGAGGAAGATGAAACCGAATCCCTGAAATTGGCCGAACTACGCGGCTTCTTGACCATGGCCCACATACGCAACGCGACGAGGGAGTCGAGCGAGAAGGCGCTTCTTTTCGAAACCAAAACCATGGTGGAAACGCCCGAGGGCGAGGCCATCCCCTACCGGCAAAGCGCCGTTGCGCTCCTGAACGAGCCGGACCGCGAGAGGCGGAGTTTTCTGGAGAACGCCCGCTGTGAAGCATTGGCGGAGAAGAACGAATTTCTGGAGCAGATTCATCGCACGACCCACGGGATGGCCGATGATTTGGGGTTCGATGGCTACCTGGGAATGATGGCGGCGGTGAAGCGCTACCCGCTTGAGCCTGTTCGAGACGAGATGGCGCGGTTTTTGGGGCGCACCGAAGCGCTGTATGCCGAGGCGATGGAGGAGGCGATGAGCAAAGCGGGGGTTCCGCCTTCTTCCGCACAGCGCCACGATGCGCAGTACCTCTCCCGGGGCGCGGACTACGACGGCCTTTTCCCGGCGGAGAAGATCGAAAGCTCAGCAAGAAAAGTTTGCGCCTCGATGGGCCTCGATCTTCAGGCGGAAGGCAGGGTGCGACTCGACATCGAGGATCGCCCCTTGAAGAGCCCCCGCGCGTTTTGCGCCTCACTGAGAGTGCCGGATGAGGTCTATCTCGTCATCAGGCCCCGTGGCGGGTATGACGATTACAGCGCGTTCTGGCACGAACTCGGCCATGCGCTTCATTTCGCAGGTGTGGCGGCGGATGCGCCTTTCGAGTGGAAGCGCCTGGGGGACAACTCCGTCACGGAGGGGTTTGCCATGCTCTTCGACCATCTGCTGCTCGAGCCGCTCTGGCTGGAAGACGCCCTGGGCGGGGAGGCGTCGGACTACGCGGCGTTTCTCGCGCACCATGCGCTTTTCGAACTCTATATGCTCAGGCGCTATGCGGCGAAGATCGACTATGAACTCACGCTTCACCAGGGTGGAGAACTCACAGGAAAAGACGCCGCATACAAGCAAAAGCTGAGTACGGCGACGGGTGTGGAATACCCCGATGTTTCCTATCTCGACGACGTGGACCCGTTTTTCTACTGCGCGAACTATCTTCGGGCTTGGATGCTCCAGGCCCAGATGGCCGAGGTCTTGAAGACGAAGTTCGGCGAGAGGTGGTGGGCCAATCAAAAGAGCGGCGGATTCCTGATGGAAATCTGGCGCGACGGACAGCGCCACGACGGCGATTCCCTCTCCCGTCACTTGGGCTACAAAAGGCTCACCACGGAGCCGCTCGAAGCGCAGATCAGGAACCTCATGCCGCGCTAGCGGGAGTGCGGGCTACTCCTGCGGGGCTTGTTGGAATACCCGTCATTTGAACAAACGCGTTCTCCTCACTTTGCAGGGCGTCATATCTGCCTCACCCTGAGTAGCCGCCGAAGGCGGCGTATCGAAGGGCTTGTCCTGAGCCTGTCTAAGGAGCGCTCCCTCGATACGGCGCGCAAGCGCGCCTACTCGGGATGAGGGAGGTATTACGAGTAAGGGCGGCATATGCGCCGCAGGCATGTTCTCTGGAGGAGCTTTTCAACAACCCCTGCAGGAACGACCGCGCATCATCATCGCAGGGCCTAAAGCGCGACGGGTTGGCCCTCCTTGCACGAGCGGTCCGCCGCCATGGTGAGGGCGAGCACCTCTCTCGCGTGCGCGCCAGTGGCGAGTCCCACGCCGCCGATTCCCAGGATGTGGCGCACGAAGGCGTCGGTCTCCTCCTTCATCGGGCCGAAGAACTCGCCCATCACGAAATCCCCCGGCATGGCGGAGCCCAGGAAGGCGACGTTCACCTGGTGTTCGGGCGTGTAGGGGCAGGGTATCGGATCCTCAGGCGCGAGAATCACGTCGCGGTGCGCGTCGTCCACGTTCAGTGAGCCTTTGGTGCCTTGCAGGTCGATCTCCATCGTCGCCGTATAGGCGGGCCAGTGGTGAGGCGGGAGCCAGCTCGTGCCCAGCGTGGCCACGCTCCCGTCGTCGAAGGTGACGATCATCCACTGGAAATCGTCGCGGTTGTATTTCCTGAACACGAAACTCGCCGAACGGGCGTAGACCTCGACGGGCTTTTTCCCCTCCATGTACCAGAGGATGAGGTCGACCATGTAGGTGAGCGTGTTGATGGAGGGCGTGGTGTTGGGCGAGCGCCTCGCCACCGCCTCGCCCACGGCGCGGGTGACGTAAATCTTGCCGAGCGCCATCACGATGTCGCCGAGCTGGCCGGCGAAGGCCGCCTGCTTGGCGAGCAGAAAGCGCCTTCTGTAGCGCTGGGTGTAGCCCACGAAAATCTCCGCGCCCGACGCGTCGGCTTTCGCGAGAATGTCGTCCGCCTCGTCGAGGTCCAGGACGAAGGGCTTCTCGATGAGCACGGGCTTTCCGAGTTCGGCCGCCAAGGCGGCGGGGCCGTGGTGAAACTCCTCGTCCGAGGAGACGATGACGGCGCCCACGCGCTCGTCCCGAATCGCCACTTCGTATTCTTCAGTCGCCACGTCGGCCCGCACCGACTCCGCAAGGCGGTCGAGCTTCTCGGGCACGATGTCGCACACGGCGAGGTAGTCCACCTGGGGGATTTGCGCGCAAGAATGCGCCCTGAGCGTTCCGATGCCGCCCGCGCCGATGACGGCTACTCCTGTCGTTTTCACAATCATCTCCTCACTTTAATTTGCATCCGGTTCATTCTGGGGGAATAATCCCCTCTGTCCAATGCCAAGGTTCACACCATATATCTGGAGAATTCCATGCGCATCGATGTTCAGACCCATCATGTACCACAAGCCTACGTCAAAGCGCTCGCCGCCCGCTCCGATTATCCGCACTACGAGAGGGCGGAGGATTTCTGGTGGGCGTGGGCGAGCCCGGATGAAAAGCTCCCGATGCGTTCTCCCGCGCTGGACATCTCCATCAAGCTCGCCGACATGGATGAGCAGGAAATCGATATTGCCCTAATCAGCATGAACATTCCAGGCGCGGACCTCGCCAAAAGCCCCGGGGACGCGGATGAACTCGCGCGAATCGGGAACGACGGCCTGGCCGAGGCGGCGGCGCTTCATCCGGGGCGGTTCCGGGGGGTGGCTTCGCTCGGTTTCGGCGATATGGACGCGGCCTGCCGCGAACTGGAGCGCTGCGTGGATGATCTTGGTTTCGTGGGCCTTCAGGTGTTCTCCTACATCGGCGGGAGGCGCTACATCGACGACCCGGCCCATGAACCCCTGTGGGGGCTGCTGGCGGAGCGCGGCGTTCCGCTCGTGCTACACCCGGGGCCTTCTCCCTCGGGGCCGCAGTACAAGGATCACTGGCTGGGGCCGATGATAGGCTTCATGTTCGATGAATGCTTGGCGGCGCTGCGGCTCATCCTGAGCGGCGTGCTGGAGCGCCACCCGAACCTCAAGGTGCTCTTGCCGCACGGGGGCGCGTCTCTTCCGTTTTTCATCGGGCGGGTGGACAACCTGAGTTCGCGCTACCGCGAGGATCAGGAACTCATCACGCGCGACCCGAGCGAATACTTCGCGCGCTTCCACACGGACACGGTGGTTCATTCGCAGACGGCCCTCGAGTTCTCACTCAAGGAGATGGGCGCGTCGCGCATGATGTTCGCGAGCGACGCCCCTTGGGTGCCCGTGAAGCGCCACGCCGACATGGTGGACGCGCTTGATATTTCACCAGAAGACGCGGAGAGAATCTGGAACGGCACGGCGAGAGAGTTCTTCGGTCTGTAGGGCGTCCGCCTCACGCGTCGCTTCTTAACAGCATGCGCTTCACGTCGTATTCGAGTACGACCTCGCCGTTCTGGTTGAGCACCCTCTGGTGCGTGGAGACGACGCCGCGGTCGGGCCTGCTTCTGGAGGGGCGAACGCCGGTCGTCTCGACTTCGACCGTCAGCGTATCGCCCACGTACACGGGCGCGCGCGCCACGAGGCCGTCCACGCCCAAAAGGGCGATCGCGTAATCGTGCAAGACGCCCGTCTGGACGATCAGGGTATCAGCGATTCCGCAGGTGAACAGGGCCGGCGCCATGCGCCTTTCGTGGCCTTTTCCCCTCAAGAATTCCATGTCGAGGAACAGGCTTTCCGTGTAGCCCACGAGGTTGACGTAGTTCACCACGTCGGTCTCGGTGATGGTCCTGCCCCGGGTGGTGAACTTGCTTCCCACTTCCCATTTCTCGAACGCAACGCCTTCGCTCATGAAACCTGAAACCTCCTGAATGATGGTGTAATTCCGCAGGAAGCGATTCTACAGGCGGGGGCGGGAATCTTCAAAGTTTGTGGGAGTTCGGTAGTTTCTCATTTTGAAAACAGAAACATCACAAAGGTTGGATAATAAACCGGCGGGGTCCGGCCTCAGCCTCCGGTTCGCTCGATGAGCACCTTTTGCCCTTCGATGAGTGCCCTCATCCCCTCCATGCTTTCATCGAGCTTTCGCATGTTCTCTTCATGGCGGCGGACGCTCTCGCGCTCCCTGTATTCTGTGCCGCGTTGCATCTGCCATATTCCGTAGAATATCAACCCGAGGCCAATATATTGCCCAATGAGGCTGTAGGTCTCATACGGTGTCATGTGCCTTTCCCACCGCGCCGCAGCGCCGTTTTGGGCTATCATTTTGCATCGCCCGGTCTTTTCCGTCCATCGGGGTCCGCAACCGCTCTGCTTTCCCCGTTGCCTGAATACCAAAGTCTCATAAGGCCTCATAGGGCGTCAAGTCTATTTTTGAACGATCAGTTTAATTGTCCTCTGCCCACCCGTCGATGACTCCGAGCGGCGAGGTAGGGTCAAACGGAGCGCCTCGCAGGCGCGTTGGGGGGGAGCGTTCTCCGAGGGACTGAGGGCAGGCCCCTTCGATACAAACGCTCCTTTCTCTGTCGCGTTTTACCTTCAGCGGCTACTCAGGGTGAGGGGAAGAGGATTAAGCGGTCCTGGTGGATACTCAGAGCGAGGTTGATATGGCGGCCAGACGAGGAGAAGAAAATGCTCCCGCTCCCGAAAGGAGTTTTTCGACGACCGCGTGTTGTGAGGCCTTTGATTCGGGAATGGCCACATCTATACTGACCTGCATGAATTGACCGAGTACGTGCCCGCGTCCGACTTGCCCGATTAAAACCGTCGAAGAATAACCGGAGCATATACATCGTCATGACGCGCATCGTGTGCTGGAACATCGCCAAGAGAAAACGGCCCTGGACGGAACTGCTGGAGATGGACGTGGACGTCGCCTTGCTGCAGGAGGCGGATGCGCCGCCTTCCGACTTGGAGCGTCCGGTCGAAGCTGGGCCTCAAGACCCCTGGGAGCCTTGGGAGGAGGGACTCTACGACAGGGGGGCGATGATCGTGAAGCTCTCAGAACGCGTCGAGGTCGAATGGTTCAGGCGTATTTTTCCAATCAGCGTAGCGAAGCATGATGAAATCCCGGTCAGCGGCATCGGCACCATCGCCGCCGCCAGGGTGATCCCGGCGGAGGGGGAGCCGTTCATCGCGGTGTCGATGTATGCGCGCTGGCTCAAGCCCCATGTCACGACCAGGACGAAATGGGGGGTAGGCTACCCGGACGCATCCGCCCACCGGATCATCTCGGACTTGTCCGCTTTCATCGGCGACTTGGACCCCTCGACGCACCGTATTCTGGCGGCTGGCGACCTCAACACGATATATGGCGCTACGGACGACAATCGGCTGGCGCTACCGGCGCGGGATCGCACGATCTTCGAGCGTATGGACGCGCTGGGTCTGGAGTTCATCGGGCCCCAGCACCCGAACGGCAGGCTGGCGGAACCCACGCCGCAAGGCTTGCCTGAAGATACGAAGAACGTTCCGACCTACTACACGAGGAGGCAAACTCCCGAGACCGCCCAGAATCAGCTCGATTATGTCTTCGCTTCTCGGGGATTCCACGAGAACGTGGCAGTCCGCGCCTTGAACAGCGTCGATGAGTGGGGTTCGAGCGATCACTGCCGAATTTGGATAGAAGTCGGCCGGTAGCGGACTATCAGGAGAGGTGTGGAGGCCGCTTCGGGATAAACTACGACAACCATAAAAATATCAATATCTTAGATGGGATGGAACCCTGCGGCGTCGAATAGTATAATAGGCAGGTCGCCGGTCACGTCTTTTCCGGGCGCATGGAAAAGTATCAGGGAGGATGGCTAAATGAGGCGTTTAGGACTCTCCATCGCTTTGAGCGTTTTGGCGGTCGTTTTTCTGGTAAACGACGCTGCGGCGGATAAGCGCCAAGGCAGGCGTCACGGAATTAAGCGGCATCATAAATATAAATCGCATCGACACCACAAGGCGCGTCAGCATCGCAAATGGCATCGCCGTCACCGTCGTCCCCGCACTATCGTTCGCCATCACTACTGGTACGGCCCGAGCGTCGTCGCGCCCGTCTGGTACGGCTATCCTGTGTGGACCGGCCCGCGCGTTATCTATCGGTCTTATCCGCGCGAGCGTTACGTCTATCATCGCTCCGACGATGATTGCGCGGTCTATTACACGAGCAACGACAACGAGGTTCTCGGCTCGGTGATAGGCGCGATCGGCGGCGGCGTCATCGGACACCAGGTCGGAAAGGGGAGCGGGCAGGCGCTCGCCACTTTTGCGGGCGTGTTGCTCGGCAGCGTCGTGGGCGGGCAGATTGGACGCGATCTCGATGAGGCCGAGCAGCTCAAGCTCGCGAGCGCCACGCAGTACGCGCTCGAGAACCAGCGCTCCGGCACGCGCACCGTGTGGGACAACCCCGACAGGCGGGTGTGCGGCGTCGTCGTTCCCAGGCCGGCCTTCAAGAACGAACTCGACCAGTACTGCCGGGAATTCCAGCAGACGATTGTCGTAGATGGCAAAAAGCAAAGCGCCTACGGCACCGCCTGCAGACAGCCCGACGGGCAGTGGAAGATCGCCAACTAACCGGCCGACGCCTGAAGCCTAATCCATCACGATGACGGCGCGGCCCGTGACGGCCGCTACTTCCAGACGTTCGTGTACCTTTTCGACCTCTTCGACGTTGAACGCGTAGGTCTCCGTCACCACGGGCCAGACGTCGCCCCGCGCCACGAGGTCGAGCGATTCCTTGATCTCCTGTTTCGAGCAGTATCGGCTGCCGATGAGTTCGAGTTCTTTTGTCACCATATCGCGCGCCGCAGCCTGGAACGGCTGCCCCGTTCCGCCCAGCGTCACGAGGCGACCGCCGGTTCCCAGGGCCTGGACGCCCGCTTCCATCGTGGAGGCCGAGGAGACGAAATCGACCACCACGTCCACGCCCTCCCCGCCCGTCAGGTCCATGAGCGCGCCCGCCACGTCTCCCTGTGATGCGTCGACGGCCTCGTCTGCGCCCACGTCGCGGCACTTGCCGAGCTTGTTCGCCGCGACGTCCACGGCGATGACCCTGGCGTGCGCCCACTTGGCCATCATCACCATGTGGATGCCCACGCCGCCGCCCGCGCCGATGACGGCCACGTTCTCGAGCGGCGCGATGCGCGCGCGCTTCGTTACTTTATACGGGGTGGCGATTGCGTCGCAGATGACGGAGACCTCCGCCGCGTCCTTCTCATAATCCAGCCCGGCGGGGATTTTGATGAAATTCCGCGCGGGCAGCTTGATGTATTCGGCATAGGCGCCCTGCACCTGGCGGCCGATGTAGCCCGTGAAGTTCTCGCACAGCGTCTCGCGGTTGATGAGGCACCACTTGCACCTCCCGCAGGTGACGTAGAAATGGGCGGTCACCGCGTCGCCCTCCTGGAGGCCCTCCACGCCCTCGCCCAGGGCGGTGATGACGGCGGTGATCTCGTGCCCGATGATGAGGGGGTAGCTCACCCCCGGCACCCGGCCCATGCGGGCGTGGTGGATAGTCAGCCCCGCGCCGCAGGCCAGTATCTTCGCGACCGCTTCCCCCGGCCCTGCCACGGGGTCCGGATACTCTTCCTCGACAAAGGGTTTTCCCGGTTCTCTCAGCACCATCGCCTTCAAGGGGCATCCTCCTCAAATAAATGAATGGGATTTCAGCCCTGCGATTACACCACACGGGAGAACGGCTAGGCAACGAGGAGCGGATGGCGTACCCTCACAGGGCGGCGTCCGAAGGGAAAGCGAGAGAAAATGAACGAACCCCCCGTAAGCGAAGAAAGAGCGTTCGACGCGCAGCGCGCGGCCAGGACCACGCTGCTGGTCGGCGCGCTGCTCCTCATTTTCACCGCGTCCGCCATGTACATGAACCAGCCGGGCAGGGTGGGCTACGGCTGGGCGACGCTGGGGGCGGGGGCGGCGTTGTGCGCCTTAGGCTTGGCGACCCTGCGGGGGTTCGCGTGGTGCTGCTATCTCTCGGTCCTGGTGCTGGGGGTCTTCGATTTCATCTGGATGGTGCGGGTGCTCGAGGGCTTCGACGTGGGCCTCGCCATCTGGATAGCGATATGTTTTTTCGCCATCCGTGAAATCTGGCCGGGCGTCGACGAGAAATTCCCCTGGATGAAGCGCAATCCCTGAGGGCGCGTCCGATTCGCGCGGCCAGCAGCTATTCCGTATTACAGCCTTTCCATCACGTAGCGGACGCACTCGAAATGACGCGGCGCATCGCCCGGCGTGAATTCAGGCGCGTTCAAGGCCCAAAGCGGCACCTTGCTCTCGTGCACAGAGCCGTGGCTTCTCAGGCGCACCTCGCGCTCGGCCTCTTCCATCACGCCGAACACGGTTTCTGAATCCGCCAGCACCATGATGTCGCCCACCCGCTCGGGCATCAACTGAAAGCGCGCGGCGGCCTCCTGCCGCGTCAGCGCATCCTCGATGCCGGGGTGCGTTTTCAGGATGGCAACGGCCTCGGCGAGAGTCTCCTCGTTTTGCAGGTGAACGTAGGCCGCACCTCCTTGGTTCCCGTGGTGGACGACGTAGCGGTCCTTGATGATGGGCACGGCTTCCGCGCCGACGCCCTGACCTCTCAGGATGACGCCCGGGTCGAGCGCCCGCGTCTTATCCAGCATCCCGTGGTCTGCGGTGACGAAGACCGCCCCGTCACCATGCGTGCTCATCCAGCAATTGAGGAGCCGTCCGATTTCCGCATCGAGCGCCGCGTGGTGCGCCTGGGCTTCCTCGCTTTCGGGGCCGTATTTGTGCTGCAGGTAGTCCGTGGTGGTGACGTAGAGAAGATCCGGCTTTTGCTCTTCCAGCACCGCGCGCGCCGCCCGGAGGAGCCAGAGGTTCACGGCCCCGCTGTAGATATCTTCTTTTGCGCCCGCTATTCGGGTGAGCCACTCCGGCGGGTCTTCCGCGGTGACGACCGTTTCCGCCCCTTTGCCGATCATGTCGCAGAGTTTCTGTTTGGAGGCCAGGACGGCGGTCTTCCGCCCAGCCTTGTGGCCCGTCTCCATGAGGGTGGGGGCGAGGACGAAATCCCCCGATTCCATATAGACTTCCTCGCCCGTCTCCGCGTTCAGGAAATAGTTGGCCGTTATGCCGTGCGCGGCGGGGGGCGCGCCGCAGATCATCGAGACGTTGTTCACGTTGGTGACCGAGGGCATCTGGCAGGAAACGGTGAAGCGCGCCCCCTCGCTTGCGATGCTGTCCAGGTTCGGGGTGGATGAAGCCTCGAAATAGGCGGGGTCGCCCCCGTCTATGAGGATGATGAGGGCGCGCATGCGGAGCCGGGAGTCACCGGATCAGCCCAGGCGTCTCAAGGCCTTGGCGCCGATGTCTTTTCTGAAATAGGCGTCTTCCCAGTAAATCAGGTCGCTCGCCTCATAAGCGCGCGCGATAGCGGCGCGGATGTCCATCCCGCGCGCAGTGACGCCCAGCACGCGGCCGCCTGCGGTCACGACGTCGCCTGCGTCGTTCACGCTCGTTCCGGCGTGAAAGACATGGACGCCGGGGAGGGCGTCGGCATCCTCGATTCCGTGGATCGGGTCGCCCTTCCTGTAATCGTCGGGGTAGCCGCCCGCCGCCATGACGACACAGACAGCGGCGTCTTGTGAATAGCTTATCGTCGTCTCGTGCAGCCGCCCCTCGACGCACGCCATGAGGACGGGCAGCAGATCCCCCTCCATGCGGGTGAGCAGCGGCTGGCACTCGGGGTCGCCGAAGCGGCAGTTGAACTCCAGCACTTTCAGTTCGTCGCCCTGCACCATGAGGCCGGCGTAGAGAACGCCCCGGTAGGGCGTTCCCCGCCTCGCCATGGCGCGGATGGCGGGTTTGATGACGGTTTCGAGCGCGCGTTCCTCTAACGCGCCCGAGAGCACGGGCGCAGGCGAATACGCGCCCATGCCGCCCGTGTTGGGGCCGGTGTCGCCCTCGCCGATGGCCTTGTGGTCCTGTGCCGATGCCATCGGGAGCGCGGTTTCCCCGTCTGCGAACGCGAGAAAACTCGCCTCCTCGCCTTCCAGGAACTCCTCCACCACGCAAGTGGCGCCTGCCTCGCCGAACGCTCTTTGTTCCATGATTTGCGATATGGCCGCATGCGCGCTCGGGGCGTCGGGACAAAGAAGCACGCCCTTGCCAGCGGCGAGGCCGTCGGCCTTCACCGCCCACGCGCCGCCGCGCTCCGTTACGAAACGCCTGGCCGCACCTGCGTCTTCGAAGACGCCGTAGGCGGCGGTGGGGATTCCCGCCTCGTCCATCAGGGTCTTGGAGAACGCCTTGCTCGCCTCGATGCGGGCGGCCACGGCGGATGGGCCGAACGCCCGGATACCGAGCGCTTCGAGTTCATCGACCAATCCTAAGGCGAGAGGGGCTTCGGGGCCGACGACGACCAGGCCCGGAGATTCTTCTTTCGCCAGCGAGAGGAGGCCCGCGATGTTCTCGGCGCCGACGGCTGCATTCCGCCCGACCCGCGCCGTGCCTGCGTTTCCGGGCGCGCAGACGACTTCCTCCACGTCCGGGCTTTGGCTGAGTTTCCAAGCCAGGGTGTGCTCACGCCCGCCCCCGCCAACGATGATGACCTTCATCGGATGATCTCGCTAGAGAATGATGTTGCCCCCAACCTAAGGCGGCGCGAAAAAGGTGTCAAACGATCTGGACGCATTATCCCATATCGCCCAGCGTGTGTTGCACGATGGCAAGGAGTGAGACGGGTGCCGTGTCTGCGCGCAGGATTCTGGGGCCTAACGACACCGGCAGGAAACCGCTCTCCATCGCCTGTTCCGCTTCTTCGTCCGTGAGATCGCCCTCCGGACCCGTGAGGATGGCGACGCGAAGCGGGGCGGCGGCGCTGTCGCCTCTTACGCGCAATAGTGTCTCTTTGACTGATAACGTATCCTCTCCCAGGAATCCTAAGATTTTGAGGTCAAAATTCTCCGTATCGGCGAGAAAGTTGTCCAGTCCGCCTAATGGATGCGCCTTCGGCGGGGGCACGCGGTCACACTGCTTGGCGGTTTCCAGGACGATACGCCGCCAGCGTTTGTGGCGCGCAGCGCTCCTTTTTTGCTGAATCCTGACCTCGCAACGCTCGAGCGCAAGCGGATAAAACGCATCGGTGCCCAGTTCGCAGCCTTTCTGGAGGACCCACTCGAACCGCTCCCCTTTGAGCAGGGGGAGGCCCAAGGCGATGGATAAAGGAGAGGGCGGCCTCCTCGGCAGACGCTCGATGATTCGGGCGGTGCTTTCATTGGCGGATATTTCCGTCAGTTCCACCTTGTACTCGCGTCCATCCTCGGTCGCGACGCGGCAGATCGCGCCCGCCTGCATTTTTAAGACGCGGCGGATGTGCGCGGATTCTTCTGTCCCCAAAACGACCTGTTCGCCCTGAACCGCCTCTTGCGGAACGTAGAAAAGCCTGAGGCCGTCGCGCGTCATGGTTTTATTACCTCGATGCTCGCCCATTCCTCGATTTGGTTAGAATGCTCGATGGAGAAACCGGCTTCCTTGTAGATGCGGGCAAGAGTCTCCGCCCCCTCGTAGCCTATGCCTGAGAGAACGGCCCAGCCTCCGGGGGCGAGCGCCCCGTGAACGGGCGGCGCAAGTTCCCTGAGAGCGTCCAGGAAGATGTTCGCCGTGATGAAATCGACCCGGCCCCACCATTCTCCAAGCGCAGCCTGCGCAAGCGTCGTGCCCAGCGCCGTCATGCGACCCCCCACTCCGTTCCGTTTCGCCAGGGCGATGGTTTCCTCCACGGCTTTGGGGTCGAGGTCGAGCGCCGTTACGCGCCTTGCGCCGTAGAGCAAGGCGGCGACGCCCAGGATGCCGGAACCGCAGCCTAAGTCCACCATGCGTTCGGGAGGGTTCTGTGCGCACCTGCGTTCGATTGCAAGGAGAGCCAGATGTGTGGAGGGATGTCTGCCCGTGCCGAAGGCGAGGCCGGGTTCGATGAGTAGTTCGACGCGCCCCTGTGGCGTCTCGCCTTCATCCCAAGGCGGCTTCACCCAGAGTTTCTCCCCGTAGGCTGCGCCCTGGAAATGGCCGCGCGACCGGGCGACCCAGTCCTGATCCTCGATGTTCCTGAGCGTAACGGCGCTCTTCCCGACGCCCATGGCGGCGAGGAGCGCTTCCATCGCGCGGAGTCTCTTGGTTGCACCGTCTTCCAAAGCGATATGCGTGATGAGCACGGATGCGCCCGCAGCGCCTTCCCGCTCCTCCACGGCCGAAGCGCCCGCCTCAAACATGCGGGCGGAGGTTTCTTCGGCCTGGGTCTCAGAAACCTCGATGATGAGTTCGAGCCATTTTTTCGTCACAGGCTCTCGCGTTTTACTCCGGCAGCCGGACCACGGCCGAGCCCGCCGTCGCCAGCTCGCCCTCCTGGTTCGTTCCGGTGATCTCCACCTTCACGGTGCGCTCGGCCTCGTTCTTCTCGACCACCTCGCCCTTATGCCAGATGGTGTCGCCGTAGATCATGGGGCGGCGCACTTGGACGTAGAGATTCTTGAGAAAAGCGTCGTCCCCCATCCAGTTGGTGATATAGGGACTCACCCAGGCGAAGCGCATGACGCCGTTGTCGAACGGCCCTGGCATCCCGCGCCCCGAGGCGAGGTTGAAGTCCTCGTGCTGCTGGGAGTTTTTCACCTGGATGCCGATCTGGGGGATCAGGACGACCGCGTTGTGCGGCGCTTTTTTGAGGTCGAGATAGCCGCGCCGGCCCGCCTTGTAGGAGGGGCCGTTGCCCGCGTTCCAGGCCACCATGTCGCCGATGGTGAGGGGGCCGCGGAGCATGGCCGGGAGTTCATCGCCGACGGATACGTCCGCGAAGCGGCGCTTCTCGCCGCCGCGTCTCTCCTCCGCCTGGTAGGCGGTTTCGATTTCTGCGAATTCCGCCTCGTCGTACTTCTTGACGGGCCGCTCGTAGAGGAGCGTGTTTCCCTCCTGCAGGGTCCTGATCATCGTGCCGATGCCCCTGGCGACGACCTCGTCCGCTTCGTTCCAGTAGGTGCATTCGGAGATGATGAAGATGAGCTGTCGGCCCGCCTTGTTCGTCTTGACGAACGAGTCTTTCTGGACCGACTCCGCCCGGAGCCTGGTTCCCTGGGAGACGGGTTTTTCCCACTCGAATTCCACGCCTCCGATCAAGGAAGACAGCGGCACTTCCATGGGCGCTCCGTGGAGGATCGGGTAGAGGACCGACACCAGGAAAGCGGGCGGCGCCATGATGCCCTGGTGAGATGTACCGGATGCGTATTCTGCGTCCAGCCAGAGCGGGTTGTCGTCGTCGATGCCGTAGGCGAAGTGGCGGATGGCGTCTGCGCTCGCCTCGTTGTTCCACGCCTCGCGCTCGCGCACGGGCCGGCCGTTCAGTGCTTGCGTCTTCTCGATGAACTCATCGATGCGTGCTTGATTCGGCAATGTAGGTGCTCCTGTGTCTGTTGTGCTTGGGATTTTTGGATGGTGCGGTGAATTTTGTTTTCAGGATGATTTATGTAGCAGGAAATTCGGAGCGCAACAAGGCGGCCCGGGTCACCTCATTCGAGAAGAGATTTCATTTTATCGAGAAACCTCCGGGTCCGCGGGTGGGTGGACGGCGAGGAGATTCGTTGGAATTCGGCCAGCATTTCGCGCTGGCGCTCGCTGAGCCTGGTGGGCGTTTCGATGATCACGCGGATGCGCAGATCGCCCGCGTTCCGCCCGCCCGCCGGTGACAGCCCCTCTCCTTTCAGGAGAAACACCCGGCCCGACTGGGTTCCCGCGGGGATCTTGACACTCCGCGCGCCCCTGAGCGTGGGGGCGAGGGCTTCGTGGCCGAGCGCGGCCTGTGAGAAGCTCACCGGCAGATCGAGGAGAATGTCGTTGCCCTCCCTCCGGAATACGGGGTGGGGCTTCGAGCGTACCGTGACGCCTAAGTCTCCCGCCTCGCCGGTGCGCGCGTCTTCATCGCCCTTGCCCTTGATCTTGATTTGGGCGCCTTCTTTGGTCGCGGCGGGAATCGCCACCTGTAGACTCTCCCGCCTGCTCGTGACGCCTTCTCCCCCGCAGGCCCGGCACGCAAGACCTGTGTGTTCACCGCTCCCGTTGCAAGCGGAGCAGGGAACCCACAACTCCGCGAGTCCTTGCCTGAAGCGAACCTCGCCCGCGCCCTTGCACGCTTGGCAGGCGCCCACCCGTGCGCCCGCCTCAAAACCGCTTCCTTCGCATGAGGCGCAGCGAACGCGGCGAGAGACGGAAATTTCTTTTTCGGAGTCTCCCGTCAATTCCTCGAGCGTCACCTCCACCTGGGCGTGCAAGTCCCGAGACGCGACTTTTTTCTCATCCACAGGTTCACGCGCGTTCTTGAAGATATGGGAGAAGATGTCCTCCCATTTTTCCTCGTACTCGCCTCTTTGCCGCGCCGATTTCCGCGTGCGAGGCGCCCCGTGGCGCTCTGTGCGTTTCGGGTTTTTCAGGGTTTCGTGGGCGATGACGATTTGTTTGAAGCGCTTTTCGGCTTCGGGGTCGCCGGGGTTTCTGTCCGGATGGAATTCGAGCGCCAGTTTCTTGTAGGCGCTTTTGATCTGGGATGTAGAGGGGTTTTTCTCCAGGCCCAGAATGTTGAGGGCGTCGGTGGTGTTCAAGGAATCATGACCTCCGCCGGGGAACCTGGGGTTGAAAGCGCTTTTTGTCTATCGTTTTCCGGAGGAGAGGAATTTCGACACCGAATCCGCCGTCCATTCCACGAGCGAGACGGCGCGATCGTAGCGCATGCGCTTGGGGCCGATGATGCCGATGCTGCCCAGCGGGCGGTCGTCCATATAGTAGCGCTGGGCGACGACGCTGCAATCCTTCATCTCCTCGAAATCGTTCTCCGAGCCGATGAGAATGGTGATGTCCTCGGAACCCAGGCACTTGTCCAGCAGGCGCACGAGCTTCTCTCTTTCTTCGAACGTGCGGTAGAGCGACTGGAGTTTTTCTGCGTTGGTGGCGAAATCAGGCTGTGAGAACACGCGCGAGGCCCCTTCCACGAAAAGAGATTCCTGCGCGGCTTCGGATTCGGAGAGCGCCTCTTTGCTGAGCTTGAGGGCCTGCTGATAGAGGGTGTCGAGGTTGTCCCGCGCATGGGCCATTTTTTGAACGATCTTCTCGCGCACTTCTCTCAAGGCGAGGCCGCTGAACTCCTCGTTCAGGAGGTTCGAAATCCTGTTCAACTCCTCCTGGTCGATGGGGGTTTCGGTCGGGATGACGCGGTTTTGCACCACCCCGCTCATGGAGACGATGACGGCCAGGGTTTTTTCCTCCGACATCTTCACGAAGTTGATGTGCTTGAAGTGGAGCTGCTCCCCTGCGGGCAGGAGCACGAGCCCAGCCGTGTTGGTGAGTTCCGAAAGTATGCGCGTGGCCTGCGCGAGTACCTGTTCGATTTGGGCGGCCTGCGCGGAGGCGCCGAGGCGCATGGACTCCTCCTCCTCGCTCGTGAGGGTATGCGAATCCATCAGGTCGTCGACGAAGACGCGGTAGCCCAGGTCGGTGGGGAGCCTGCCGGAGGAGATGTGGGGCTTGGTGAGAAAGCCCGCATCGGCCAGGTCACTCATGATGTTGCGGATGGTGGCGGGGCTCAGGGCGATGTCCGCGTGTTTCGAGAGCGTGCGGCTCCCCACGGGTTCGCCCGTATCCACGAAAATGTTGATGATGGCGCGCAGGATTTCCCGGTTTCTCTGGGCAAGTTCCAGGGCGTCCATTTGAAAAATCTCCCGGCGGGGCGTCTTCCCCGCTGAATTTTGGTGTGGCACTCAAGGAAATTGAGTGCTAATTTGTTCAAGATATGGGGGGATTTTCCCCCTGTCAAGCGCGACGAAAGAGGAGAGAAAATGCCAAATGAAAAGGCGGGAGCAAGTTCCAACCGAAAAACTGAATGGGCAGCTTCTCCGCTTTTCTTTCTTAAAGAAGTGTTGGGTATGGTGAACACAAGGTGCGGACTAGTGAGATAGGGGAGACAATGACTATGTCGAATCGAACAATGCTTTTGCTTTTTCAAATTCTAGTGGTTTGTGTAGCGAGCGTCATTGTCTCAACTTTGGCTCAAGCCGGATCGAAGCCGAATATGGAAGAGCGCATGGTGCCGGTATCGCTGGACGGTGAGCAGGTGCGCCTTGCCGTGCGCATCTACCGGCCGGACGGGGCGGGACCTTTTCCGACACTGATCTTCCACCACGGCTCGACCGGGCGAGGGAGTAATCCGGCGATATTCGATCAATTCAGGCGGCGCGACACGGTTGTCTGTTATTTCGTTGACCGGGGATGGAGCGTTGTTTTGCCGTCTCGACGCGGCCGGGGCGGGTCCGAAGGGCAATATGATGAGGGTTTTACCCCCTCGCGGGAGAGTTATAGTTGGGAGCCCGACTACGCGCTGCCGGGCGCCGAACGCGCGCTCGCCGATATCGACGCGATTACCAATGTCATTCGCACGTGGCCGTTCGTCGATAAGGACAGGCTGGTCATAGGCGGCATATCACGCGGCGGAATCTTGAGCATTGCCCATGCCGGCCAAAAACCGCACTTATACCGCGGCGTCATCAACTTCGTAGGCGGTTGGGTGAGTGATCCTACTCCTCATCATGAAACAATCAACAAGACTCTTTTCAACCGTGGCGTTTCGTTCGGAAAAGAGACGTTGTGGCTGTATGCGAGTGATGATCGCTTCTATTCTCTCGAAACCACCCGCGATTATTTTGCCGCTTTCAGGGAAGCAGGTGGAAAAGGCGTTTTCGCCGATGATTTCCCGGGCGGAATCGGTCATTCCCTATTCGACTTTCCAGAGGACTGGGGCCCGGTTGTCGAAGAATATATAAATAGCTTGGGGCTCAGCCTGAAAAAAGCACATTCCGCAATCCGGTTCACGCCGAATCCAGCGCTGCCTCCAAGCGCTTTCGTTGGGCATTGGGAGGGATACTCTAGAAGCCGTCTTGCCAGCCTTAGAATACACGCTGTGGCCTTCGGATCGGCAAATGGTGAATATACTGTCGGTGAGCGTGAATGGGATATCCAAGAGCCAATCGAGGATGGTGTATTAGGAAAAACTTGGACAAGCGGAGCAGCCATCGAGTTTTTTCTAGGTGGCAAGGATGTCATGATTGCCACGTTCTACGGGCGTTCTTTGAGTCGAGCGGTGCTGTACCGTGTCGACAACTAGTCAGAAGATATTGGAATCTAAAGTGGTGTCTGCTCCGTTCTTCCCCTGCCGGTGGTTATTCGATAGCCTAAATCTGCGGAGTATGTATGCTTGGTATTCCGCGTGAACCGAAAACCGCCGATTTTCTAAGGGATGCCGATGCCGAACGCATGGACGAGGGCCATTCGGATGATTTCGAGACGATGGTTCGGGCGGCGTACGCTGT
>JAPOYD010000187.1:0-3701 GCA_026706735.1 Nitrospinota bacterium | reverse complement strand
TGGTTCGGGCGGCGTACGCCGCCGCTCTCCGGGTCGGACAATGAAGCCGGGGATTCGGCGCGTTCGCGCATCGCCCGGTCGCGACGGGCGAACCAGAAGTTCCAGTACTGCACGATAGGCGCGACGTTCATTCTGATAGTGTTGTTGAGTTTTCTCTCCTATCGTATCTACGCCGATACCAAGGTAGAGATAGAGGAGAGGTCCAACCGCCGCCAGCTTCTTCTCGTGGAGCAGGCCGGCGACCGGATCGCCTCGTTCCTGGAGGCGCTCACGGCGTCTTTGCGCTACAGCGCGGGTTTCCTGCGCACCATCGAACCCGATCATCCCGGACGAATGGCGGTGATGATGGGTTTGTATGAAAGGCTGGGCGGAAGGTTTCGCGTGAGCGAACTCGGCTACTTGCAGGGAGCGGGTGAGCAGACCGCCGCGATTCCCAGGGAATACCTCGAAAAATTGGCGGACTGCTTTTGGCCGCAGGGCGCCTGTATTCTCGTAATTCGGGATGAAAACCAAAAGGTTGCTTCCTTGTTTGCGGCGGTGCCCGTGGAACATAAAAGGGATGGAACTGAAGCAGGAGAACCGCAGCGAAAGAGCGACTGGCTCTACGCGCAAATTTCCATGACGGATCTGGCGCGCGCCTTCGTCGATCCCGTTCAATCGGGAGGCCGGGAGCGGGCGTGGCTCGTGGACGGCGAGGGCAGAATCATCCTCCCTCCGGGCATCCCCCCGCTGGAAGGGGTTCAATTGTCCACCCTCGCGCGCGAGTTGGGGGATGAAAGACTGGAAAAACTCGCCGGGCGCATGAAGAAAGAAGTGAATGGTTTCGATTGGCACCTCGACTTGAGGCCCGGGAAGAAAGAAAAGCGCATGCGCTACCTGACGGCTTTCAGCAACTTCTCCGTCGGACATGAGAAGTGGACTTTCGCCCTCACGGCGCCGTCCACTGAGTTCGTCGGATTGATCGGGCGTTTGTTCCGGAAAGGTCTGCTCCTGACGGCTTTCGGTTTCATCGCCTTGATTCTGGCCGCTCTCCTGATACTCGATCGAGAGCGCAGGCGCATACGGGCCGAGGATAGAATCCACTGGTCCGAGCAGGTGCTGGAGAGCAACAGGCGGCTTCAGGCGCTGTTCGACGGCATCACGGACGCCATCGGCATTCTGGACAAGGATTTCCGCATCCGGATGCTCAATCGCTCGATGGGAAGGCTCTTCGGGCGCGAGACGTCCGATTTGCTGGATCAGAAATGGGAGATATCACCGCTGAGCGCGGTGCCGGAGTCATTCGTCGAACGCTCCATCGTGGTCGATACGTTCGCGACCGGTGAGCCGGGATTTATCGAAAAGTCGATTTCGTGGGAAGATGAGCGACGGATGGATATGGAGTACTATACCTATCCGATTCTCGACGCCTCGGGAGCGACGCTTCAGGTGATTTTGTATTTGAAGGACGTGACCGGGCGCAAGGCGCTCGAAAAAGAGGTTCTCCAGCGCGACAGGCTCTCGATCGTCGGAAAGATGAGCGAACAGGTGGCGCATTCCATACGCAACCCCCTCTCGGCCATCAACCTGAACTCGGAATTGCTCGGTGATGAGTTGTCGCAATTCAAGGAGTCGGACACCGCCGAGGCATGGACGCTGCTCAAATCCGTCAGGGCGGAAGTGGATATCCTCAGCCAGGTGACGGCCGATTATCTCAAATTCGTGCGGATGCCCAGTCTGGAGAAGACGCCTATCGACTGCAACGAGATGCTCGTGGATTTGCTGGACCTGCACGCGGAAGTGGCGGCGAGCAGGAAGATCCGGATCGAAAAGGAGTTCGAAAGAGATATCCCGGAGGTCGTCCTGGATGAAACGCAAATGCGCGTCGCCATTCAGAATCTCATCCTGAACGGCTTCGACGCGATGCCCGACGGCGGTCGCCTGCTTGTGAAAACCGAACTGGAAAACCAGCACCTCGCCATCCGGATATCGGACAGCGGCAAGGGCATCAGCCTTGAGGAGCAGGCCTCTTTGTTCACACCGTTTTTCACGACGAAGGCGAACGGAACCGGCCTCGGCCTCGTGTTGAGCCGGCAAATCATCACCGAGCACAACGGGAGCATCCGCTTCGAGAGCGAGGGGGGGACGGGCGCCACCTTCATCGTCGAACTCCCTCTCGCCGTTGCGCAGGAGGCGAAAGCATGAGCGATCACGCCGGGGCGCGCGTGATGGTGGTGGACGACAAGCGCGGCAGCCGCGAAGCCCTTCAGAAGATGATCGCCAAGGAGGGGTTCGACGTCGACATGGCGCACGACGCGGAAACCGCCGCCGAGATGTTCGGCGCCGAGCCCGTGAATCTGGTGATCACCGATCTCAGAATGCCCGGGATGGACGGCATCGGTTTGCTCAAGGAGGTGAAACGCTTAAGCCCCGACACGGAAGTGATTCTCATCTCCGGCGCAGGGAGCATCGAGTCGGCCGTCGAGGCGATGCGCGAGGGGGCGTATGACTTTCTCACCAAGCCTCTGGAGCGGGTGGTCGTCTTGAAGGCGATAGACAAGGCGCTCGAAAAACAGGCCCTCATGCGCGAGAACGCGGATTTGAGGGCGCAGCTTCAGAGCCTGAGGGATACCTCCGGCATGATGGGGGACCACCCCTCGATTCGCCGGGTAAAAGACATGGTTCGCCAGGTCGCGCCCACCTCCGCCACGGTCCTGATCCTCGGCGAGAGCGGAACGGGCAAGGAATTGGTGGCGAGCGCCCTGCACGAGGGGAGCGAGAGGGCGGGCAAGGCGATGGTGAAGGTGAACTGCGCGGCGCTTCCGGAATCGCTCCTCGAGAGCGAACTCTTCGGCTACGAGCGCGGGGCGTTCACGGGCGCCGTGGGCCGCAAGGAGGGCCGCTTCCGGATCGCGCACGAAGGCACGCTGTTTCTCGATGAAATCGGGGACATGCCCCTCGTTTTGCAGCCGAAGATTCTTCGCGTCCTCCAGGAGGGAGAATTCGAGCGCGTCGGCGGAACGGAGACTTTGAAGGTGGACGCGCGAATCGTGGCTTCGACCAACTCGGACTTGCAGACCGCCGTGGCCGAGAAGAGGTTTCGCGAGGATCTCTATTACCGCCTGAACGTGATCACCATCCACATGCCCGCCCTGAGGGACCGGCGAAGCGACATTCCGCTGCTCGCCGAGCATTTCCTCCAGCGCTTCGCCGCGAAGAACAACCGGCCCGTTCTCGCGTTTTCACGCGAGGCGCTTGGTGCGATGTCGAACTACCATTGGCCGGGAAACGTGCGGGAACTCGAAAACATGGTGGAGCGCGCCGTGGTGCTGAGCCGCGGAGAGATTCTCTCGGTGGATGATCTCCCCCAGCAAATCGCCCGGGGCGAGTCCACGAACGGGGAGCAGTCCGTGGCGTCGGACTCGCCGCTCATCAACCTGGAAGTCGGCACCCCGCTCGCGGAAGTTGAGCGTCGGGTCATTCTGGAGACTCTCCGGCATACGGGCGGCGACAAGAGCGCCGCCGCACGCCTCCTGGGTATCGCCACGCGCACCATTTACCGGAAGCTGGACGGGAGTTGATCGCTCGCGCATCGCTTGTTCTTGAGCGGGTTGTGATAAAGTGTGGCGCGAGAATCTGCGGGGGAGTTTGACGATGCGCGGTAGTTTAATCACGTTAGTGGGTGTGGAGGGTTGCGGCAAGTCGACCCAGAGGGCGCGCCT
>JAPOYD010000064.1 GCA_026706735.1 Nitrospinota bacterium | reverse complement strand
ACCTTCGGGTGGTGCATCCCGTCGTCCTGCTCGATGAGGCGTATGAGGCGGAAGGCGTGTATCGAAACGCGGCGCTTCCATAACCTTATCACCGGCGAGGTGCCTGAAGATGACCAAACAAACTTCCAAAGCCGTACCAACCACAATCGTCCGTTTCGCCGAGATCATGCCCGATTGGGCGCCGTCACCCGATGCCCGCAAAGAGGGGCATCATCGGGCCGTTTATCGCTATATTGGGGGACCTCGCGACAAGGAGCCCAAAGCGGCGCTCCCCGGCTGGGAGTTCGCCAACGGAATCGTGATGGCTCCTCCCGGAAACGGCGCCCCACTGCACAGCCATGGATTCGAGGAAGTTTTCATGGTGTGGCATGGCGCGTTCGAAGTTTCGTGGGTCGATCCGCGCGATGGAGAGATAAAAAACGTCGAGCTCGGGCTTTACGACGCCATCCGGATGCCGGCTGGCGTCATGCGCGGCTACAGGAACTCAGGCGATGAGGACGGGTTTCTCTACTACATTCACGGGCGCGGCGCGTATGAGCCGGCCGTGTTTCAGGGAGAAGGGGAGGACGCGGCGAGCGAGAGCCCCTCTTTCGTCGATCCCCTTACCCAGGTGGTGCGTTATGATGATTGCCCCAAGAACTTTCAGGTCTATTATGAAACCTCCCTGCCGGAGGGTGTGCGGGGGATTCGGCGCTACGTGGGCCACGTGGGCGGCGAACTCGAGGGTGTGGGTCCGGCCCCCTCACTGCCGGAGGGTGAGTTCTCCTTCGTGATCAACGAAAACCGGGTGGGTTCGGGTGCTCCGCTGCACGATCATCTGGATCTCGAGGAGGCCTTTATTCCCCTGGAAAGCGACTGGACGGTGTTCTGGACCGATGAGAGGGGGGATTCATACCAAGAAGTTCTCGGACCATGGGATATGTGTTGGGTTCCTGCGGGCGTTACACGCGGATTTCGCAATTCAGGCCGGGGATGGGGCAAGCTCCACGTCGCTCTGGGACGGGGAGGCGCGCTGCCGCCCGCGTATGACCGGGATTATTCGCACCTGAAAAATTAAGGGTATCTGGATTTGAGCACTGCCCCACGGAAGAATGTGGCTCAGAAAGGAGTGGAGCGGCTCGATCACTACGTCGATTCGCTCGACCCCGGCATCACGCTCCACCTGAGGGAAAAACGCCCCAGGGGCAAGAAGAAATTCGAAGATCAAGCCACGCTCCTCATGGTGCACGGACGGATGGCGCCCGGCCCCGTGGCCTATGACCTCCCGGTTCCCGGCTATTCCTGGATGGATGACATCGCCTCGCGCGGGTTCGACGTGTTCGCGCTCTCGATTCGGGGTTTTGGTGAATCGACGTGGCCGCAGGAGATGCTGGAAAGCCCCAGGGGCAAGCCTCCCGCGATACCGGGGAGGGTTGCCGTGAGGGACATCAAGGCGGCGGTCGATTTCATTTGCGAACGACGCGGGGTGAACAAACTCAGCATTCTGGGCCGTTCCTGGGGGACGACGACTGGGCCGGCGTATGCGGCTGATAATATGAAGCAGGTGCACAAGCTCGTTCTTTATGCGCCTTATTACGCATACGACAACCCTCGGCGCGCGAGGCAGATGGAAGACCCCCGGAGGCCTGGAGAATTCGACGCGAGGAGAGGCGCGTGGTCGTGGTGTACGGAAAAAGACGTGCACCATCGCTGGTGGGGTCACATACGGGGGGATGCCCATCACAAATGGCGCGAACCCAGGGTGCTCAAGACGTATTTTCGCGAACTGCTTCGCTACGACACGCGAGGCGCCAAGCGCAAGACGCCCGCGTTCCGGCTGGCGAACGGCTCCCTGGCGGATCTGTATGATAGGGCGAGGAACAAACCTCTATACGACGCGAGTAAGATTACGTGTCCCGTGCTCCTCATCAGAGGAGATCAGGATGGCGCCTCGGCTGACCCGGAAGCCTGGGGGCTGTACAAAGCGCTCTGCAACAGCCGGGGCAAGCGCTACGTCATCATCAACGACGGCACGCATTTCATGGAACTGGAAAAGCGCAGGATGGAGCTGTTGAGCGAGGTTCAGCTCTTCCTGGAAGGGTGAATCCTCGCCTGCGTCGGCTCCGCTCTTGCGCTCTGAGAAGCGAACGACTAGATTAGGCCACCTTCGAGAGAACGGGCAATTTCATATCGTTTCCAATTCAAAGGAGCATACATGTCAGCTTTATCCGCACCTACCAAACAGCGCTGGTGTCTCATCGATTCGACGGCCATCGGCGTGGACAAGAAATACGAGCCGCCCCTCATCATCGCGTGGGGCGTTGACAGCAATGCCACTGGCACCCAGACCATCACAATGGGGCGTACCATCATTCCCCCCAAAGGCCGCAACCAGAGGCACTACCACGTCTGCGATGCGACGTTCTACATCGTCAAGGGCCCGATTATCGTCTGGATGGGGGAGGACAGGGAAGAACATACGGTGCCCTCGGGTACGTTCGTCTATTGCGCGGCTGGCGAGATTCACGGTCTCTACAACCCGAGCGAAACCGAGGACGCCGAACTCGTCTTCACGTATGGCAATTGCCCCAACCGGGACGCCGCCAAAACCATCTATGTGGAGAACGAGTGGATGGAAGAGGATAGCAGGGACAAGATTCCCGGCTAGGCACTAAGCAAGAAAAAGAAAAAGCCGGCCCTTGGGGCCGGCTTTTTTCGTCAGTTGGTTTCTAGTTGAGCATCGACACAAGTTCGAGAAAATTCTTTTTCAGACCATCCACTTCGGGGGCGCGCCTGATGGCTTCGTAGATTTCGCCTTGCGCCTTGCCGTATTCTTTTTTCTGAAGGTAGATGCGTCCCAGGTTCATATAGGGGAAATGACGCGGCTCGTACCTCGGTGCGGACTTTGCTTTTTCGAGCCATCCGGCCGCTTCATCGAGTTCACCCAACTGCATGAGATAACAGCCGATATCGTTGTAGGGGTTTCCGAACTCATCGTCGACCTCGATGGCCATGTGGCACTCCTCAATGGCCTCCTCGAGTCGGCCCTGCTTGCTGTACATCCAGCCCAGATAGGTGTGCGCGTCCGCTGTGGGGTAGTAGGCGATGGAATTCCGGTACAACTCGATGGCCTTGTCGAGGTCTCCTTTCGCGTGGGCGGCGCCGCCTTGGTTCAAAAGATCAAGGGCGCGCTTGAGGTCGGAGTTGACCTTGGATTCTTCCTCATATTTTTCGTCGAAACTCACGTCTTCGAATTCATCCGTCATCGGTATCCCCACCGCTGAATCAAACCCCATGGGTGAATAAATTATGACACCTTTATTCGGTTGTTTGTCAAGGAAAAATCGGCTTCGGGCTATAGCGATGCCGCCGGGTGATGTGAAAGAATAAAGGGTGCTTGCCTTGAGGTGAGAGCGACGGATAAGTTGTTTTAGATCAAGGAGAAGATGCCGTTCGACGAGAATGGAAATCATCATTTGGGTTATTGATATTCCCGGTAAGGAAGGGCGCATGGCCGATTCGGCGCGAAAAAAATTCAGAAAAATCCTCGAGAGACCGGGGACGACGATCATTCCCGGGGCGCACGACGCGCTGACGGCCAGGCTCATCGCTTCAAAGGGATTCGAGGCCGTCTACATGTCCGGGGCGGGCGTGGTGAACGCCCTGGCGGGATTGCCCGACAACGGCCTGGCGTCTTTTAGCGAAGTGCTCATGAACGCGAGGTACATGGCCGACGCCGTGGACATTCCGCTCGTGGTAGACGTGGATACCGGCTACGGAAATGCGGTGAATGTGGTGCGCACGGTGCGTGATTTCGAAAGGGCGGGCGTTGCTTGTATTCAGATAGAAGATCAGGTGTTGCCGAAGCGCTGCGGCCATCTGGATGGCAAACAGGTGGTGGGCCGTGAGGAATTTATTGGAAAAATCCGCGCCGCCGTGAATCATCGAACGGATCCTGATTTCGCCGTCATGGCGCGAATTGACGCTAAATACGTTCACGGTATGGAAGAGGCCGTCGAACGCGGTAATGCCTCACTCGAAGCCGGGGCGGACGTCATTTTCATCGAGGCGCTCGAAACACGCGATGAGTTCGCCGAGTACGCCGAGCGCTGCCCGGGGCCACTGCTCGCCAACATGACGGAGTTCGGCAAGACGCCTCATATCTCAAAAGCGGATTTCGGGGAGATGGGCTACAAGCTCGTCCTGTTTCCGGTGAGTATCATGCGCGCGATGCTCAAGGCGGGTGAATTGCTGCTCGATGAGCTTAAAGAAAAGGGCACGATGGCGGATTATCTCGAAAACATGATGACGCGCGAAGAACTCTACCGACTTCTCGATTACGACGCGTATCATGAGATAGAAGCGGAATATCTGCCCAGGGAATGAGGTGAAAATGAACGGCCATACGCGTGAACTCGCGCGATTCATCAGCGAAACGTCCTATAATCATTTATCCGAGAACCTGCGCGCCTGCATGCGCAAGTATTTCCTGGACGCCATCGGTTGCGGCCTCTACGGCACGACTACCGAATCGGGACGCATACTGTCACGCTTTATCCAGGAACAAGGCGGAAATGAGGAAGCCACTCTCTGGAAAAGCGCCTGGCGCGGGCCAGTGGGGCCCGTCGCTCTTTGTCTGGGTACCTGGATGCACGCGTTCGAACTCGATGATTACCACAGCGGCGCCAAGCTACATCCGGGTGCTGTGGTCTTCGCCGCCGCGTATCCACTGGCGGAGAAGATGGGCGCGGATGGCAGGACGTTCATGACCGCCTGCGCCATGGGCTATGAAACGATGATCCGCGCGAGCATCGCCGCAGACTGTCTGGAAGTGCGCAGGCGGGGGTTTCATTTGACGGGCCTGTGCGGCCCTTTTGGAGCCGCTGCGGCTGCGGCGCACCTGATGGAATTAACTCCGGAGCAGACGGCCAATGCCTTAGGCCTCGCAGGAACCCAGGGGGCGGGGACATGGGCCTTTCAGTGCGATGGCTCCGAGACGAAGCGCTTTCACGCGGGCCGTGCGGCCCAAAGCGGCTTGATGGCCGCCTCGCTCGCTAAGGGGGGCTATACAGGCCCCAAAGAGATTTTCGAGTACAAAGACGGTGGGTTCTTATGGGCGTTCAGCGGCTGTGGGGAGCCGGAACCGCTGACGAGGAATTTGGGTGAACATTGGGAGGCAGAAGGCGTCTCTTTCAAGCCCTATTGCTGCTGCGGGAGCACGCATTCGACCATCGACGCCGTTCTCGCCCTGCGCAGGGAGCATGGTGTAGAGCCCGATGACGTGCAAGAGATGGAGATCATGAACCACAGCGTGGTGAAACAGCAATGCTCTTGGCGTTATGAACCCGTCAGTTCGCTGCGCGCGCAGATGAACATCGAGTATTGCGCGGCGGTGGCGCTCACCGACGGGGAGGCGGGGCCCGGGCAGTTCACATCCGAGCGCATCGCCGACCCCGAACTCGTAGCGCTCGCGAGACGCGCGCGCTTCACGGTAGACCCTGAGATCGAGCAACTATATCCCAAGACCTTTCCCGCCAAGGTGGCAATTCGCACTCGCGATGGACGTGAGCTAGAGAGCCGTGTCGCAGGCCCCAAGGGCTCACCTCAGGATCCAATGGATTTCGACATGGTGGCGGGGAAATTCAGGCAGGTTACGGGTGGCGTGATTCCGCTCGACGCGCAAGATGAGATAATTCAAGCCGCCTCAAGTTTGGATGAGATGGGAACGATGGGCACCTTGGTGGCGCATCTCGCCTAGGGCCGGGCCGGATTCAGGAGCAGGAGAAGAATATGGAAACGATGAGCGACAAACTGGCCCACTTTTCCGCCAGTTTGTCTTATGAAGATATTCCCGGGCAGGTAATCGAGAAAGCAAAGCTTCATCTGTTAGACGCCTTGGGGATAGGCCTGGCTGCGACGCGAGAGTCGTACGCCGACGCTGTGACGAAAACGGCGCGCGATTGGGGTGGCAATCCACAGGCCACCGTTTGGCGCTACGGGGACAGGCTGCCCGTCGCGCACGCCGCCATGGTGAACGGAAGCTACGTGCATGGCCTCGATTTCGACGACACGCATACGGATTCCATCACCCACATGAGCGCCTGCGTGGTGCCAACGGCACTGGCTGCGGGCGAGGCCGCCGGCGCAAGCGGCCGGGATATCCTGGCGGCCATGGTAGCGGGCTATGAGGTCATCGCCAGAATCGGGGGCGCGGTGCCGGGGGCGTTTCACGCCAAGGGCTATCATGCCACCCCGATATGCGGCGCCTTTGGCGCAGCGGCCATCATGGGGCGTCTGATGAACCAATCGCCCGAAGCCATTGCCAACGCCTTCGGCGTGTGCGGGAGTCAGGCGGCGGGGATTCAGGAGTTTCTGGACGATGGAAGCTGGGTGAAGCGCTTTCACCCGGGCTGGGCCTCTCATGCGGGGGTCACCGCCGCCCAGATGGCGGGCCACGGGTTCATGGGCCCCCGGAAGGTCCTGGAGGGCAGGTTCGGTCTATACGCTACGCACTTGAGCAACCCGGCCTACGATGCGGAAATCCTGGCGGGCGGACTCGGGGAGCGTTGGGAGACGCTGTGCATTTCGTTCAAGCCCTATCCTTGCTGTCATTTCAATCACGCGACGATGGACGCGGCAAAGCATCTGGTTCATGAAGCGGGCATATCCATTGATGAGATCAATGAGATCGAGACCATCACGCCCGAGCCGATCCTCCATATCGTTTGCGAGCCCATCGAGCACAAGCGAAAGCCAAACACGCAGTATGCCGCGCTTTTCAGCCTGCCTTTTTGCCTGGCGCTCAACGTGGTGAAGGGTCGGGCCACGCTCGATGATTTCGAGGAAGAACATCTGGGCGACGCTCAGGTGCTCGAACTGGCCGGGAAGGTGAGGTGCACGGGCGTGGATTCCGACCGATTTCCCAAATACCTGCATGGCGGCGTGAAGATGACGCTCAAAGACGGCCGCGTCATGGAGCGCGATGAACCCGTCAACTGGGGCAATCCCGAAAACCCGATGGAATGGGCGGACGTGGAGGCCAAGTTCCGCGGAAACGCGAGCCGCGTCCTGCCGGAGCGCAAGGTCGATTCCGCCGTGGAGGCTGTCCTGGGGTTCGAGGAGACACCCGACGCGAGCGCGTTGATGAACGCTTGTAAGGCCGCTTGATGACGAAAGATGCCTGGGAGGAGGAGGGGTTCGCCAAAAGCTGGGACGCGGTGAACGCGGCGCGTGACAATCCCGACCGGGCGAATCAACTCGATCTGCTCATTACCCTCCTCGAAGGCATGAGACCGGACGATGGCTGGTTGCTGGATTTGGGCTCAGGCTCGGGGCAGGTGGAAACCCTCATTTTCGAACGCATCCCTCATGCCAGGGTGGTATGCCTCGACAACTCAGAGGAAATGCTGAAGCTCGCTTCAGGGCGCCTCAGCGCTTTTGAGGGCAGATATCATCCGCTTCCAGGTGACATGAACGATCTGGAGGGGGTCGAATTTCCCCACGCGCCTTATTCGGCTGTTTTCAGCAGCCAGGCCCTGCATGAGATTACTCACGAGAGCAAACAAGCGGTCTACCAAAAAGTGTACGGCCTCCTGCATTCGGGAGGCGCTTTCTATATCCTGGATCGGATCGAGTCACGCTTCGACGACCTGCCCGATGAATACGAGTGCGTGTGGAATCGTCTGAACCGGCGACTGGATGCGCCGATGACTTTTAACGAGTATCGAGAACGCTACGACGCGAAGAAGGATTACCCCGCAGGTCTGGATGAGCAACTCGGGTGGCTTAAGGTTGCTGGTTTTTTGGCCGCGCCCTTGTACCTGCACTTCAACCGCGCGCTCATTGCGGCGCGAAAGCTCTAAATCCCCTTTCTCCGCAGGAATTTTTCCAGGATATTCCTAAGCGTTTGGCCTGAAATGGTCTCCAGGGCGTCCTCGGGGGAGAGCCAGACGCGCCTTCGCTCGTGGCTCTCGGGCCAATCGTCCTCAACGATTTCGACCTCGATTTCGAAGATGTCGACTTTGCACCTTCCCGCGCCGATGTCGTATTCATAACGCGCAATGGGCTCGTTTGACGCCACGCCGCGAACGCCGCCTTCCTCCCAGGTTTCGGCGATGGCGGCCTCCTGAGCAGTCTGCCCTGGCTCCACTCCCCCTTGTGGCACTATCCACCAGAGATGGTCCTCGTCCAGGGGCTTGTCGCGCGCCGTGATGAGGAGGATTTCCAGCCCATCCTCGGTTTTTCGCCAGGGCACGGCCCCGACCAGGTGAAATCTGTTTCGCTTCATTGTGGTATCCCTATATCAATCAAGCTGCCTGAACCCGCGCCCAGGTTTCCTCGATCAGGCGCTCATATTCCTCGCCCAGATATACCGGAAACTCCGACGCCTTGATGACTGCAGGAGGCGGGAAAATAGCTGGATTATTCCGGTAGGCAGCCGACATTCTGGCCTTCGCCGCCGCGTTGGGGGTGGCGTATTGGATGAAATCTGCAATCTCGGCGCCTACGTCGGCCCTTAGGAGAAAATTGATGAACTTGTGAGCGTTTTCGGGGTGTGGCGCGCCTTTTGGAATGCACAGACAATCCTGCCACAAGAGTCCCCCTTCCTTTGGCACGACGTAGCCGATGTCGGCGTCTTTCTTCATGACCTGGAGAATGTCGCCGTTCCATTCCATGGCCAGATCGACTTCGCCTGAGAGCAGCAAGTCCTGCCCGTCATCATCGGCGAATGTTTTGATGTGGGGCTTTTGGCGGATGAGCATCTCTTCCACCTGCTTAATCAGGGCCGCGTCGGTGGTGTTCAGGGAATGGCCCAGCAGTTTGAGGCTCATCTGAATCGCAGTGCTCTTATCGCCCATGAGGGCGATGCGTCCCTTGTATTTATCCGAGGCGAGCAGCCACTTCCAACTGTCGGGTACGCCCTCGACGCGCGATTTCCGGTAGCCGACGCCGGCCGTGCCCCACATGTAGGGCTGGGAGTACCTGCGGCCCGGATCATAAGCGGCGTCCTGAAAAACCGGGTCGATGTTCGTCTTGTTGGGGATCAGGGAATGATCGAGCGGCATCAGCATCCCTGCGGTGATCATGCGCTCGACGTAGTTGTTGGTCGGCACAATCACGTCATAGGCCGCGTTGCCTTTTTCAAGTTTGGCGAATAGTTCATCGTTGTCGGCGAACAGATCCATCTTCACTTCAATTCCACTGGCGGCCCTGAAGTCGCCCAGCGTGGTTTCGCCGATGTAGGTGTCCCAATTGCAGAAATGGAGCTTTTTGCTTTCGGTGCCCCAGGCGCGATGAGGCAAAAAACTGAAAGCTGACGCCGCAGAGCCGATTCCTAAGAGAAATGAACGGCGGGTTAAGTCGGACGTTAATTTATCGGGCTTTGGCATCGGATGAACTTCTCGCGGTTTCCATCAGGATTCTTCCAGTGTGCAGAACACCTCCACGAGGTTGTCCGAGGGGTCTCTGAAGAAAAGCTGCCGCAAACCCAGCCCGGCGTTGATTCCGTCTTTCACGTCCACGCCCGCGATCTCGAGCCTTCGCTTCACGGGCTCCAAATCGAACGCAGCGAAGGCGAAGTGGGTTTCGCCCGCTCCGGTGCCCGGAATGCTCGTTTCGTTCGCGCGACCCCGGCGTCCTGTCAGATGGAGTTGGCAGGCGCCCGCCTGGAACCAATAGCCAGGATTCGGCAGGTTCGGGCGGTCGATTTCCGCGAGTTCCAGCAGACCGGCGTAAAAATCGCGCGCTTCTTCCAAGTCATCGACGCTGATGGATATGTGGTGCATTCCCTCCAGCATGAATCCGCCTCCACTTGTCAGTTGGTGGATGAAGATACGAATTCCGGCTCGATTTTTTCCGGTATGATGCCCGCCTCCGCGGCGCGGTTCAACAGCGTGGAGACGGCCTCCCGCCCGGCGTCGCCGTATGAACGCGTCCATTCGTTCACGTACATGCCGACGAAAACATCCGCCTTGTCACGCGGCAGATCCCTGGCGTAGGCCATGGCGTAGTCGAGCGCCTCGTCTCGATTCTCGAGCGCGTAGACGATGCTCTGGTGAAGCAGGCGGCTCACTTCGCCCACGACCTCGGGCCCTAAATCTTTTCGGATGACGTTACAGCCCAGGGGCAGGGGGCCTCCGGTTTCTCGCATCCACCACTTGCCCAGATCCTCCACGAGATGAAAGCCCTCCTCCTCATAGGTGAGCTGACCCTCATGGATGAGAAGTCCCGCTGGCGAGGCTCCTTTTTTCACCTCGTCCATGATCTGGTCGAAATGCACCACGCGGTGTTTGGGCTCCTCGCCCCCGAGGTAGAGGCGAAGCGTGAGATAGGCCGTCGTCAGAAGGCCCGGAATGGCGATTTCCACATCTTTGAGCGCCTCGGGCGTCATCGGCTCGCGCGAGATGATGACGGGGCCGTAATTCTCCCCGAAGCTCGCCCCGTGCGGCAGAATGGCGTAGCGCTCCGCCAGATGGCAATACGCATGAAAGCTGATGGCGCTCACCTCGTATTTGCCCTCGAAGGCGGCCTGGTTCAGCGTTTCGATGTCGTGGAGTTCATGAATGAATTCATATTCTCCCTGCGCGATCTTCCCGTTCGCCAGGGCGTGGAACATAAAGGCATCGTCCGAATCGGGGCTATGGGCGACGCGAATGATTTTCGACACAGGTTTCGTTTCTCCTGAAGTGCGGTTTTTGTGAGATTTCAAGCATCAGAGGGCGATAAATAATCCCGCCTCAAATCCGGCGCTCCTCCCTCGGCGGCGGAGCGCAAAAGAGCACCGATGAGCGCCGCCATGGCTTCGAGGTCCGATTCCATGAACGTTTCTACCGGGCTGTGGGAATAGCGCCTGGGCATATTGATCGGCACGGTGGGCAATCCGCCCGGCCGGGATTTGCTCAAAGTGGCGGAATCAAGAAAAGTGCCCACGAACACGTCTTCCTGCAGGGGCACATGGGTGTCGCTCGCCACGTCCTTCACCCACTGGATCAGTTCCGGCGGGGTGATATAACCGTAAAGGCTCATGGGCTGGTGATCGTATCTGCGCAATACGGGCCCGGCTCCGATCTTCGACCCCCGTGCGTCGGAGCGGCCCGGGCCGTCCGAGGGCACGTTGTCGAGCACGATAGCGAGAGAGGGCGGGTCGCTCTCCCCTTCATCCACCGAAAGAACCGAAGCGCCGCGCCCGCCGATTTCCTCCTGGGCGCAAAAGGCGGCGCTCAGGCGGAGCCTGTCCGAGAGAGAGTTGGCCGTGTTGATGAACGCCTCCACGCACAGGGCGCAACCCGAGCGGTTGTCCACCGCCTTCGACTTCCACGCTCCGCCGGGGAGCTGGATGAATGGGCTGTGGAATACGCCGGGCGTGCCCGCCTCGATGCCGAGGGCGCGGATCGGCGCATCGTCCGAGGCTCCTAAGTCTATCCACATCTCATCGACGCCGGGGTGTTCCTGGCCCTGTAAGGACTGGAGATGCCCGCTTCGCACGTTCACGACGCCCCGGTGGAGATTCCCGTCCAGCGTCAGGAGGGAGACCTCGCGGCCCGGAAAAATCGCATCCGCCACGAGCCCCACTTTCTCGAAGCGAATCGCGCCGCCCGCCTCCACGCCCGTGACGACGAGGCCGACCTCGTCCATGTGGCATTCCAGGACGACGTGAGGGGCTGCCTCGTTCGCTTCGTGGCGGGCGATGAGGTTCCCGATATCGTCGCGCCGCAATTCGCTCGCGCTGCCTTTCACCATATCGACGATGGCGTCGCGCACGGCGCCCTCGTGACCGGGCGGGCCGGGCAGGGAACAGAGCGTCTTCATTCTCTTGAGCAGGGGCGATGGCATTTCATAATCCCGAAATTGTGTGCATTTTCGATGAGATCGTGAGCGCGGCAATACTCTCACGGGGGGGGAGCGCTTGCCAAGCCGGAGAGACGTAGGCGATGAAAATAAATTGACCGCTTCGGGGCGAGGATGTAGGCTTTGGCGCGATGCCCTCTTGAATGCGGGAAGTGTTCGACCCTCGGATGGAGAGAACTGCGGTGAACGATGGCGGACAGATGCCGGATTTACTGAGCGTGGTGATGCCGTGCTACAACGAACGGGACACGATTCGCGAAATCGTCGCCAGAGTCCAAGCGGTGCCGATGAACATCGAGCTCATCGTCGTGGACGACGGCAGCACGGACGGCACCCGCGACATCTTGGCCGAGATCGAACAAAACGGCGCGCAGGTCATCTATCGCGAGAAAAACGAGGGGAAAGGGGCGGCCTTGTGCGACGGCTTCGCGGCGGCGAACGGGGATGTGATCGTTGTGCAGGATGCGGACCTGGAATACGACCCCGCTGAGTACGCCGATCTGTACAATCCCATCCGTCTGGGGGCGGCCGACGTGGTCTACGGCACGCGCTTTGGCGGAAAGCCCCAGCGCGTGCACATGTTCTGGCATAAAGTGGGAAACTGGATGCTGACCACGCTGGCGAATCTGTTGTTCAACTGCACGCTCACCGACATGGAAACCTGCTACAAGATGTTCCGCCGCGAGGTGGTGAAGGATATGAAAATCCGTGCCAGGGGATTCGATTTCGAGCCGGAATTCACCGCGAAAATCCTGAAACCCGCGAAATGGCGCATCTACGAGGTGCCGATTTCCTACTACGGGCGCACATACGCGGAGGGCAAGAAGATCACCTGGCGTGACGGCTTTATCGCCGTGTGGACTCTGCTGCGCGAGCGGTTTTCCTAGATTTCTCCCCTCACGCGGGCGCACACCGCCTCGGTGATGGCCTGGCTGCCGTCGACGGCGCGTCCCTTGTTGTCCAGGCGGATCTCCCCGGCTTCGAGTGCTCCCCAGACGCTGGTTTCTATCTGATTCGCGGCCTCGCTCTCCCCGATATGGGCGAGCATGAGCGCGGCGGAGAGGATGAGGCTCAAAGGATTGGCGATGCCCTGTCCGGCGATGTCGGGGGCCGAGCCGTGAACCGCCTCGAAAAAGGCGAATTTTTCCCCGATGTTCCCCGAGGGGCACATGCCGAGGCCACCGGCGGTTGCGCCGCCCAAATCGCTCAGCAGGTCACCCAGCATGTTCTCCATCACCAGCACGTCGTAGTGCGCCGGGCGGATCACCAGGTGGTTGGCGCAGGCGTCCGAATAAACCGCCTCGGCCTCGATATCGGGGTAATCCGCCGCCACCTCAAAAAATACCTCTCGAAACAGCGCCATAGAGCGGAGAACGTTGCTCTTGTCCACGCAGGTGACGCGCCGAACCCCGTCTTCGGGCGCGCCGTTTCTTTTGCGCGAAAGTTCGAAGGCGAAACGGACGACGCGTTCGGTTCCTTTTCGGGTGATGATCAAAGTGTCGGCCACGGCTTCGGGGCCGCCCACTCCCTTGTCGCGCGAGGCGTAGAGGCCCTCTGTGTTCTCGCGGATAACGACGTAGTCGATGCCGCCTGGTTCATAGCCGGCCAGGGGGCTTCTAATGCCCGGGTAGAGTTTTACGGGCCGCATGTTGGCGAACAGGTCGAGTCCCGTTCTGAGTACGCCGCCCAGAAGCCCCGCCTCGGTGCCTTCTGGCGTGCGGACGGCCGGATTGCCCACGGGCGCCTTGAGGATGCCGTCCGCCTCGTGGCAGGCCTGCAGAGTTTCATCGCTGATGCGTTTTCCGTACCTGGCGTAGCGGCCCGCTCCCGCTTCGTGTTCTTCTAAGTTGAGCTTCAAGGCCCCGTTCATCTCCTGAACGGCTTCGAGAACGGCGATGGTGGATTCCATGAGTTCGGGGCCTATCCCGTCTCCCGGGATGGTGATGATGCGATATTCTTTCATTATTTCTCCTGTGGTGGTTTATTTTTGGCTCCCCGTCTCTTCAATCGAGAGGATGAACGGGTATAATCATCATTCAGAGGAGCAGCGTTTGTCATCGGCAGGGGAGTGTAGCGGAAATTGTTTCGGTTGGAGAACCCCGATAGCCAATCTTTCCAGAAATTCCTGCGCGCGCAGGGGCTGCTCCGGGTGCGCTTCACGGAAGCCATCGCCGAGGGGGGAGAATCCCTCTCCCTCTGGGTCGACGACCTCGCCGCGCCACAGGTGGCGGTGAACACCGGGCGCGGCTGGCTCGCTCCGCTGGGGCGGCCCGAGGCGATACTCGCAAAACTGGAAGACATGGAGCGCCTCTCCGCGCAGATGGAAGAGAGCGAAGGCTATCTCAAGCTCTCCTCCGTCCCGCATGAGGTTATAAAGGCGGTCGAGAGGCGACGAAAACTCATCCGCGCGTCGCCCGTTGGCATGTTCATTCTGGAGAAAAAAGATTTCAGGCCCGTCTTCAGCACGCACCGGATTGAAAGCCTGGTAAGCGAGGATGCGAAGATGCTGGCCGAGAATTCCCCCTACGACCAGGGGGAGGAATACGCCCTGGCGAGAATCCGAAACGCCCCCACCGCTGCGATACGGATTGGCGGAGAACTCGCTTCCTACATGGTCGTTCACGCGAACGGCTCAATCGGCATGCTCCACACGATGGATCGCTTCCGCGGCCAGGGGCTTGCGCGCGTGATCGTGTCCGCCCTCGTCGAGGCGCAATTCGCCAGGGGACGCGAGGCGTATTGCTACATCGTGGAGGGTAACGAGGCGTCCGAGCGCGTGTTCGAAGCCGTGGGCTTCAGGAGGGTGATGGACGTCTACTGGAGCGCGTTTGAAAGGGGTGCAAGCTCATCCTAGCTTGATGAACTCCTCGCCGAGTAGGCCGTTACGGCCTGAGCGAGGCGAAAAGAAAAAAGGCGGTTCCTCGGGGCCGTCTTTTTGTATGCGCACAGGCGTCAGCGGACTTTCGGCAGAAAGAGCGCGAATGCGCAGGCAGCGACGAAAAAGCCGGGCAGCGCCCAGAAGGCATTGGCCAGGCCGAACCACTCGCCGAGAACGGACATCGGGTAGACCGAAAGGCTCGCGATGAACCAGGAGAGGCCGAGCGTGATGGAACTGGCCAGACCCCGGTTGTGGGGCATCAGTTGCTGGGCGAAGGCCATCGTCACCCCCATCGGGAGGTAGGTGGCGACCCCCAACAATGCCAGCAATATGAAGCCCCACTCGGGCGGCGCAATCAAAAAAGCACAGACGCACAGAGCGCCGAGTCCGATGCCGCCGACGATAAGCTCTTTTTTCCCGAACCGATCTCCCAATGCGCCGCCCGCCAGGACGCCCGCTGCGCCCGATGTGAGCATAATGGCGCTGGCCGCCCCTCCGCTCCAGATGCCCATGCCGTGTTCGGCGTAGAGTGAGGGTATGAGGCTGATGAAATTGATGTTCACGACGGCGCGGCAAATCGTGACGCCCGAGAGCAGGAGCAGCGGCGTGCCCGCTGAGCGCAGCGCTGTTACGAAATCCCAGATGGAGGCTTTATTCTCGCCGCTCGTGGGGGGCGATTGAGGCTTCGGCAGCCCGTATTTTACCGCCAGGGCCATCGCGATTGCGACCAGGGTGAACGACCAGAGCCATTTCATGCCTCCGAGCGAGACGATGCCGATGGCGATGACTGGCCCCAGCCCGTGGCCCACGCGTCCTCCGGCGATGAAAACGCTCACCACCAGCCCCTTGCGGTGTTCCGAGAGCGCGCCCGCGCGCGAGGCCATGTCCGGATGGCAAAGGCCGACCATCGAACCGCCGACCGCAACCATGACGGTGAGCACCGTGAAATTGGGCGCCCAGCCGATGGAAGTGATGAAAAGCGCGCTGCCCACCATCCCCACGACGAGCCAGGGGAGGCCCGGCCAGCGGTCCACGAGAATCGCCGTCACGGGTTGTGAGAGCGCTGCGCTCATCGAGACGAACGTGAGGAGCAGGCCGCCCGTGGAGAGTGAGACCTGGAATTGCTCCCGAATCAGGGGCAGCAGCGGCGCGATGAAATTCACCGTGCCGTCCACCACGAAGTGGGCGGTGAACAGGATGGCGAGCGCGCCCCAGGGGATATCCTGCGCCGGCTCTTGTGCAGCCACTCCCGTTTCGATTTCTTCCGCCCGGCTCATGGCTTGCCCCCCTGCATCTGGGGCTGCAGAACGCTTTCCCTGTGCAGGAAGATGGCGATGCACCCGCCGACAAGGAACATCGATGCGTAGAAGGTGAACGCCATTTGAAGTCCCATCGCTTCGGCCACGAGGCCGCCGACGAGCGGCGAAAGCGCGCTTGCCGCCTCGTTGAAGCCATAGATCATTCCCACCGAACTCGAGCGCACTCGCTCGTCCACAAGTTCCGTGCCGACGGCCAGCACCAGGGTGGGCACCGGCGTGAGGATGCAGGCGACGGCGAAAAGCGCGAGAAGCAGCGTCGTCACGCTGGCGACCCAGGTAAGAGAAGCCATGGCGGCGGCGCACATGAAGGTGAGCACGACGATGAGCCTGGTCCTGCCCGCGTAGTCCGACCACCTGCCGATGATGATGGACGTGGTCGAACCGATGAGAAAATAAATACTGAGCAGCCACCCCACCCCTTTGGTATCGAAGCCGAATTGCTCCGCCATAAGGAGCGGCAAAAAGGCCATGAAGCCGCGAAAGCCCATGATCCGGAACGAGGAGAGGGCGATGAGAAGCATTAGAGACTTGTTGCGGAACAGCGCGCCGAAAGTGGACCTCGCCGCCTGGCGAAAAGGGAGGCGCTCTCCGAGTTGATCCTGAAAGCGAAACCAGATAAGCGCCGCCCAGATGACGCCGGGTATAACGTAGAACTGCGCCGCCAAACGCCAGCTTGCCAGATAGACGGCGAGCCAGCCGACGATGGCGGGCGAGATGATGTTCCCCATTTCGCCCCCGCCGTTGAACAGGCCCGTGCAGAACCCACGCCTTTCGGGCAATTCGCGCGTGATGAGCGCGACAGCCGGCGGGTGGTAAGCCGCGCTCCCGATGCCGCCGATGAAGACGAACAGCAGCAGGAGGGAATAGTTCGCCGCGTAGCCGTAGAGCAGAACGGGCAGCGCCTGCGTAAGCAGGGACAGCGCGAGTACCGTCCGCCAGCGCCGGGTGTAGTCCGATATGAAGGATAGTGGGAACTGAAAGACGCTGTTCGCCACCGAATAGGTTGTCACGATGAGGCCCGCCTGCACGTAGTTGAGTTCGAATTCAGCGACGATGAGGGGGAGTACGGGTATGAGAAGCTGCGTGTAGAAGGCGTTGACGGCGTGACTGCCCGCAATCGCGAAAAGGTTAAATATCTTCGATGGGGACATGGGGAGTCCATTAATGACGGGAACGCGAAAAATGCTTTCATTAGGCTTATAGGTTCTGGGGAAAACGCGCGTCAATGCCGAGGGGTTCATCCTGCTGAAAAGGCGAGAGCAATCCACCAGGTCTCCAGGACTTGATTCTGGAGAATTTCTTGTGTGAAACGCCGCATCAGAAAGTGATTTTCCTGCTGATGAAGACGGGTGGAGCGCTTGACTTCCCCTAACACGGGCGAGGACACTTGACCTTTGATTCGGGCCATCACAGTGATTAGAGAAAGCGTCTGATGAGTCAGCCCCCAGGTTTCGATGAAAAGGCGGCCCGGCGCGTCGAGGCCGTATACACGACGGCGGACGTGGCCGCGCAGCGAGGCGTTCTTCTGGAGATTGTCGCGCCACAGCCGGGCGAGCGCGTGCTCGATCTGGGTTCCGGCCCGGGCTTCATGACGCTGGAAGCCGGGCGCATGGTGGGGGAGGGAGGCGCCGTTTTCGGCGTGGACAAGAGCGCGCCCATGCTCGCCCTCGCGCAGGAGCGATGCGCATCGCAGCCGCAGGTGTCGTTCCGCAAGGCCGACGCGCTGAGCCTCCCTTTCGAGGATGACGGTCTCGATGCGGCCATCATCTCCCAGGTGTATGAATACGTCGTCGACATGGAAGCCGCACTGGCGGAGCTTTTCCGCGTGCTGCGGCCCGGCGGACGCGCCCTCATCATGGATACGGATTGGGGTTCGCTCGTGTGGAGCGCGCAGGATGCAGCGCGGGCGAAGCGGATTTTCGCCGCATGGGACGCGCATCTGGCCGATCCTCATCTGCCGAGGAGGCTGTCGCAGCTTTTGCATGGCGCAGGCTTCGAGATTGTAGATTCGAGGGTTTTGCCTCTTCTCAATACGGAGTATCCTGCAGAGAACTACAGCCACGGCATGGTGAGCGTCATCGTGCCCTTCGTCATCCGCAAGGGCGGCGTACCGAAGGAAGAGGCAAAAGCCTGGGCGGAGGATTTGATGGTGCTGGGTGAGCGCGGTGAGTATTTCTTCAGTCTCAACCGCTACGTCTTTTTGGCGAGAAAACCAGGGGTCTAGAATGGACAGGTTCATCGACTGCCACAATCACCTGCATGGATTCAGTTTCGACGACTGGGAACTCCAGGGCATGTGCGGGATGGCGGGTTCCGTCATCTCTTGCGGGAATCCCCACGTGCACCGCGAAATATGGAAGCGCGCGCCTGGGCCGGAGGATGTGGAGAGGCTTTGGGAGAGTCCTCTCAGGATGGCCGAAGCAGCCGAGGCCAAACATCATATTCGCGCCATGTGCGCCGTGGGCGTGAGTTCGATGACGCGGGTAGACGGCTGGGAGCGGCTCATCGACGCGCTTCCCGGCTATCTGGAGAACGATCGGGTAGCCGCCCTGGGGGAGGTGGGCCTGGACCCGGGGCAATACTTTGGCTTTTCCTGGGATCTGGAAGATCAGGCCAGATGCCTCGAAGCGCAGGCGCGCCTCGCGGCGGAGCTTAAAAAGCCCCTGATCCTCCACACGCCCACCTACAAGAACCCGAAGGAATTCCTGGGCGGCGTAGACACGCAAGGAGAGGTTTCGCCCGAAGCGTTCAGGCTCCATTACCTCAAGATGGACCTTGAAATCATCGACGCGGCCGGACTCGACCACTCACTGCTCGTTATCGACCACGTGGATGCGACGATAGTGGATTTCGTTCACGAAGAAACGGGGGCATGGTGCGCGACGAGCCTCGGCAGCCGTCTTCGGCCGATTCCCCCCTCCGCCGTCGTGGAGTGGGTGCGGCGTCACGGGGGAGGGCGCATGATGCTCAACTCGGACCTCATTCCCTACACGTCGAACGACCTCTATTGCATCCCCCGGGCGATTCGCGCCATGCGCCGGGGCGGCATCGCCGAGGCGGAGATCGAAAAAGCGGCATTCGGCAACGCGAACGCGCTTTTCAGCTTCGGCTTCTAGATCAGTCCAGCACCGCGACGGCGCGCACAGGCGAGCCCGTGGCGTCTTTCAGCTTGATGGGCAGGCACAGGAACGTGAAGCGCTTGCCCACCAGGCGCCTGGGGATCACCAGGTTCTCCGTGTTGAGCATCCCCCGCTCCTTGCACACCTGATGCGAGGGGTAGGGCTCTTCCGACTCGGGGAACATTTGTGTTGGGTTTTCTATCGTAAACGCTTCACAGCCGATGTTGCGCACCCCCCGGTCGGCGAGATACTCGGTGGCGGGCCGGCTCAGGCCCGCGAATTCTTTCCACCATACATCGGGATTCGGGTCCTGGAAGGACTTCTCGAAATGGCCCGTGTAGTACAAAAAGGCGTCACCCTCTTCGATGGAAAGCCCGTGTTTGTCCAGTTCTCGCTCGATGTGTTCGGTTTCGATGTAGGTCTTGGGCGCGATGTCCGAGAAATCCACGCAAATCGCGCTCGAATAGAAGCGATCGAGCGGCAACTGATCGATGGAGGGCGCGTCTCCGGACACGTAGTGATTCAGGGCGTCCACGTGGCTTCCGGTGTGGTCCGAAAGCGTGAGCTTCATGGCCGCGAAGGAGAATTTCCCGAGAAATTTTTTGGAAGACTCCTCGTGCGTCATCATCGGCTCAATGGCTACTTTTGGGTGAAACGGACGCTCGAATCCGCCCGCCGCCACGGTTTGTGAGAGGTCGATCAGTTCCATGAAATTTTATCCTTTCCTCGTGAAACGCGAACGGAATTTCCTAGTTTAAGGCCTTGGTAATTTATCGTTTGCGATGCGTTTCCTAAAAACCAGAGAAATCTATCGGGGTGCAATCTTCAATCAAGATACCGCTCTTATGTCCCCATGAAGGTTGATTACCTCCCCTGCTCATAATCGTAGCCAACTTGCTATTTCCCTTTGAGTCTGTCCAAAACGTGAAAAGTTCTATCGTCTTTCGACGTGTTATATGGAAAAATGTGATGCTTCTTTTTCCTCTTCTGATGGGATAGAACTCGCCACCGCTCTTGAAAATTGATATCGGTTCTTTTCTGACATCCCAGAAAAGAATATCAAATTTTCCATTATTCAATATGGTAAGTGCTGTTTTTCCGCCAGCAATTTTATCTTCTTCCCATCCGCCTTGATGATAATAAGACTTTCCTTTTGCATTTTTACATGTGGTTATCACCTTGTCTGGCAATATCTCTTTTGCGCTCGCGCTTACACTAATACACACCATCATCGCAGTTGCCACCACGACATATCTCACAGCGCACCCCTACTATCGCACAACAATTCATTGTGAAACGCGAATCAAATCTCTATCTTCAGGCCATCATGGTCTCGACGGGCGCCCAGAAACGGTCGATTTCCAGATCCTCGGCGATAGCGTTCGCGCAGTTGTAACCGGGCGCTCCCGTCACCGCGCCGCCCACGTGCGAACTCGAACCGCACAGGTACAGATTCCCGATCGGCGTGCGGAAGTCGCTCACATCCGGATGCGGGCGGTTGTAGCCCAACTGCTCGGGAATGTAGGCGCCCACGTGGTGGCTCGCGCGGACGAAGTTCGGGTTCATGCGCACGATGTCGAGCGGCGTGTAGAGATAACTGCCCATGATGTTGTCGTGGTTGATGTTGGGCGCGTAGTGCGTCCAGGAGTCGATGAAGTGCTGGGTGTACTCCTCGCGCCGCGTGTCCCACGCCTCGGCCCCGCCGTCTTTGAGCTCATAGGGCGCGAACGGCCACCAGTAGCCCACGTGCGTGCCATCGGGCGAGTAGGTCGGGTCGAAGTGGCTGTTGCTCCCGCCGTTGCCCATGAGCTTGGGCAGTTCGCCCTCGTGGATCGTCTCGAAGCACTCGGAAACCTCGTCGGTCGAGTCCGCGCCCCAGAAAATGTTGAACGTCTTGTTGATGTCGGGTTCATATTTCGCGGCTGCGAAGTCGGGCGCTTCCTTGAGCGCCAGGTGGATGGTGCACAGCCCGTGGCTCGCCCACTGGTATTCGAGCGCTGCTCTGGCGAGCTTGCCGCCGAAGTAATCCTCCCCGGCCAGACGAACCGTGAGCGGCCAGTTCACCCCGCTCGCCACGAACTCGGTGGCATTGATGCGGGTGCCGTCGTCCAAGATGACGCCGGTGGCGTCCCCGCTTTCGACCGTGATCTCGCGGACTTCCGCGTTGGTGACCACCTTGCCGCCGCCTCTCACGACGACGCGCTCCAGCGCCCGGGTGAAGTTCACCGATCCGCCGACGGGCAGAGCGAAGCTCGCGATACGCGAGAAGATTCTGGGGAAGAAGATGCCTGTCGTGGGCGTATTTTCGAGGGTGAAGGAGCCCAGGAAAAGCTTGAACAGCACGCGGAGTTTTTCGTCCTCGAAGTGCTGGTCCACCGCCTCGTACATGCTCAAGTTCGCGTAGCTTAAGAAATCACGCCCTAGCGGCCCCGCGAAGCGCTCTTTCAGCTCTTCGGGCGGCAGGGGGGCGCAATACATGAAGGAGGTGATGATGTCGAGCATCCCCTCGGTGAACTTGACGTGGAGGTCGCGGTAGGTTCTCGCGTCGTTTTTATTGATGCGTTCAAGGGATTTGACGGTCTTCTCGACGTCGCGGTGGATGACGAACGCCGTGCCGTCGCTGAATATGCAGCCCTGCTGAAATTCCGGGAAGATCATGCTGAAGCCGTATTCATGGAGTTCCAGATCTCGCAGGATGGGGCTTCTCTCCAGGCCCACGTAGTAGTTCGAGTGCAGGTTGTGCTTGAAGCCCGGCAAGGTGACTTCGTGCGTGGAGCAGCCCCCGCCGGCGACGCTGGAGCGCTCCAGGACGGCCACCTTTTTCCCGGACTTTGCCAGATAGGCGGCGCATACCAGGCTGTTGTGTCCGCCGCCGACGAACAATCCATCGTAAGATTCGGTCATGATCCCTCTCCTCTGAAAGGATTCAGCCTCACGGGCTGCTTGCGAACTTGTCTGTATGTGCCCCTATTCTGCCTTGTAAAGGCGTTTTTCTCAATACGCGTATTCCTCTCAGGCCTCTGGAATGTAGGCTGTGGCGTCGATTTCCACGAGGAAATCTTCAGAAGCCAGTCCGTCCACGATGACGCCCGTGCTCGCGGGCGCATGGGGGCCGAAGTATTCCGCGATCACCGCGTAGACGGGTTTGCGGTACGCCCTGTCGGTGATGTAGTTCGTGAGTTTCACGACGTGTGAGAGATCGCCGCCCGCCTCCGCGAGAAGCTGGCGGATGTTCTCGCACGCCTGGCGGGCCTGAGCGGCGGCGTCCCCGAGCGCGGGAGGTGTGCCGTCGAGCCCCTCTCCGGTCTGGCCCGCGAGATAGAGCGTCCTGCCCGCCAGAAGGCCCTGGGAGTAGCTTCCCGCCCCGGCGGTGACCTGCGTTGTATGGAATTTTCGGAATGACATGGCCTGGTCTCCAGAAATCACAGAAAAGCGGGGATGCGTGAGCGATGGCGCTCCTGTGCCGCGTGTATGAGCTTCACGGCCGGGTATATGGGGAATCTCCAAGCGGAATGCGCGCCACCTGCTCCGCGCTCGTTACTCCATATCGAACATCGCCGTGGACGCGACCTCGATCAGGTTATTTTCCGGATCCCGGAAGAAGATTTGGGGATAACCGTAAGGCTCGTCGTGAAACGGGATGTCGTTGGCTTTAAGCCTCTCCTTCATTCCCTCCAGATCCTCAGTCACCATCCCGATGTGGTGGTCCATATAGCTGTCTTCGTTGTCGCTGATGGAATGTTTCACATGCGTGTCGCTCACCTTGGCGAGGTGGATCTGGTGGTCTGCTCCCGCCTCGAACCAGTAGCCCGGGAAGGGGAAGTGAGGGCGCGGCATTTCGGGCAGTCCCAGGATTTCGTTATAAAACTTATGCATGGCCGGCAAATCCCGGCAATAGAGGCTGAAGTGCTGCAGGAACTTGATCTTGGACATCGGCGTCTCTCCTCGAGTTGTCGTGTTCTTTCTCACACTAATAATGCTCTTTTCCCTCTCTGGCAAGGCGCGGCTTGCGCCGGGGATACTCAAAACCGCCCGATTGTCGTATCCTCGGGAAAACCCTCAACCGGAGGATTTTCCCATGGCGGGTCGTTTCGTGATCGAAAACGCCTGCGTCCTCACGCAGAACGAGGAGCGCGAGGTCATCCCTCGCGGGTCCGTGTTGGTCGAGGATGGCCGGGTCGCCGAGATCTCTGAGTCCGGCATAAACGCAGGCGCTGCGGAGGTGATCGACGGCGAGGGCATGGCCCTCATACCGGGGCTGGTAAACGCCCACAGCCACATCATGTGCATATTGCTGCGCGGCGGCCTGGGCGCGGACAGGCGGCTGATGGACTGGCGCCTGAACGTCATGGCGCCCGGCCAGGTGGCCTATACGCCCGAGGATGCGGCGCTCTCCGTCAAGCTCTTCGCGTGCGAGGCGATTCGCTCTGGCACCACGGCGGTGGTGACGAACGAGCGCATCCCGGTTCCGCTGGCCGAAGCGATGATAGAGGCCATGGACGATTCGGGCATGCGGAGCGTCTTCGCCTTATGCTTCAACGAAATGTCTCCTTCGGGAAAACTCGCCGAGCGGGCGCACTCCCACATCGCCGCCTGGGGGAAGACGTTTCCGCCGAGTCTCAAGACGAGGGATGAAGTGTTCGAGGAGACTTCTCATCTTGTCGATAAATACCACGGCCGCTCGGGGGGTCGCGTCCTCGTCTGGCCGGGGCCGAACATCCCCGTCTACGTGAAGCCCGAGACCTTCCGCGAGGTGGACGAATGGGCCGGCGAGCGCGGCCTTCGCGTCTCCACGCACGTATCGGAAGATCCAATGGAATCGGAGGTAGGCGGTCTTCCCGTCGTGCAGCATCTGGCGGCCTGGGGTCTGCTCTCGGAGCGCTTGGTGGCGGGCCACTGCATTCACTTGAGCGAGGAGGATATTCGACTCCTCAAGGAATCAGGCGCCCAGGTCGTGCATCTGCCCTCGAGCAACATGTATCTGGGCTCGGGCGTCTCGCCGGTGCCGCGTATGCTGGGCTACGGCATCCCTGTGGCGCTAGGCACGGACAATGCGAATTGCAACGACCTCGTCAACATGTTCTGGGAGATAAGGCTCGCCTGCCTGCTCCACAAGGGGGTGCAGCAGGACCCCGCCGCCATCACGGCGCAGCAGGTGCTCGACATGGCCACGCGCAACGGCGCTCGCGCCCTCGGCCTGGAGGAAGAAATCGGGAGCATCGAGGTAGGCAAGCGGGCGGACATGATTCTGCTCGACATGAGCGGTCCCCACATGCACCCGAATCATCATCTGCCGTCCGTACTCGCGTATCAGGCCCACGGGACGGAGGTGCGCTGGGTCTGGGTGGAGGGTGAGCCGCTCATGGAAGCGGGACGTCTGAGCAAGATAAGCGAAGATGAGGAACGCACGATTCGCGAGGAGGCGCAGGCGGCGTCCGCGGCTATCGTCGAGCGGGCGGGCCTGATTGTTCCCGGGACATAAAAACGGCGTTCGTGAATCGAACACCCATGATGAATAAGGAGACTCAATCGTGTTTGATACCCAGGTGGTGAAGTTTCAGATGTCGGGACCCGAGGACGTCTCGGGCTTAGCGGAAGCGGTAGCGGAAGGCCGTATTCAGGCGGCGGACATTCAGGCCATCATCGCCAAGACCGAAGGCAACGGCCGGGTGAACGACTATTCGAGGCCATACGCGCTCCATTCCTTCGAGGATTACATGATGGAGAAGCTGGGCCTCTCCCGCGCCGAGGTGCAGGGCATGTGCGCCATGGTGATGTCGGGCGGATGCGAGGGGATCATGAGTCCCCACGCGGTTGCCATTTCCAAGACTGATGTGGGCGACGCCGAAAGCCCCGGAGAGAAGCGCCTCTCCATGGGAGTCGCCTTCACCAGAGAGCTTCTGCCCGAGGAGTTGGGCACGATGGCGCAGGTGGACCTCGTGGCCGAGGCGGCGGAGGAGGCGCTCGCAAAGGCGGGCGTGGATTCACTGGACGATGTGGGTTACGTGCAGGTGAAGTGCCCGCTTTTGACGTCTGATCGCATCAACGACGCGGCCTCGCGCGGCAAGAAGGTGGTGAGCACGGACACCACCCGCTCGATGAGCCTCTCAAACGGGTGCTCGGCCCTGGGTGCTGCGGTGGGCATCGGGGAGATCGACAGGGCATCGTTCGAGATAACCGACGTGTGCAGCCGGGGCGATCTGTATTCGGAGATGATCTCCTGCTCGGCGGGCGTGGAACTCATGCGCTCGGAAGTCGTTGTGTTGGCGAATTCCTCGCAATCGGTGAGCCGCTACAAGATCGGCCGGGCGGTGATGCAGCACCTGATCGATGCAGACGCCGTTAGGCAGGCGCTCAAAAACGCAGGACTCGCCTTTGACGGCCTGCCGGGTGCGGATGATTTGAGCAGAGTTGTGCACGCGTTCGCGAAAGCCGGCGCGCCCTGGGACGGCAGGCTTCTGGGCAAGCGCGTCACGCTGCTCACGGATTCTGTTCTGGGCACGCGGCCCGTGCGCGCCGTTGCGAACGCCGTCATCGCGTCGGTGGTGCAGGACCCGGCGGTCTACGTCTCGGCCGGTCTCGTATTCCATCAGGGTCCCGTGGGCGGCGGCGTGGTTTCCGCCATCATTGAGGCATAGGGATGGAGTAAAGGGCCGAATAGTCAGGGAAAAGGGCGCCTGCAAAATTTTGATGACAAGGTGTTGAAATATAAGGAACTGAGATTTCTTGGCGTATTTGAGGATAAAAAATTCTTGACACGATTCCGGGCCTTTGCTAGGATTTGAGAGTACAAATCGCAAGTAGGAAGAGGAGGGCTGTCATGGTAAGAAACTTGATAGTAACCGCCTACAACACATCTCTCCGGAGGGTTCTGAAAACGGCTCACCACCGGAAGAGGGTTCTCAAAAAACCCTAAACCGCCCCTTGGTGTTACCTGAAACGGGACATTGAGGGAAATTCAAAAACAGCAGGCGGCGTCGACGGGCGCCGCCTGTTTTATTTTGTAGAAACTCTCCGCAAAATAGTCTCTGTTACGTACCGCCGGGACCAAAGCGGCTCCCCTATTATTCCCCATGTCCCGGCGGGCGGCCACGGTTCATCTCGTCGGGTTCTTCGGCGAACTCCATGCGGCTCTTGATGGCGTCTATCGTGAAATCATCCTTGTCACCGGCCAGCTCGGGGTTCCACATCGGGTAGAACACCTCGAGCGCCATTCCCGGCTCATCGCTCACCAGTTTCAACGTGTGCATCGCGCCCGCCTTGACGTGCACCACGTCGCCCGGCCCGATTCGCCGCACCTCGTCTTCGAGCGTGAACTCCCACTCACCCGCCTGGATGTAGAAGAACTCCTCGTGATCAGGATGATTGTGCAACTTCGAGGGCGTGCCTCCCGGCTCGGTGATCAGGTGCTGCATCTGGATGTTGTCGCCGAAGATACGCCTGTGCGCGACGCCGGGGCGATCATGGCTCAGGGGGAGCATGTCCCAGTTGTAGAAACTCATGGTGTATTCCTTCATAGTGAGAGGCAGAAAATTGTCGTTCTTGGACGCGAGGCTCTGACGTATTCGGCCTGGTGAAGCATGCGCGTGCATTCTAGGGGCAGGTAGACGGATAAGACAATCCGCGCGCTCATCCTCATGCGTAAAAAGGCGGGCGACCTCGATCCGCATAGCCGTGCACGCTGCTCTGGGATACACTTTCGTCCATACTTTATCTACTTTAGGTGGTGATTCGTAAGAGGAGATGATCATGCGGTTCTCCGTTGCGGGCGGTGATGGTTTCGACCAGAGGACGGACGCTCTTGTTTGCCTCGTGGCGAAAGACGAGAAGAACGAGCGGCTTGAAAAGATTATGGGCGATGCACTGACTTCTATGCGCGAACGCAAGGTGTTCGAGGGGAAGGAGGGGCAAGTCTCCGTTCTGCCGGTTCCCGAAGGAGGTGGAGCGCCCAGATTCGTGATTCTTGCAGGTTTGGGCGATGAGGCGTCACCCGAATCGGTTCGCTGCGCCAGTGCTCTGGCGGCCAGGCGCGCGCGCTCGGAGGGTTTGAAGAGTGTCGCGATCTCGGCCTCCTCCGCCATCGGAGATGGCCTGGACGCGCGCGAGGCGGCCCAGGCGGTCGTGGAGGGCGTGGGCCTCGGGCTCTACCGGATGGATAAGTACAAGAGCGAGGATAATGATGAGAAGAGCGAGGTCTCGCGAGCCGTTTTGTGCGGTGGGCCGGGCAGGAACCTGAGCGCCATGCGGCGCGGGGTGCGCTATGGCCGCGCTTTGTGCGAGGGGACGAATTACGCGCGCGACCTCATCAACACGCCCAGCAACGAGAAACGCCCACCCGCGCTGGCCGAAATGGCGCGCGCGATGGCGCGGCGTGAGGGCTTAAGGTGCCGCGTGCTGGATGAGAAGCAGATGGCCAGGCAGAAGATGGGCGCGCTTCTCTCTGTAAGCCGGGGCAGCAGCGAGCCGGCGCGCATGGTTATTCTGGAGTACAGGCCCCAGGGGAGCAGGACGAAACCCATCGCCTTCGTCGGCAAGGGGGTGACGTTCGACACAGGCGGCATATCGATCAAGCCGAGTGGCGGGCTCGAACTCATGACGACCGACATGAGCGGGGCCGCCGCCGTGTTGGGCGCGATGCTCACCGTCGCGCGCTCAAAGCCCCGCGTGCCCGTGGTGGGCGTGGCCGGCCTCGTGGAGAACATGGTGGACGGCGACGCCACGCGGCCCGGCGACATCGTGCGCTCCATGAAGGGAACGACGATTGAAATCCACAACACCGACGCAGAGGGCAGGCTCGTGCTTGCCGACGCGCTCCACTACACGTGCGAGAAATACAAGCCCCAGTGCATGATCGATCTCGCCACCCTGACGGGCGCCTGCATGGTGGCGCTGGGCCAGAAGGTCACCGGCATGTACGGCACGCACGACGAGTTGCTGGAGCGGGTGCGTGACCTGGGCGAGCGCACCGGCGACCGCGTCTGGCACATGCCGCTCTTCCCGGAATACGGTGAGGCGATGAAGGGCAAGATCGCCGACATGTGCAACATCTCGGGCGCCCGCTGGGGCGGCGCCAACACCGCCGCCGCCTTCTTGCAGCACTTCGCCGGTGAGACGCCCTGGGTGCACCTCGACATCGCGGGGCCGTCTCATACCTCGAAGGCCGGACCCTACCGCCCCGAGGGCGGCACCGGCGTGGGCGTGCGGATTCTCGCGGAGTTGGCGACGGCGTGGAAGCGCCTCACGCCCCAGGAGGGCAAGGCCTACGGGTGTTAGGGGTCCATGCGTGGGGTGTGGGGAACAAACCGTTTAAGGGTGTACGCACCGCGATTCCGAGTCGATCGAATATCCGGGTGTTGCAAGCCATTGTGTCAAGGGCGTTCAGCCCATACAGCGCCTGATCGGCAGCGCCCGCCGCGCCTGAGAGGATAGCGGTGAGCGGCGCGAACCGCCGCATATGTTCCCACATCGCAACGCCGGCGCGAGGGCGGCGAAGTGGTCTGCCCGGGCGCGTTGGGGTTCGTTCAACGAGCACGGAGCACGAAGAACTTGTAGCCGTAGAACTCCGAGTACGCATGCCAGATGTCTATTTCCCTCTGGCACTGGTTCGCTAACTCCTGTGCGTCCGGCGCGTTGCGGTGACGCTTGCGGAACCTAGTCACGTTGTCTTGCAGTGGCCGATAGTAGTCGTCCCACCATGCTGACGCGGGGAGCGGAAAGTGCCCGACCGTCTCGTAGCCGCACGCCTCGATGGCTTCCAGGAGCGCGGAGGTGTCGCGGATAGCCGGGTACTCCCGGTTCCAGAACGCTGTGCATTCGGCGGGTGGTTCGGGTTGCTGCCAGCACACCTCCGTCAGCGCGACATGCCCGTTGCATCGCAGCAACCGGCGCCAGTCGCGCAGGCCCGCTTCGACACCCATGTTGTAGATGGCGCCTTCGCACCAGATCAGGTCGAAGGAACCGTCGGCGAATTCGAGTCGGCGCATGTCCGCCACGCGGGCTTCCAGTCGATCCGCGATGCCCAGTTCAAGCGCCTTGCGGTTCAGCGCGTCGATGAATGGGGGGTGGATGTCGACGGCGACGATGTGCGACGGCGAATTGTCCGCCAGAACCAATGTCTGGGTGCCGGTCCCGCAGCCGACGTCGAGTACGCGGGTCCGCGGCCCGACGTCCGGGACGAGCCCGAGGGCCCGTCGCGTGCTCGCTGCTGTTCCCGGCCCCTGCCGGGGCAGCCCACTGAACAGTTCGTAGAGCAGCGAGGTGGCTTTCTCCGGCGGCATGACTACTCCTGTCGATAGTCTACGAGACGGGGCGACGCCCCCGCCGGGAGACGAAATCCTGTAAAGGGCAACCGTGCCGGCTCTGTCGGTCCCCATAGAGAGTATAAAGCTTTCTGTTTGACTACGGTCGTGAGCTTCTGAGCACTTACTCCACAACGAACGCCTTGGAGACGGGCCGGCTGGTGTCGTTCCATCCCGGGATGATGAACGAAGACGGCCCGGGCAGGCCGCCCGCCACGAGGAGCGTGACGTCTTCCGGCTCTCTGATCATGGGCGCCATGCACGCATCGTCGTCGTGATTCACCCACTCGGGCCATTCGCTCTTTTCTTTCCCCCGGTAGCGGCCGCCGCGCTTCAAGAGGCCCACGGGCAGACGGGCGCGCTCTTGTAATCCGCGCTTCGCGTCATCCCGGCTGAATCCGTGGTCTGCCAGAAGCTGCGCGTGTTCGGGCCCCATGATGACCGTGACGCCCACGCGCGAGTAGGCGTGGCGCGTGCCCATGGTGGAGATGGTGCTCGCAATCGTGGTGAGCACGCCGTCTGCGTGATCGCTCGAATCATCGAGCGCCACGCGCGGGCCTTCCCCCGCGCAGGCGGTGACGACGTTTTCTTCTCGCCCGAATCCACGCTCCTCGGCCAGCGAGGGCCAGGGGCTGATTTCCTCGTTTTCGCGCAGGCAGTAGGCGAACTTGGAGGGACTCCCGAAGGTGCTCATGTCCACCACGCCGGGAATCCCGCCTCCCAGGTTCAGGAGCATGAGCCTCAGCGCGCGGCTGATGGTCGCGTTGGCGCGAAAGCCCGGTCCCAGGCAGCCCGTGCCGCCGTGTACGCCGATTTCGCGGGGGTAGGGGCCGTTCATGACGATGAGGGGGCCTGCGGGATTCATCGTCGCCTGGATGCCGTTCATGTTGAAGCGTGCGTCCAGGATGCAGGAGAGCGCGCACAAAAGCGCCGGAAAGTATTCCGGCTGACAGCCCGCCATGACGGCGTGGAGCGCCACAGCCTCAATAGTGGCGGGATGGTTCGCGGGTGGTACGTGGCCGATGAGCGCATCGGGCGCGTGGCCTGCGAGCATGTCCGCCAGACGTTCTTCGGTCGGGACCACGACGGGCAGGCCGTCGGACCAGGGCTGCGCGAAAAAATGCTCGACCGGGTCGGGAGCGTCCGCCATTCGCTTGAGCCTATGCTCTTTCGGCGATGGCGCGGGCGCGCGCGAGCACGTTATCGGCGTGCTTGACCATGGCGACGTCGATCATCTTCCCCTGGAAGGAGACGGCGCCCAGCCCTTGCGCCTCGCCCTCGCGGTAGGCTTCGGCCATCTCGGTGTAGTAGGAGATTTCCTCCTCGCTCGGCGAATAAACGTCGTTGAAAATCGGCACCTGCCTGGGATGGATGGCCGCCTTACCGGTGTAGCCGAGCTTTTTGGCGAATTCCGCGTCCGCCCGGCATCCGTCGTCGTCCTGCAAGCGCATGTAGACGCCGTCGGTGGGGTGGGACAGTCGTGCTGCCCGCGCCTCGACAAGCACCTTGCTGCGCGTGTAGAGGAGCGTCGTCCCGTCTTCCGTCCACGTGGCCCCCAGGCTGCGGCAGAGATCCGCATCCTCCGCACTCCCGAGGTTCACGCCCACCACCCGATCCGCCGCCTTGCAGATGTCGTAGCAGTGCACGACGCCCGAGGCGCTCTCGATCTGCGCGATGATGCCGACGCCGCCTTCCCCCAGCCCGCGCTCGCGCTCGTATTTCGTCAAGAGCGCGTCCGCCGTCCGCACGTCCGCCGCGCTCTCGGGCTTGGGCAGGAAGATACCGTCGAGCCCCTCCGTCATGATCGCGTCGATGTCTTCTTCGAGCATGCCCGATTCCACGTCGTTTACGCGCACGAGGATGGTGGAGGGGCCGCCGGGCGCGTTGCTCGTCTCCGCGATGCCGGCGCGCACGAGTTCGCGCGCCGCTTCCTTCATCTGGGGGGCGACGGAGTCCTCGAGATCGAACAGGGCGGCGTCCGCCTCGATGGTGGGGCCTTTGCCCACCATCTTCTCGCTCGAACCGGGGATGAAGAGCATGGAGCGCAAGGGGGTGTCGATGTCTGGTCTGGCCATGGGATTTCTTGCTCCTTGTCGTCTTGGTCGCTTGTATGAAGCAAAGGAACGAAAGTTTCGCGATTTTGCGTATTCAGTATTCCAAAAAGGAAAAGTCCATGTTCTCGAGCGCGTCTCGGACGCCTGAGACGAATCTGCCCGCCGCCATGCCGTCGTTCACGCGGTGATCGAAGGTGATCGCCAGAATCATGACGGGCCGAACCGAGACTGCGCCGTTCGGGAGCGCCATCGGGCGCGGCGCGATTGCCCCCGTACCGATGATGGCCACCTCCGGCGGGTTGATGATGGGGTTGCCACCCAGCGCGCCAGAGGCGCCGAAATTGGTGAGCGTGAGCGTCCCGCCCCGGACGTCTTCGGGCGTAAGCGCGCCCTCGCGCGCGCGGGCCGCCATATTGTCGAGCCGGGCCGAGAGTTCCACCAGATTCATCGAATCCGCCGATTTCAAGACGGGAACCACCAGCCCGCCCGGGGAGTCCACGGCTACTCCTAAATTCAGATAGCGCCTGATGGTGAGGGCGTCGTCTTCAAACGTGGCGTTGAAGCGCTCGTTGTCTTCGTTTCTGAGCGCGTGGACGAGTGCCATGATGAAGAAGGGCGTGTAGGTGAGGTTGCAGCCGTGTTTCTCGCGAAACGCCTCTTTGTTCGCATCCCGAAAGGCCGACACTCCGCTCATGTCCACTTCCAGCCAACTGGTGACCTGGGGAATTTCGCGCACCGAGCGGGTGAGGTTTTCGGCGATCCGCTTCCTGACTCTGCTGAGCGGCTCTACGCGCTCCTCTCGGTTCTCGCTGAGCGGTTCCCAGGACATCTCGATTCTGGGCGGCGCGCCGCCGCCGGCGATGAACGACTCCACGTCGCGCGCGCTGACCCTTCCGCCCGCTCCCGTGCCCTCGATTCCTGCGATTACGTCCAGCCCGACCCCGTGCGCGGCGGCCAAACTCTGCACTCGCGGGGAGAGCCAGGTTTTACCCTTGGTCGATGGACGCGGCGCTTTTTCCACCCGCGCCGCCGGGATGACGGGCTTCTCCCTCGGCTGTAAGGGAGCGACCGGAGCCGCCCAATCGCTCGCGCCCGATTCCGGTTCTTCCGGCTCGGGTGTCTCGTCGGCGACCTCGGTTTCGGTCTCCATGGTCGCGAGCACTTCGCCGACGGGCACGGTTTCTTCCGCTTCCGCCAAAATTTCCGTTATCACGCCGTCGGCGGGGGCCTCGACCTCGAACTCCACCTTGTCGCTTTCCGCGGAGAGGAGCACCTCGCCCTTCGCCACCGTATCGCCCACCGCCTTCTTCCAGGAGACCACTGTGCTTTCATGCACGCTGGTTCCCATGCGGGGCATTCTGATGCACGCGGTGTACATGGGGGCTCCCTCAAGCGTGGTGGATGAAATCGAGGATTCGTTTTACTCGAAAAACCGGAAATGCGCCAGATGAGGCGGTTGTTGAAAAAACCCGTATAGAGGACAACTGCAAGCAGAGGGTTTGTAGGGACAGGCCCCTGTGCCTGTCCATGCGAAGCGCAACCACTGGGATGGACATATTCGATACGGGCGGCCACGGTCGAACTTCCCGAAGAGGGAAGTTCGACGCCCCTACGCATCTCCCACGTTTTGAATCGAATCCGTAGCGGACAGGCCCCTGCGCCTGTCCGAGGTCGCGACCTGTCCCTACAGCCCCCCGGTCGGCACCATACGCCGAATTTCGAGATCGGGACTTTTTCAACAGCCCCATGAGGCGGGGGTTAGAACGCGGCGAGATCGCGAAGTTCGCTTACCACTTTCTCGGTGCTGGGCAGGTAGGCGCGCTCGAGCGGGGGGCTGAGCGGCACGTGGGCCTCCGGCGCCCCGAGACGGCGGATGGGTGCGTCGAGATATTCAAAGACTTCTTCCGCCACGATGGCGGCCAACTCGCCGCCCACGCCGCCTCGTTTTCTCGCTTCGTGCAAGAAGAGGATTTTCCCCGTTTTTTTGACACTTTCGATGATCGCCGCCTTATCGAGCGGAACCAGGGTTCTGAGATCGATGACCTCCACCGACACACCATCATTTTCGAGCACTTCCGCCGCCTCCAGGGCTTCCAGCACCGTGGTGCCGAAGGTGATGAGCGAGATGTCATCCCCCTCGCGCAGGGTTCTCGCCTGGCCAAAGGGCACGGTGTAATCATCCTCGGGGATTTCGGGCCTCAAGACCTCGGGCAACTCGTCTACCGGGTAGTTATAGAATTTTTTATATTCCATGAAGATGACGGGGTTGGGGTCTCTTATCGCTCCCTTGAGCATCCCCTTGGCGTCAAAAGCGGTGGCGGGAGCGACGATCTTGAGGCCCGGGGTCCCGAAAAACCAGATTTCGGGGTTCTGGCTGTGGAAGGGGCCCGCGCTCACGAGGGCGGCCGCAGGCAGGCGCAGGACGATGGGCACGGGCCCCATCTGCCGGTAGTGGTTCCCGGCGGCGTAATCCACGATCATCTTGTAGGATTCAGTGACGAAATCGGCGAACTGAAACTCCACAACGGGCCGCATGCCGCAGAGTGCTGCGCCGATGGCCGCGCCCGTGAAGCCCGCCTCGCTCAGGGGGACGTCCACCACGCGGTCGCGCCCGAACTTTTCCATGAACCCTTTCGTGATGTAGAAGGCCCCGCCGCCCAGGCCGATGTCTTCCCCTAAGAGAAACACGTCCTCGTCCCGCTCCATCTCCTCCCAGAGGGCCTCGCTCAGCGCTTCCCGGTAGGTGATCATTCGGCAAAGACTCCCTCGGTCAGGTACGCAGGGTCGGGCATCGGGCTTTTGAGCGCCTCATCTCTCGCGTCTTCCGCGTCTTTTCTCGCTCGCGCGTGCGAGGCGGCGACTTCTTCCGCCGTCATGACGCCGAACTCGATGAGCGCCTCGTCGAGCCGTTTGATGGGGTCGCGCTCGTTGGTCCACTTCTCGAAATGCTCCATGTCCACGTAGTCGGCAAACTTGTCGTACACCGAATGGCCCGCCGCGCGCAGAGTGATGCTCTCGATGAGCGTGGGGCCGCCGCCCGCCCTCGCGCGCTCAAGCGCCTGGCTGCATACGTGGTGCACCAGGGGCGCGTTCGTGCCGTCGATGAGGAATCCCGGGAGCCCGTAGCCGGGCGCCTTCAGCACTAGGGCGTCGCATGCGTACTGATCGCTCAGGAGCGTCTTGTAGGCGTACTGGTTGTTGTCGATGATGATGACGAGGGGGAGCTTGCGCACGGCGGCGAAGTTCACCGCCTCGTGGAAATCGCCCGAGCTCGTGCCACCGTCGCCGATGTAGTTGATGGTGGCCTCGCCCTTGCCGCGCGCCTTGGCCGCCCACGCCACGCCCGTGGCGATGGGCACCATGGTGCCGATGTGGCTGATGAGCTGGGTGATGCGCTTGGGGCGGTAGCCCATGTGAAAATTCCCGTCGCGCCCGCCCGAGGGGCCGTCGGCGCGCCCGAAGAAATGCGACATGATGCTCCTGGGCGGATGTCCCTTGGCGAGGTGCGCCCCGCAGTTTCTGTGCATCGGCACGAGCCATTCGTGGTCTTCGAGACACATCGCGCTCGCGACGCTCGCCCCCTCGTTTCCCCTGCCGAAAAAGGCGGTGCCGGGGATGTGGCCCGCGCGGAAGGCGGAATCGAGCGTCTCCTCGACCGCGCGGGCGAGAGATACCAGATAGTGCATGCGCCCGGCGGTTTCTTGGTCGGGGAGAATCTCTTTTCTGGTGAAGCTCACCCAGCGCGCTTCCAGGCCGTCCACGGCGAGGTAGCGATCGGCGAGATCGGTATAAAAATCGAGGTTCGCCAGCTCTTCGCGCGTGGCAAGGGGGTGTTTCGCGTCCATGCGGCTCTCCTTGCGCGTAACCGGAGAAAACGACAGACGCCGTGATGCGTCTTCGGGGTCGTCTCCTGTTCTTTAGGCGATTAAACCATATTTCGCCCCGGAATGGATATACCCTTTGAAACACGCGCGCTTTGCAGTTAGAGTTGGCCTCCTGAAGAGAGGGGGGGGAATGGACGCGCCTATCGCCGGGGTTCCCTATATGCGGGAGGTGTTTTTGATTCAAGAGGTGGTCTACATCTGTTGGCAAGAAATTCTTGGAGACGAATGAAGCACAGTTGACGAGACGATGTTTCGGGATTGATTTATGCAGCTGAAGTAGGTTTATAGATTTTCTTTTGTTGTTGATGCTTGTGATATTTACGAGCGGCGTCCACTACTTTTACGACGGCTTCGTAATGTTTTGGATTGTTCTCTTTTTTGGCCATTTCCAGAAGGGCCAACCTGTCTTCTTCATCTGAAAGTCTTTTAATCGTAGTGTCTCTTAAGGATTTTGTAATTTTCATGCCCTTAATCTTTCTAATAGGTCAACGGCTTTGTCGATTTCCCTGGATTGTTGGCGTTGTGAAGGTTTGGTGTCGCCCCACAATAGCCAAGCCCGACTATCTACAATGCCGTAATATAATCGAAATGCGGATGGCTGTCCATGATATCGATAGGCATAGACGCCTCCTCTCTCGAATTTTCTATCCCCAAGACCTACCATCAATTTCAATTTTTCCGATTCGATTTTGCGATAGAGGTTCCTATCCGTTCTTTGTAAATCCCCAATCCATTCTTGGAATTCACTTGTTTCCTGGAGTTCTTCTAAAGCCCCGTAAGGATTTAATTCTTCATTCACCATTGCTTGATTTGCTTGTATGAATTCTAGTGATGTAGGCAGCTTTGACATGTATATATTTCTACATATACATGTATTTCCTTGGATTTTGTCAACATTACTTGAGCAGCACAAATTTTGAAGTGAGGGAAAGATGAGTCTTCTGGTGGTCGGTTCCATGGCGATTGATTCGGTGAAGACGCCCTTTGGCGCGCGCGAGGAGGCGGTGGGGGGTTCTGCTACCTATTTCTCGGTGGCGGCGAGCTATTTCACGGACGTGCGGCTCGTGGCTGTGGTGGGGTCGGATTTTCCCGAAGATACGCTCGCGTTTTTGGAAGAGCGCAACATCGACATATCGGGCATTGAGCGAAGCGATGGGGAGACGTTCCGCTGGAAGGGGGAATACGGGTTCGACTTGAACACCGCCCACTCGCTCGACACGCAGTTGAACGTCTTCGAGAGTTTCTCGCCCAAATTGCCGGATAATTTCAAAGACACCGCGTTCGTATTTCTGGCGAACATCGACCCTGAGCTTCAGGCCGCGGTCCTGGGCCAGGCGAACTCGCCCAGGCTCGTGGCGTGCGACACCATGAACTTCTGGATCGAGGGCAAGCGCGAAGAGTTGCTGGGGACGCTTTCGATGGTCGATCTGGTCGTCATAAACGATGCGGAGGCGCGCGCCCTCTCCGGCGAGGCGAACATCGCGCGCGCTGCGCGCCGCATCAGAGAAATAGGCCCAAAGACCCTGGTGGTGAAACAAGGCGAGTACGGCGCGCTGCTCTTTCGCGAGGACGGCGTTTTCTCCGCCCCCGGGCTTCCGATTGAAGACGTCTGCGACCCTACGGGGGCGGGAGACAGCTTCGCGGGCGGCTTCATGGGTCATCTCGCCGCCACGGGCGACCTGAGCGAGACGGGAATGCGCCGGGCGGTCGTTTTCGGCAGCGTGATGGCGTCGTTCAACGTGGAATCGTTCAGCTTCGATCGCATGCGCGCGCTCTCAAGCGAGGAGATCGACGCGCGCTACCGGGCGTTCGGCGAACTGGCCCATTTCGAGCGTCTCTGAGGCCGGGCAGTGTCGCTCAGGATCATCGGCGGCGCGGCAAGGAGCCGGAGGATCCCCTCGCCTGAGGAACAGGGCGTACGGCCCACGGGTGATCGCGTGCGCGAGGCGCTGTTCAACATCTGGGGAAACGCGGTCGTCGGCGCTCACTTGCTCGATCTGTGCGCGGGTTCGGGCGCGATTTCGCTCGAGGCGCTCAGCCGGGGGGCGGCCGGCGTCGTGGCGGTAGAGAAAAACCCGCGCCTTTGCGCGGCGATGCGGCGAAATGCCGAGGTCCTCAGCCTGCAAGAGGGCTTCGAAGTGCGCTGCGCGGGCGTGATCGCCGAGATAGCGCGTATCCGGGCGCAAGGTTCGCGCGGTTTCGATCTCGCCTTCGCCGATCCACCCTGGCGCGAAGATGCGCTGCGTCTGGAGATTCTCCAAGCCGTCTTCACGCCCGAGCCGATATGCGCGCAGTTGGTGATGGAGGCGCCCCGTGGCGCGCAGTGGGAAAGCGAGGCGGGCGAGCCGAAACTCGTGCGCGAGAGGCGCTACGGCGATACATGCCTGCTCTTCTACGAGGCGGGGTGAGAGGAGAAATCGGACGATGCCCGCGATTGAAAATAGAAATTCTAATGGCGCGATGGGAGGCGAAAACGGGATTTCGTCGGCAAAACTTGTGCAAAAACAATGCTTAAAACGAAAACACAAGGCCCCAAGGGGCGAAAATTTAGTGTATGTTATTGATATTGCTTGAGTTAAAAGGGTTGCTCAAAAAAGTGTCAATATGTAATAAGTGACGGAAAATAGGGGGTTTAGAGGCACTCTTAACAGACTTATCCACAAGTTATTCACGGATTTTGTGGGCAAAAATTGCGAAAACTTTACATTCAGGGGAAAGGGAATTGGCACAACTATTTGATTTAAGCGGAAAGAGGGCGTTGGTAACTGGAGGCGGCACGGGTCTCGGACGCGCGATGGCCCATGCCCTCGCCGAGGCGGGAGCAGATGTCGCCCTGGCGGCGAGGCGAAAGGACAAACTCGACGAGGCGGCGGAGGAGATTCGCGCTCTGGGCCGCTCGGCCCACGCCGTCTCTTGCGACCTGACGGAGCCCGACTCCATCCGTGCGGCGGCCCGTGAGGCCGAAGATTCGCTGGGTCCCATTGACGTTCTGGTGAACAATAGCGGAATCAGCGGCGAGGGCTGGGCCACTGATCTGCCGATTGAGCGATGGAACCAGGTGCTGGAGACGAACCTGCGGGGCACGTTTCTGATGTGCCAGGCCGTGGCGCCCGGAATGATCGAGCGCGGCGGCGGGGCGATCGTGAACGTGGCTTCCGTCGCGGGTTTCATCGGGGTGAAGATGCTCTCCGCCTATTCGGCGAGCAAGGGCGGCCTGATCCAGCTCACCAAGACGCTTGCCCTCGAATGGGCGAAGACGGGCGTCCGCGTGAACGCCCTGGCGCCCGGCTATTTCCTGACCGATATCAACAGCAAATTCTTCGACTCAGAAGCCGGCGAGAGGATGATCAAGGCCCACATCCCGATGGGAAGGGTCGGCCGGCCCGAGGAACTCAAGGGCGCGATCCTCTTTCTGGCGAGCGACGCTTCGAGCTTCATGACGGGTTCAGCTTTGGTTATCGACGGCGGGCAGTACGCGCAGTAGGGGCGGGGTTTGAAAAAGTCCTCGGGAAGCGATTTTGGTTGCGCGCACGCTTTTGAAGTTCACTCCCCCCTTGAGGGGGAGTCGGTGAAGCCGAGCGAATTGTGCGAAGGCTGAACCGGTGGGGGGAGCTTTTTTTGTAGCATGTCCCCCCACCGAATCGCTTGCGGGCTTTCGCCCTTAGCTCTTCGACTCCCCCTCAAGGGGGGAGTGGTTGGTTGGCGCTCTGCTATGGAGGAGTAAAGTTTCATCCCTTCCCGGTCGGGTCCATGTACCGAACCAAGAAATCCGGACTTGTTCGACAGCCGCGTTTCATGTGTGATTCAGCCGTAGGTATCAGCGCGATGATCCCGGAAATCGAAAAAAACGGAAAAAGGGACTTGACCTCGGGGCGCGCTTGACCCATAAGATCGGTGTTGCTTTTGCGAGGAATTGCGTGATCTTCGCCCAATGAGCCGCGCAGCCTCGCCATTGATGAGCGATATGGAGTATTGATTCGATGAGGCATCAGGATCGCAGGAGGTCCTGGGGCGTGTTCAAGACGCCCCGCCATCCACTGGCTTCTTAGGAAACCAGCGCGTTCACCCGTCTTGCGCGCAAGCGCCCATCCACCAACCAGAACCTGGCGTTCCGCTCAAGGCGCACATTCACGAAAACATGAAAATTCCTAAGGAGCCTTGAACCATGGCGAGAGGAGCCACGGCATCACCAAAGAAACCATCCAGGGGCAGAGCCTCGAACAGAATCCGTATTTTCGACACCACGCTCAGGGATGGGGAGCAGTCGCCCGGCTGCAGCATGGATCATTTCCAGAAGGTGCAGATGGCACTTCAGCTCGAGAAACTGGGCGTGGACATCATCGAAGCCGGTTTTCCCATCGCGTCGAACGATGAGTTCGAATCGGTGCGAGACGTGGCCAAGGCGATTACGAAGACAAGCGTCGCCGGTCTTTCGCGCTCCGCGCGCGAGGACATCGACCGCTGCTGGGAGGCGGTGCGCCACGCGAAAAAACCCAGAATCCACACCTTCATCGCCACGTCGGACATTCACCTCAAGCACAAGCTCAAGATGACGCGCGCGGAACTCCTGAAGGAGATCGCCGCCTCGGTGCGCCATGCGCGAAAACTCTGCAAGGATGTGGAGTGGAGCGCTGAGGACGCGACGCGCTCGGACTGGGATTTCCTGGCCGAGACGGTCAAGATCGCCATCGAGGAGGGGGCGACGACCATCAACCTCCCCGACACGGTGGGCTACATCATCCCCAGCGAGTTCAAGCGCTTCTGGGAGCACATTTTCGAAAAGGTGCCGAGTTATGACGACGTGGTCTTCAGCGCGCACTGCCACGACGACCTGGGCCTCGCGGTGGCGAACAGCATCGTGGCGGTCGAATCCGGCGTACGGCAGGTGGAGTGCACCATCAACGGCATCGGCGAGCGGGCGGGCAACGCCTCGCTCGAGGAGTTCGTGATGGCCATCGCCACGCGGCGCGATGAGCTCAACTACAGATCGGGTATCAAGACGCGCGAGATCTACCCCACGAGCAGGCTCCTGACTTCCATGACGGGCGTGCCCGTACAGCCCAACAAGGCGGTGGTGGGCAAGAACGCCTTCGCGCACGAGGCGGGCATCCACCAGCACGGGGTGATATCGAAGGCCATCACCTATGAGATCATGACGCCAAAATCCGTGGGCAGGCCCTCGAACACGCTCGTGCTCGGCAAGCACTCAGGGCGCGCGGGCCTCAGGAAGCGCTACGAGCAACTCGGCTTCAAGATGTCGCGCGAGGACATCACGGCCATCTACCCGCGCTTCATCGACTTGGCCGACAAGAAAAAAGAGGTTTATGACGAGGACTTGATTGCGCTGTTGCAGCAAAACCGCGCCGAGGGCGGGGAGAACTACTACAATCTCGAATTCCTCCAGGTCACGTCCTCCACCGGCACGCAGCCGGCCTCCACGGCCACGGTGCGGATCAGGCAGGGCGAGGCGGAGTTCTCAGACGTTAGCCAGGGAAACGGCCCCGTGGACGCGGCCATCAACGCCATCTGCCGTGTCGTGGGCATCGAATGCCGTCTGGCGGATTTTTCGGTGAACGCCGTCACGCGGGGGCGCGACGCGCTCGCCGAGGTGAACATGATGGTGGAGTTCGACGGCGACTTGCAGATAGCGGGCCACGCCACGAGCCCCGATACCGTGGAAGCGGGTGCGAAGGCCTTCGTGAACGCGGTGAACAAGTTCAAGCTCACCGAGGACATGCGTAAACCCGGGGGCAAGGGGCGAAAGGCGAAAGCACCCGCCGAGCGCCCGCGCGGCATCTGACGTAAAATCGGGGGCGGCCCTTTCGGGGGCCGCCCTGCGAATCTGTTAAGTAAGAACCTGTAGGGGCGAACCTGCGTGTTCGCCCGGATTATATTGAACCAATTCAGGTTTGCTGCGGGCGGACACACGGGTCCGCCCCTACGGAATTATCCGCTTCCCTTGTTCATCCCCACCCAAGGAGATTCCTCCATGACCTACCCGGCCACGAAAGAGCTGGCGAAGCGAATCGCAGCGGTTCACGCCCCGGAGGTCGGCGATGCGGCCCGCGCGGGGGCGCGAAACGCCGTTCTCGACACATTGGGCGTGATTCTGGCGGGCCTGGACGATGATTGCGCGCTGCTCGCGCATCAGCTTGCGGCGTCAGAGGGCGGTGCTCCCGTCGCGCGCCTCATCGGCACGGAGGAGCGCACGAGCGCCTCCTGGGCCGCCTTCGTGAACGGAACGGCGGGCCATGCGCTCGACTACGACGACGTGGACTTCGTGTTGCTGGGCCACCCGAGCGTCACCCTGGTGCCCGCGCTCTTGGCACTTGCCGAAGAGCGGGGGATCGGCGGCGCAAAGGTTCTCGAAGCCTACGCGGTCGGTTTCGAGCTGTTGCACGTTCTGGGCCGCGCGGTTAACCCGGTGCACTACCGCCGGGGCTTTCACTCCACGGCCACGTTGGGATCCGTCGGCGTGGCGGGCGCCTGCGCCTATCTGCTGGGGCTGAATGAGGCGCAGACGCGAAACGCCCTGAGCCTGGGGGCGAGCGGCTCGGCGGGGCTGGTGTCGAACTTCGGCACGATGACCAAGCCCTTTCACGCGGGCCAGTCCGCACGCGCGGGCCTCGTTGCGGCGAAACTCTCAGAAGTCGGCTTCACGGCGGCGGAGGATGCGCTGGAGACGGGCTTCACGGCGGCCATGGCGGCGGAGGGGGTCGGGCCTGAGGCGCATGAGTTCGCGGACTGGGAGAGCGCGGTCGCTCCCTGGGGGCCGCCCTGGGACATCGAGGAGGGCGTCTGCGTCAAGATCCACCCCTGCTGCGCCATGACGCACCCGGGCATCGACGCCATGCTCGATCTGGTGAACTCAGAAGACATCCAGGTCGCCGACGTGGCGGCCCTGGGCGCGCGCGCATCGACCATGACGCTCAAGGTGCTGCGCTACAAGGAGGCGACCACGGGTCTCGAGGGAAAATTCTCCATGCCGTTCTGCATTGCCTCGGCTCTCGTGGACCGCAAGGTCGGCATCCGCCAGTTTGAGGAAGACAGCGTGCAGCGGCCCGAGATAGCCGCCCTCCAGAAGCGCGTGGCGTTCGAACTGGATGAGAAGATGGCGCGCGAGGACCCCGAGACCGAGGCCGCCGAAGTCTGGGTGAAACTCAAGGACGGTCGCGAGCTCACCCGCTTTTTCCCCCGCGCGCGCGGCCACGTCGAAAACCCCCTGACCGAGTTCGAGCTCAGGGAAAAGTTTCTCGAATGCGCCGCCGTCCTCACCGAAGAGAAGGCCCAGGCCGCCTGGGACGCCTGGTATCGGCTCGATGCGGCGGAGGACATCGCTTCCCTCACGGCCATGCTGGCTGAGCCGGTGCGGGAACCGAGTCCCGCGTAGCAGAGACAGGTCGCGACCTTGTCCCTACGCAGACTTTACCAAAATTTGAAGGGTTGAAGCATGCTGCAAGCGCTCGGTACCATCATCTCAACCGCCGCACGTGAGCCCACATCCGATGAGTTGCATTGTGGTTTATTTGATTATTACGATCATTGGAGAGAGAAAGACCAGCGACTTGATGAACGACATGACTCTATTTCGCACGTAGCGGAGGTCTATGCCCATGATTTGGTTAATTTATCCGTATATGCGGGCCAGATACTTCATTGGCTAAGACCTGAGAACATCCAGTCACCTCCCTCAGTCGTTGTCGTTAGTGCAGTGACTGAGGCGTTCATCACAGTTGCACGGTCAGCATGTGACGGGCTTGGCGTCGCCTTGTCACAGGTCGCCTCTGAAAATCAGGGACAAGTACCAAAAGACAGCCTGAGAGCTTTACTCAATTGGGCTTGCAATCATCCAAATCGTGTGGCCAAGGAAGTTAGGCCTGCATTTGATTACGATTTCGAATGGTTCTGGCAACTACGTTCTATTCGCGATTACCTTGTACACAAAGGTGCCCACGCTAATATTCATTGCGATACCAAACAATTTAATCTCTGGCTTCATATTCCCAATAAAGGTTGGATCAAACGTGAGCCCCTTCTTCCAATACTTGCCCAAACGACGCAAAACCTAATTGACCTTGGAGATCATATCTCAAAGTTTGTGGAAGACCGCATGCCCTTGCCAAATGATCGGTACCGAACCCGCATGCTACAAGGGGTTACGATTCACTCACTTTATGAACTTATAAAAGTTGCTCCAAAATATGCTAAACCATCGCCGTAGAAAAATACTCCCCACCGCATTAGAATTCGCATAAACCAGTTGGCTTCTGCGATTCCCCTCAAGAGGGAAGTGATTGGTTGGCGCTCTGCAAGGGAGGAGTTAAGTTTTATCTCTCCCCGGTTCGGCTCTATACGTGGAATCTCGATATCGGGGCTTTTTCAACAGCCCCGCATGCGGTCCCTGCATATATCCTCGAATGGCGACTGTAGGGACAGGTCGCGACCTGTCCCTACCCAAAACCCCCACAAACCGAAATGGCGTAGGGGCGGGTCCCCCTTGCCCGCCCTTGTCAGGACAGGCACGGGGGCCTGTCCCTACAGTCGGAATTTTCCCCCATGATAGCTGTGCTCTGGCTCGTCATTCCGGTAGTTTCTACCCCAATGGCCGGTACGAACCTTCATTCCTCGGCAGGACGGATTCTCTTGCCGCCGCGAGGCTCGGGGATATATTATCGTCGCGCCGCTGGAAACTCGTATCAGGGAGAACGATCATGAACCGAAGGGATTTTCTTCTGGCGTTGGCGGCGACGGCGCTGGCCCCCGCGACCGGATGGACGGCGCCATCGGCTATGCGCCTCAAGGCCGAGCCCGTCACCGCCCGCCTCCTGCCGGACGGGCAGGGCGTGACGCGAATGCTCGGATTCAACGGTTCGACGCCGGGTCCCGAAATCCGCGCCCGCCAGGGCGGACGGGTGGCCGTCGCCTTCGAGAACGGGATCGAGCACGCCTCCGCCATCCACTGGCACGGCATCCACATCGACAACGCGATGGACGGGGTTCCGGGCCTCACCCAGGCGGCGGTCAAGCCGGGCGGCGCATTCGACTATACTTTCGACATGCCCTACGCGGGCACCTACTGGTACCATTCGCATGAGCGTTCCTGGGAGCAGGTGGCGAAGGGGCTCTACGGCCCGCTGATCGTCGAGGAACGCGACCCCCCGCGCGTCGACCACGACATCACGGTGGTTCTCGACGACTGGCGACTGACGCGCAGCGGCGAGCTGCAACCGGATTTCGGCAACCGGCACGACTTCTCCCATGACGGGCGGCTCGGCAACTTCGCCCGGGCGCTCCCCTCCCGGGAGGCGGTGCGGCGCGGCGACCGGGTTCGCCTGCGGCTGATCAACGCGGCGACGGCGCGGATTTTCCAGGTGAAGATCGGCGGCGGCGAAGGCAAGATCGTGGCGCATGACGGCATGCCGTTGGCTGAGCCCGAGCCGCTCGGTGAGCTCGAGCTCGCGCCTGCGCAGCGGACCGACGTCATCCTCGACGTCGCAGCGACGGTCACCTTCGCCTTCCTGACCCGGCGCAGACCTTATGAACTCGGCAAGATAGCCGTGCAAGGCGCCAACTCCGCGCCCATCGACGCCCCGATAACGCCCCTGCCGCCGCCTAGTATCCCGGCGCCGGACCGCAAAAACGCGCGGCGGCTTACGCTCGCCATGCAGGGCGGCGCGATGAGCGGGATGGGCATGATGGGGATGATGCGCGGAAGCGGGAATTTCTGGGCCTTCAACGACCATTCCGGCCTGCCGGACGCGCCCTGGCAGCGCTTCGAGCGAGGCGAGACGGCGCTGATCACGATGCGCAACGACACCGCCTTTCCGCACGGCATCCACATCCACGGCCATCACTTCCGCGAACTCGGCGAGGATGGCGCGCCCGGCCATTACCGCGACACCACCCTGGTCGACCCGCGCCGGAGGCGGGACGTTCTCTGCGTGTTCGACAACCCCGGCAAATGGCTGATCCATTGCCACACCCTGGCCCACCAGGCGTCGGGTATGAAGACCTGGGTCCAGGTCGTTTGATGCGCGTTCCGCCGGAAATCGCGAAAATGATTTTGTAGAAGCGGGCCTGCGCGTCCACTCGAACACGCGGTTTGAGGATCAGTCTCTTGAGGGTCAAACGCGAGCGATGAGGGGTTGGTTATCCGGCGTCCCTCGATACGGCCCTTGCGGGCCTACTCGGGATGAGGGCGTTGTTAGTTTTTCCTCACCCTGAGCAGCCGCGGGAGGTAAAACGAGACTGAGAAAGGAGCGTTTGTATCGCAGTGCGCTCATTGGTCCGCGAACCGCCCCTACACCGCCTTGATCCGTAGACCATCGTCATTCCGGCATGCGCCGGAATGACGGTGAGTAATCTCGAAGTTACACTCCCCCCACATTCTTGACACGACGACCGCTTGATACCTAGCATGGGGCATACGGAATCTCATTTCACACTTCCAAAATGCCGAGTGTGATCCCTATCAGGAAGGTACGCCATGAAATCCTCGGAACTTTTCGACGTGAGCAATCGCTCTGCGCTGGTAACAGGCGCTTCTGGCGCTTTCGGTGCGGTGGCCGCGCGGACCCTGGCCGAGGCCGGTTGCCGCCTCACGCTGGCCGCCGGCAACGCAGAGGCGCTTGAGGCCGTCGCGGGTGAGTGCCGCGAACTTGGAGCCGAGGTCGCGGCAGTGAACGCCCGCCCCGAAACCGAAGCCGTGGCCGACGCCATGGTGGAAAAAGCCGTGGAGACGTATGGCCGACTCGACATTCTGGTCGTGGCGTCGGGGATCAACAGGGTAGGGATGATCGAGGAGATGGCGCCTTCGGCGTTCGCAGACGTCATGGACGCCAACGTGACGCAGTCGTGGCTTCTGGCGCGCGCCGCGACGCGGCAGATGAAGGCGCAGGGGGGCGGCGGCAAAATAATCCTCGTCTCCTCGACGCGCGGGATTCTCGGCCACCCCGCCGGTTATACCGCCTATTGCGCTTCGAAGGCGGCGGTCGACGGAATCACCAAGGCGCTTGCCTGCGAACTGGGGCCGACGGGAATCACCGTCAACGCGGTCGGCCCGACCGTCTTTCGCTCGGTGCTTACGGACTGGATGTTCACCGAAGCGCCCAAGGCGGTGAAGACGCGCGAGAACATCGTGAGCCGGATCCCGAAGGGCCGACTGGGCGAGCCCGAGGATCTGGCCGGGCCGCTCCTGTTCCTCGCATCGCGGGCGTCCGACTTCTACACCGGCCACATTCTCTATGCCGACGGCGGCTATACCGCGGGATAGTGCGAAAATGGCGGGTGCCGGGACGGCGGACTCGCCGGCCATTTTGAGCAAATCCCTTTAAGGAGACATCATGAAGCGCGTGATCGTTCCAGAAGCCTGCCCGGCCTCCCCGAAAGCGCAGTCCGAGGCGATAGAGACCGAACATCTGCTGTTTTTCGCCGGACAAATGGCGACGGACTACGCCACCGGCGTCGCGCCCGAGGCCGCCGTGGATCCAGAGAACCCGTACGCCGGCCCTCCGCCGATGGCGCGGCAGACCCACGTCATACTCGGGCGGATGCGGAAAATCCTCGAATGCGCGGGACTGGGGTTCGAGGACCTGATCCGCATCGAGCAGTTCATCACCGGCCGCGAGCAGGCCGCGTGGTATTCCGCGACGAGGCAGGCCTACATGGCCAGGGCGCACCCGACGAGCACGCGGGTGGTGGCGAAAGCCCTGGAAGTGCCCGGTGCGCTCATCGCGTGCGACGGGTTTGCGCTCAAGCCCGGTTCGGGATGGGCGAAGCAGACGCACGACCTCGAAATCGTGCCCAAATCCCTGACCGGCTACCCCGCGGCCCAGTCCGCAGGTCCCTTCGTGCTGATGCCGGGCATGATCGCAACCGATTACGCGACCGGGATTCACCCCGACGCCCGCGTCGACCCGGTTTTCTGGCACCAGTCCGCCATCAAGCGCCAGACCGAGTACATCCTCCGCACCAAACAGAAGGTGCTGGACGAACTGGGCCTCGGTCTCGGGAACATCGTCCAGACCTCCGTCTACCTCACCCACATGGAGGATCTCCCGGCGGTGGATCATGTGTGGCGCGAGTTCTTCGCAGACGACCCGCCAGCGCGCAGCATCATCCCCTGCGACGATCTAGCCATCGGCGGCTCCCGCATCGAGGTCAGTTCCATCTCCCTGCGTCCGGACGGCGGGCTTAAGCGCCGGACGATCCTGTCGCCCGACGCCCCGCCCCCCCTCTTCCATGAGCCGCATGCCGTCAAGACGGGGCCTTATCTCTGGCTTTCCACGCAGATCGCCGCGGGCGAAAGCGGCCTCGCGCCCGAGGTTCGCGTGAACCCGGGGCTCCCCTGGCATTCCTCGCCCATCAAACGCCAGACCGAATACATACTCGATAACGCGGACGCCATTTGCCGCGCAGCGGGAGGGAGCCTCGCCGACGTCGTAAGGAGCCAGACCGTATTCTGCGACATGAACGACCTGCACGGCGCATTCGAAGTATGGGGCGGCGCCTTCGCGGACGCGCCCCCGGTGAACATGAGTGCGCAGACAGCCACGCCGATGCCCGTGCCCGGATGCCGGATTCTGGCGTCGCTCGCCGCCTACATTCCGGATTGAGCGAAGAAGTCTCGCCCGATTCAGCGCCAGAATGACGGTGAAAACTCTCGATTGGGGGGCAACACCCCCTTGAGAGTTCTTGCCGTCCAGCGAGAGAGCAATTCACTCCCCCCTTGAGGGGGAGTCGATGAAGCCGAGCGGTATTT
>JAPOYD010000113.1 GCA_026706735.1 Nitrospinota bacterium | reverse complement strand
GTGTTTTTTCCGTCACCATGATAGTTCTCCCTGTTCGCATTGGTATGAGGGAGAAAATGTATACGAAAATAATACGAAAATCAAGGAGTTTTCTTGGAACCATGTAATAGATTTATTTATAGATATTTATATAAGTTATGCTGAAGAGGTAGATGATGAAATAAATGAAAGAAGGAGGATATTCTTTCGTTTTTTATCTGCTAAATAATTTTGTTGAGAGATGAAAATGCCCTAGGAGACGGCGTGTTGGATTTCCCGGGATTTACGTGAATATATTCAGATACTTCAAACGCCGTTTCCGCGCCAATTTGCGCGCGCCCGCTTGAAGGCGTCGATGTCCGGTGGAATGCGTTCCGGTCTCCCGAGCGCCTCGCCCGCCACCTCCGCCGCATTCTTGCCCGTGCCCGTGCCGATGCAGACGATCACTTCATCGGCTTCCGGCCTTCTGGGCCGTTCGGCGCCCTCCACGAGGCTCGCCACGGACGCTGCAGAGGCCGGTTGCAGGAACAGCCCCTCGCGTCCGGCGATCATGAACTCCGCTTCCAGGTTCATCTCATCGCTCACGAGTACGCCGTGGCCTTCCGATTTTCTCACGACGTCGGCCACGCGCTCGCCAGCACCTGGAGAGGGACTCGTGAGGCCGGCGGATTTCGTGCGCACCTCGCCCCAGGGTTCCACCTGTCCGCCCGAGTGCAGGGCCCGGACAATGGGCGCGCAGCCATCGACCTGTACGACGTCGATAGCCGGCATCCTGTCTATCCAGCCGAGAGCAAGCAATTCGCGGAATCCTTGGTCCATCGCGAGCGCCATCGTGCCGCCCGCCGTGGGACAGACGACGCGGTCCGGCGCGCGCCAGCCGAGTTTTTCGGCGATCTCAAACGCAGCCGTTTTTTTCCCCTCAATTCTGTAGAGATTCCGGGGCAGGGTGGCGTGCAGGCAGCCCAATTCTTTCGACACTTCCTCCGCGAAGCGCCCGCCCGTGCCCTGATCGCCCTCGACGATGAGCGTGAACGCCCCGTACGCGCCGACTTGTAAGCAATGGACGGCCGAGCTGTCATCGCGCACGAAGCCGATGAACTCGATTCCGCCCCGAGCGCAGTAGGCGCTGAAACAGGCGGCCGCATTGCCGGAAGAGGGCAGCACGATGCGGTTCACCCCCACTTCCCTGCACTTGCTGATGGTGACGGAACCGCCTCGGTCCTTGAAAGATCCCGTGGGGTTTCTCGATTCATCCAGGATGTAGAGGTTCCTGTATCCAAGTGTTTTCCCGAGCCTCTCCGCGTGGATGAGCGGGGTGTCACCCTCCACGAGCGAGACCACGTTCTTCTCGTCCCTTACGGGCAAGAGCTCGCGCCAGCGCCAGATGCCCCGGGGTCTGCGGGCGATCTCGTCTCTATCGACATGGGCCTTTACCCACTCGACGTCGTAGCTGCCCTGCAGGTTCCCGCCCGTCTCGGGGCAGGTGAAGGGGTGTTCCATGTCGTCCACGATGCGTCCTGATTCCAGGCTCAAAAGGCCTTTCAGCGCGCTGTGCAAGTGCGGCTCTCCTTCATGGTGTTTCATGCGTTGGTTGGAAAAATCTAGGCGACCCCTTCTTCCTTCATGGTCTGTACGCCCGCCCGGAAGGCGGCGAGGGTTTCCTCGATCACTTCGTCCGTGTGGCAAGTGCCCACCAAGGCGCGCGCGCCGTTGAAATCCACGCCGTGCAGGATGAGCGCTTGTCTGAGCGCGCGGCTTTTCTGCGCGTTCTTGGAGTCGAGACGCCGCCAGTCGATTCTGCTCAAGTCCTGATCCTCCCCGTCACGCGGCGGGGCGTCGGCGTCGAAGAAGATTTTCCAGTCGCTGTATTCGCCATACACCCGCCAGGCCACCGCCTCCTGGGCGAGGATCTCGTTCATGTCGCATCTCAACTTTTGCGCCTGCGCGTTCACTTTTTCAGTAGTCCGTCCATCGGCCAGCGAAGAGAGCATGGCGACGCCCGCGGCGGCGGAGACGGGGTTCGCGTTGAAGGTGCCGTGATGGGCGATTTTCATGTGCCGGTTCGCTTCCGGGTCCGGCTTGGTGGCGAGATATTCCAGAACGTCCGCGCGGCCTGCGACCGCTCCGCCCGGCAGGCCGCCTGCCAGTATCTTGGCGAGGCTCGTCAGGTCGGGCGTCACGCCGAAGTGCGCCTGCGCCCCGCCCGGCGAGACGCGAAAGCCGGTAACCACCTCGTCGAAGACGAGGAGCGCGCCTGCCTTGCGGGTCTCTCCCCTGAGCACGGCCACGAAATCCTTCTTTATGGGAATGGTGCCGAAATGTCCGCCGGTAGGTTCCAGGATGAGCGCGGCGACATCGCCCGAGGCCAGTGCGCCGCGAACGGCTTCGATGTCGTCTGGCGGACAGACGGTGACCAGGTCGGTCACCACTTCCAGTTGTCCCGCTTCGGGTTCGTTCGTGTAGGGGGCGCGCACGCCGATTTCGAGCCCCTCGTGCCATCCGTGGAAGTGGCCTGCAAACTTGACCACGCGCTTTCGGCCCGTGAAGGCACGCGCGAGTCTCAGCGCCATGTGCGTCGCCTCGGTGCCCGAAGCCGTGAAGCGCACCCGCTCGGCGCAAGGCACGAGGCGCTGCACCCATTCGCCCCATTCCACCTCTGGCGCGTGACTCGCCCCGTAGTGCGAACCCTTGAGTACGGCCTCGCTCACGGCGTCGCGGATGTGGGGCGGGTTGTGCCCGTACAAAAGAGCGCCGTGGCCCATCCAGTAGTCGATGTAGCGGTTGCCGTCCACGTCCCACTTGTACGCGCCTTCGGCGCGCTCGACGTAAATGGGAAACGGCTGCATCCTGCGGTTGTCGTGCGTCACCCCGTCGGGGAAGACCTCTTTCGCCCGATCATATAGAGCGCGCGATGCGGGCAGGGATTCGGCGTAGGCGTCCGCGAGTTTCGGGGTGTCCGTGGGTTGCTCCATGAAAATCTCCGGATAGGGAAGTTTGAAATTTGCTCGGCACAACGCTACGCCCAAGCGCGTCCGAGCGTCAAGGCAGGGACGCCCCTTGTCAACCGGCCCTCAAATTGTTCATCATGCCGTGTTTCCGTGTCGATGGCTTACATACACGTCCACAATGGAGGTTTCCGTGCCCAGCTACGATCATGCCAAAGTATGGCTCAACGGAAAGGTGGTTCCGCCCGAAGAGGCCAAGATAAGTGTTTTCAGCCAGGCCGTCCTCAGGGGTTCGAGCGTCTACGAGGGGATTCGCGCCTACTGGAGTGAGGAGAGAAACAATCTCTTCCTCTGGAAGATGGATCCCCACATCCGGCGGCTGTTCGATTCGATGCGGGTGATGCGGATGACGCCGCCCTACACGGCGGAGGAATTCAAGGACGCCGTGGTCGAGTGGATACGGGCGAACGAGTTCAAGGAAGACCTCCACTTCCGCCTGAACGTCTATTTCGACGATTCAGGCCCCCTGGACATGAAGGGATACGCGGCGGACGAGGTGGACACCTGCGTCTTCATCAGTGGGGGGCCGAACAGCAACCGCAAACGCCAAGAGGGGGGCGTGAACCTGTGCGTGAGCAGTTGGCGGCGCATCTCGGACGATTCCGTGCCGCCGCGCGTCAAGGCGTCCGCCAACTACCAAAACGGCAGGCTCGCGGGCGTGGAGGCCCGGATAAACGGCTACGACGACGCACTACTGCTCAACCAGAACGGCACAGTGGCCGAGGGCACGGGCACATGCATCATGATTATCCGCGAGGGAAAGCTCATCACCCCGCCGGTGACGGACTCGATTCTGGAGAGCATCACGCGCGACAGCGTGCTTGAGATGTTCGGCAGGCACATCGGCCCCGAGCCCGTCGAGCGGTCCATGGACAGGACGGAGATCTATGTGGCCGATGAGGCGATGATCTGCGGCTCGGCCGCCGAGGTCGCGCCCGTGCTGTCACTCGACCGCATCGAGGTGGGAGACGGAAAGCCGGGGAAAATCACGCGCAGGCTGCAGGAGATCTTCTACGCCGCCGCCCGCGGCGTGGACGAGACTTACGAGAAGGACATCATGCCCGTCTATTGACGAGGCCGGTAGGGACCGCCCGGGCAAAAGGGACTGTTGATAGAGCCCTCCACCCTCGGAATTGACCACCGCTGCGAACAAAACCGTACCGCCTTGTAGGGACAGGTCGCGACCTGTCCCTACGGACAAGCCTCAACCCAGGTGGCGGAAGACCTCGCCCACGATCTTCATGCCTTTTTCGATGACATCCTCATTCACCGAATAGGTGAAGCGCAGGTGGTTCTCGCCCGAGGCGCCGAACTCCGAACCGCTGCGAATCGCCGCCCCGGCCTCCCAGACGCGCTTTCGCACCTCGCTCGAGGGAATGGGGTACTCATACCGGCAGTATTGGTAGAAACCGCCCTGGGGCTCGATGGGAATGAGGCCCGGAATATCACGCGTCATTTCGTTCATGAGGCGGCCCCGCTTGTGGTATTCGCGCTTAAACTCCTCCACGCATTCCTGCGAACTCCTGAGCGCAGCCGCTCCCGCGCGCTGGACGAAGGTGTTGATCGGCCCGTTGATGGAGCGGTGCACGCTGAACATCGGCTGGGGCAGATCCTCGGGCAAGACCATGAAGCCTAGACGCCAGCCCGTCATCGAATATGTTTTGGAGAAGGTGTCGAGCAGGATGAGGTGGTCGCGATGCTCGGTGAACGAGAGCAGGGGCACGTGCTCGAAGCCTGGTTGCAGGATTTTCGCGTAGGCCTCGTCCGATACGAGCATGAGGTCGTGATCCGTGGCGAGTTCGGCGAGGGCCGCCAGATCCTCGCGCCGGTAGACCACACCGGTGGGGTTGTTCGGGTTGTTGACGAGGATGAGGCGCGTGCGCTGGGTGATAGCGCGGCGAACGGCCTCTACGTCGACCTGATAGTCCGCGTTGTGCGGAACCTGGACGGGAACAGCTCCCAATTGCAAAGCGACGTGGGCGTATAGCGAAAACGTGGGGTCCATGAGGATGGCCTCATCGCCCGGGTCGAGAAACGCCGTCATGACGGCGTAGATGCCCGAACTCGCCCCGTTCGTCGCGATGACGGAATGGGGCGTATATTTCGCGTTCGCCTCGCGCTCGACGTGCTCGCAGACGGCTTCGAGGAATTCGGGGTCGCCTTGTCCCGGCGCGTATCCCGTGAGCCCTTGATCGAGCGCCTCCTTGGCGGCTTCCGTGATGTGTTCGGGCGTGGGGAAATTGGGCGTTCCCGAATCGAGCGGTACGAGACCCGGCGGTTTTTTGGCCGTCATGTGATTGGCGCGCTCTCCGCCTGCTGTTGCGGCGACGGTTTTGGCGAGGCGTCTTTTCATTTTTTATACTTTCTCCAAATATGAAATATCTGTGCGGTGAGAGGAGACGCAAGCGCCTCATCCCTAGTCTCTGGTGATCACCACTTTTCCGAATTGAAGGCCCTTCGCCACGCGTTCGATGGCCTCGCGGAACTGGGCGAGGGGATAGGTGGAGTCGATGTGGGCCTTCACCTTGCCCTCGGCGGCGAGGGCCATCGCCGCATGGAATTCTTCGGGCGTCGCCATGGTGGAGGTATGGATGTCGACCTGCTTGAAATACAGATCGCGCAGGTTCACCTCGGGGATCACGTGGTGCGCGGCCCCGCCCACGATGGTGATGCGGCCGTTCAGCGCGACGCATTGGGCGCTCAGCGCGAAGGTGGGCGCGCCCACGTTGTCGACCACCACGTCGGCCCCCCGGCCACCTGTGGCCTCCATCACGGGTTGAGCTACATCCCCCGTCTTGTAGTCGATGCAGACGTCGGCGCCGAAGGACTTGGCGGTTTCGAGTTTCTCCTCGCTTGATGAGGTGACGATGGTGAAGGCGCCAGCTTGCGCCGCGAGCTGGAGGCAATAGAGCATGACGCCGCCGCCCACCCCGTGGATGAGGACGCTCTCGCCCGCTTGGAGTTTGGCGCGGCTGATGAGCTGGCGATAGGCCGTGCTGAGAGCCAGGGGAAGCGCCGCCGCCTCCTCGAACGAGAGGTTTTTAGGCTTTGGAAAGAAATTCTTCTCAGGCAGGACGATGAACTCCGCGTGCGTGCCTTGGCATTGCGCGCCCACCAGGCCGTAGCCCGGCTGTGTGGGGTCGCCCAAGTTGGGGTCGAGGATGACTTCATCGCCCGGCTGCAAGACCGCTCCCGGACCCGCCTTATCCACGACGCCCGCGCCGTCCGCACCCATGGTGTGGGGCTTATCGTGACGCACCATGTCCGGGGTGCACTGGTAGACGTCGATGTGGTTGATGCCCGAAGCCAGGAGTTTCACGCGGACTTCGCCTTCGCTTGGCTCGGGCGTTGGAACCTCGCCGTATACCAGTCCTTCGATTCCGGCGTCTCCCTGGACTGTAATCGCTTTCATCTACTCATCCTTCATGAGAGTGAATCCACGTAACATCAATGAAGTTGTTATTACTTGGGCGGAAGCGAGCCTGTGAACTTCGCCGCCCGGCGCACCCAGGCTTTCAAATTGTCTTCGGTCGCAATGCCCGCAGGTTCGACGAGCGCCCAGCCCTTCATCACCCGGCCCGCCATGTCGGCGGGCTTCGTGTGGGGTTCAGACAGCGTCGCCTCGTGGTTCTCCTTGCCGAGCCGCACAATGAGCGCGCCCTTCCACGTCCCGACGCACATGTTCCCGTTGATCATGAAGCACACGCCGCCGAACATGCGTTTTTCGGAAAATCCCTTGCGCCGCCTGAGAATCGGGCGGATGCGCGCGATCAAGGCCTCGTCTTCCGTCATCGGGTCTCCTGGCTCTCGCAGTGGCGTTCCCCCGTTCGGTGTGGCATCTTCACTCATCCCGC
>JAPOYD010000012.1 GCA_026706735.1 Nitrospinota bacterium | reverse complement strand
TCCGTATTCCCGGGCCGACGACCAGCGGTTTTACGCCGAAATAGCGTTTCGCCATGTCCTCCAGATTCGGTCCCAGGGGAGGAACGACGCTCGCAATCACTACACGGCCCACGTCCGACATCTGGTGTTCCCCGAGCCGGAACAAGCCTTCCATGAGAATGGCCAGTTCATCCGTCGTGCGGCGGGCCACGGAGCCGAGCCGCCAACTCGACAGGAGATCTTCTCCATCGAAAAGCCCCACGACGGTCTGCGTGTTGCCTACGTCGATGGCCAGCAAATAGGAGCCTTTGTTCATGTGAGTTCCACCTCGCCGGAGGTTATTCTCTGGGTGGAGCCGTCCGCTTTTTCGAGCAGCAGGCGGCCCGCCTCGTCAATCCCGTTATTTTTTCCAGAAAACGTCTCATCCGCGACGCGGACGGACACCATCTCGCCCAGATTGTCGCACAGCCCGAGCCACTGCTCACGGACGGCCTCGAAACCGCTCGATTCATATTCCTTGTACCAGAAAGCGATGCGCTCAAGAATAAGGTGGAGGAGATGCTCCGCATCGGGAACCCGCCCTCCCGAGAGAAGAACCGAGGACGCCGATTCGCGCAGTTCGGGAGGGAAGTCGGCTTCCCGCGTCGTGAGGTTGATGCCTAAGCCTGCGACTATGGCGGGGAGCTGGTTCGGAAGATCAATGTATTCGCAGAGGATTCCACCGATTTTTTTGCCGTTCACCCTCAAATCATTCGGCCATTTGAGCCCGACCCGAAGGCTCGTCGCCTCAGCCAGTCCTTCTGCGGCTGCGACGCCGAGCAGTAGCGTCAGGAGGGATGAAATTCCGGGTTCGCCGCCCGGGCGAAGCAGGGCGGAGAAATAGAGTCCGCTCCCCGGCGGTGAAAACCAGGAGCGTCCCCGCCTGCCTCTTCCTTTGGTTTGGGAAATTGCGCGTATCACGAAGCCGCTCGCCTCGCCTTCTCGCGCACGGGCCGAAACCAGATCGTTGGTGGAACTTGTTTCGTCAACCGTTTCGACCCGCCAATCGAGGGTTTTCTCGTTGGCGCCGATGGGGTTCATCTAGTTTTGGAACTCTGCGATTCGCTCTGCGCTCTCGCGGAGTTTTTCCGCGCGCTCCAGGGTCTCGCGCAGGCGGGTTTTGTCCTTTTCCACGATTTCGGCGGGCGCGCGTTCGATGAAAGCGGGGTTAGCGAGTTTTTTCTCAAGGCCCGCTATCGCGTCGTCCGCGTCGGCGATTTGCTTGTGGAGGCGCTTCAACTCCTCTTCGACGTCGATGAGTCCGCCGATGGGGACGAACGCCTGCCCGTAGCCGAAAACGGTGTGAGCCGACGCCTTGGGCCGCTCCACGTCGGGGCCGACCTTCCAGTCGGGCGCAATCCTCGCCAGTCTCCGTATCCATTCGGATTCGCGCATGATGACGTCGAGTTTCCCGGGGTCCTGCACCTGAACGTGGGCGGGCATCTCCTTGTTGGGAGAAATGTTCAATTCGCCGCGAATGTTTCTGATGCCGCCGATCATGTCCATCAGGGCCTCGAATTGCGATTCCGCTTCGGGGTCGTCCCACCCATCTTGAGGCTTCGGCCATCCGGCCACCATGATGCTCTCCCCCCTGCGGTTCGGGAGTTTCTGCCAGATCTCCTCGGTGATGAAGGGTATGATCGGGTGCAGAAGGCGAAGCGTGCGCTCGAGCGCTTCGGCGAGCACGGCTCGGCTTGCGTCGCCGCCCTCGCCGGAGATGAGGGCGGGTTTGATGACTTCAAGATACCAGTCGCAGAGCTCATGCCAAGTGAAATGGTAGAGTGCCAAGGCGGCGTCGTTGAAGCGGTATTCCTCGAGCGCCTCGTCCACCTGGCGCGTCACGCCGTTCAGGCGGCTCAGTATCCATCTGTCCCCAAGAGAGAGCGCTTCTCTCGGCGGCATGGGCGGAACGCTCTCGCCCAGATTCATGAGCGTGAAGCGAGCCGCGTTCCAGATTTTGTTGCAGAAATTCCGGTATCCGGCGATTCGCTCCGTGGACAGGCGGATGTCGCGACCCTGGGCGGCCATGGCGGTGAGGGTGAACCGCAGAGAATCCGTGCCGAATTCCTCGATGATTTCCAGCGGGTCGATAATGTTCCCCTGCGTTTTGCTCATCTTTTGGCCGTGCTCATCCCGCACGAGAGCGTGAATGTAGACGTCGCGGAAGGGAACGTCGCCCATGAACTTGAGTCCCGTCATGATCATCCTCGCCACCCAGAAGAAGATGATGTCGAAGCCGGTGACGAGAACGGACGTGGGGTAGAAGTATTCGAGATCGGGATTCTCGTCCGGCCACCCGAACGTCGAGAAGGGCCAGAGAGCCGAACTGAACCAGGTGTCGAGCACGTCGGTTTCGCGTCTTAAGTTCGGGTCGTCCAGATCTTCGCGCGAAACGATGACTTCTCCGGTCTCGTCGTTGTACCAGGCGGGTATCTGGTGGCCCCACCATATCTGGCGGCTGATGCACCAGTCCCGGATGTTGCGCATCCACTCGAAATAGGTGGATTCCCACTGTTTGGGAACGATCCTGATTCGCCCGTCCTCGACGGCGCGAATCGATTCCTCCGCCAGTGGTTTCGCGCGCACGAACCATTGTTTCGAGAGGTAAGGCTCCACCACCGTGCCGCAGCGATAGCACCCGCCAATGGCGTGACGATGAGCTTCCACCCCGTACATCAGCCCCTGCGCTTCCATGTCGGCGACGATGCGCTCACGCGCCTTGAACCTGTCCATCCCCTCGTAGGGGCCTCCGTTTTCGTTGATTTTCGCATCCGGGGTGAGGATGTTGACTTGCGGCAGGTCGTTTCTGAGTCCCGCCTCGAAATCGTTCGGGTCGTGCGCGGGCGTGACCTTCACGGCGCCTGAGCCGAACTCGGCGTCGACGAAGGAATCCGCGATGACGGGGATTTTCCTGTCCAGTAGCGGCAGGCGCAGATGCTCGCCCACGAGGTTCCTGTATCTCTCATCGTCTGGATGGACGGCCACGGCCGTATCGCCGAGCATGGTCTCGGGGCGCGTCGTCGCGATGGTGACGCCGTCCCCGCCGCTCCAGAGCGGGTAGTGAAAATTCCACAGGTGGCCGTCGTGTTCTTCGTGCTCGACTTCCAGGTCGGATACGGCCGTTTCGCACCTCGGACACCAGTTCACCAGATAATTATCGCGGTAAATCAACCCCTCTTCGTAAAGCCTCACGAAGGCCTCGCGCACGGCGCGGGAGAGCCCCTCGTCCATCGTGAACCGCTCGCGCTCCCAGTCGCAAGAAGCGCCCAGGCGGTGAAGCTGGCGGATGATGGTTCCGCCGCTCTCGGCTTTCCACTTCCAGACGCGCTCGATGAATTTCTCACGTCCCAGGGATTCACGCGAGAGATTCTCCTCGGCGAGTTGGCGCTCCACCACGTTCTGGGTGGCGATGCCCGCATGGTCGGTGCCCGGCATCCAGCAGACGCGCAGGCCGCTCATGCGCTTCCAGCGGATGAGGATGTCCTGCAGGGTATTGTTCAGGGCGTGGCCCATGTGGAGCGAACCCGTCACGTTCGGCGGTGGGATGACGATGGAATAAGGATCATGGTTCTCGCTGGGCGCACCGTGAAAATATCCGCGCTTCAGCCATTCGGCATACCAGCGATCTTCGGCCCCTTTCGGGTCGTAACGGGATTCCAGCAAAACTTATTCTCCGCGTTTGATTTTTTCGATTTCTCGAATGACGATTTTCTCTACGATATAGGGGAGCTGTTTCACCACGGCGTCTTCGATGTGGCGGAGCAACGTGGGGGCAATTTTTTCTACGGCCTCTTCCAGATGTTTCTCGATGACGGGAGCGAGTGTTTCGCTATCGAGAGCGAGCGGGGCGCGAGAAGAGGAGGGTTGCTCATCTTCTTCACCCGGAGATTCCGCACTCTCTGTTTCAGCAGGAGCCGTTTCCATTTCTTCGGGCGTTTTTTCCGCAGCCGGGGCAGCAGGAGTTTCTTCGGATTCCTCTATGGCGTCTCCTGAAGAGGAGGGCGATTCCTCCGTTCTGATTTCCGGGGAATCGGACACCGCCTGCGCTTCGGGCTCTGGTTTCGATGCGATATGTCCGGGGCCGATGATGCGCTCCACTTCGTCCGTAAATACCACCGGTTTGAACGGTTTTTCGATGTTTGCTATCGCGCCCACTTCCTGGATTTCCTCATCGCTGACGCTTGTGCGCGTACTCGTTAAAACGAGAAGAGGCACTTGGGAGGAATCCGGTTTTTCACGCAGGCGGCGGCAAAAGTCCAGGCCGTCGGAATGCTCCATGTCCAGGCTGGCGACGACGATGTCCGGCGCCGCATTCTCCGCCATTTCAAGCGCTTCGTCTGCATTCTCCGCTATCTGGACATCGACTCCTTTATCCCTGTAGGCCAATTCCACGACGCGTTGCACCAGGAGGCTTTCATCGAGGAGAAGTAATTTGGTCGTCATGTGTTCGGTCCTCGTCCGGGCGTTCGCTGGATGAGCCGAATGGGGGATAAGAACAAGGAGTCTACGCTCAAATATCTTTCGATCTATTGCGCCTTCCTATGCCAGGACAACTGGTTGACAATCATGCCACTACCGCAATTCCGGGGTCAACCTGCGTCTATTTGCGTTGATATCGATTCACGGCGCGGCGGTGTTCGCGGTACGTGCGGGAGAATTGATGGCCGCCGTCCTTGGTGGCCACGAAATACAGGTATTTCACTTTGGCAGGGTTCAAGGCTGATTTGATGGATTCCAGCCCCGGACTGGCGATGGGGCCCGGGGGGAGTCCCCGGTGGAGGTAGGTGTTGTAGGGTGAATCGTATCGCAAATCTTTTTTTGTGATGTTTCCGTCGAAATGGGGAAGTCCGTATATGACGGTGGGGTCGCTCTGGAGGCGCATTCTTCGTTTGAGCCGATTGATGAACACGGCCGCAATGAGTGGTCGTTCGTTGCTCAGGGAAGTCTCTTTTTCGATGATCGAGGCCAGGGTGAGCGCTTGGTGGATGGTGAATCCCATCGCTTTCGCTTGTTCTCTGAGAGCGGGCGAGAATTTTTTCCGCATCGTTCGAACCATGAGAGTCAGGATTTTTTTCGCTTCCGTGCCCACCGGGAAATGATACGTGTCGGGGAATAGATATCCCTCGATGGAGGCCGCGGAAATCTCGAGTTCTTTAAGAAAAGACGGATCCTGCGAGAGCCTGAGAATTTCTCTTTTGACGGCGAGTTTGGCGCGCTGGATTGTTCGAGCGATTTCCCGGACGTTGTAACCCTCGGGAATGGTGAAAGTGCGCCGGGCGACCCTGCCCTCTGATAAGTGCCGGTATATCTCTCGCGGCGACATGGATGCTTTGAGCGCATAGACGCCGGCTTGAATGCTCTTGGCGCCGCCCCTGAGTCTGGCCTGCAGATGGAACAACCCGGGGTTTTGAATCAAACGGTTTTTCTCCAGCAGTTCGAGTATTTGGGCGAAGGACATGCCGGAGCGGATGTGGATGTGTTTCGTTTCATCCGCTTTGGGGTTCGCGGGCCGGTTGAATTCACCGTCGAGATATTGATAGCCGATAAAAGCGACCAGGACGATGGAGGAAAAAAGCGCAACGAGGATTTTCCCGAGCCGACGCTTTTTGGCGGGAGGCGCTGTTTCCGGCGTATCGGTTTCTTCTAGATGATTTTCGTTTTCAGTCATGGGAAGTCGGGCGCTTCGCGTTTTGATGGTCCAGGTAGGCCTGTAGTATGAGTTGCGCCGCGATGACGTCGCGCTTTTTCATCTTCCGGCTCGGCTTGGTTTCCATTTCATTCAAAACCCGGTTCGCCTGCGTCGTGCTGAGCCGCTCATCCCATTTTTCGACGGGAATTTCAAGATTATTTCGCAAGAATTTCACGAACCTTCTGGTGCGCTTCGCCCTGGATGTATCACGATTCGACAGTCCGACGGGGTGTCCCACGACCAGAAGATGAACACGATGCTCACGGATGATGTTCCTTATCTCGTCGAGCAGTTGCTCATCGCTTTGCCTTTCGATGAGGCCGAGTGGTTGGGACGTCAGACCCAGCGAGTCACTGATGGCGAGCCCTACCCGCTTTTCGCCGAAATCCATTCCCAAGAATCGGGGATGATTCATTTTGTAGTTGTTTTCGCCTTGGCCTCGCCGGGATAGAACATTTCGATCTGGAACCGCTCGAGTGTGGAGTGCGTCGCCCTATCCAATGAGGCGAGAGATTTGTGATAGTCGATGAGCGCCCGGGTTTCCTGCGTCAGGGAGTTGGCGAGCCTTTCCTGGTCTTCGAGAATGTCTCTGCTCGTCGAGAGTCCGACCTTGAATTTTTTCTCCTGGGCATCAAGGCGCTCTTCCGCCAGCCTTCTCGCGACGCGCGTCGCCTCGATCCTTTTTACGTTTACGCGAACTCTGCGCGCGTTGCGCCGGACTTCCTCCATGATGGCTTGCTGCGTTTGGTGGTAGGTGGCCACCGTTTTGGCGTGCCTGAGTTGCGCCTGGCGGTAGTCCGCATTCGCTTGCCTGTTTCCGATGGGCATACGGAACGAGACGCCACCGGAGAATGAGTATCTTTCGTTTTTGAATTGCTCCTCGAAGGCTCTCCCTTCGCTTTCCGCTAGAGCGTTGTTGGATGCCGATGCGTTCAAGTTGAATTCGGGCAGCAGGTTTTGTTTCGCTACTTTCATATCGATTTGTCTTTTGTCGATTTCTAGGCGCGCATTCTCCAGCGCCGCGTGCTTGCGCAAGGCGTCGAGCGTGAGTTGCATCTCATCCACTCGTATGTTTCTGAACGTCGGCTTGTCTCTCGGCAGAATGCTGATGCCCCAGGAAGAGGGCTTTTCCGCAACGTTCAGCAGCATCTTCAGGGAGTCTTCCCTGTCCTTGACTTCGCGCTCCGCCACGAGAAGAGCTTCTTCCCGGGAGGCGACGGTTGCTTCCGCCTCCGTAATTTCTATCGGGGCGAGCGTGCCGACTTCGACTTGAATCTTGTTCCTGCGCAAGAGGTCCTTTGCCAGATCGAGCGATTTTCTCCTGAACTGGAGGTTTTCGATGGAGAAGACGAGATTCCAATAGGCTTGCTGAACGGCGTCTACCGTCTGGATGACCTGGCTTCGATAATCATGAAGCGTTTGTTCCTTGGTGGCCATGGCCACTCTGATTCTGGCTTGGTTGATATCGATGCCGAAATTTTTGAACAAAGGCTGTTCGATGGTGAAAGTAAGGCTGGTTTGATAACTCGGATCGAATACGTTTTGTGGAGAATTCGTCGATTCCCGGATGTTTCGCAGTATAAGTGAATACTCGGCTCCTGTGATGAGCCTTTGGCGGATGCCGGCCGCGATACCCAGGGAATCGGTTTCTCGTATTCCCCCGGTTACGTTAAATGCGCTGTTCGTAGAACCGAGCTTGGATTTGCTGATACTCGTGTCCACAAAGGCCTGGGGATCGAAGGCGGAGCGTTCCCGGACGACGCTGCTTTCTGCGATGTGGGGGTCGAACCCGGCAATGGTGATGTCGAAATTACGCGCGAGGGCGATGCTCACGGCTTCTCGCATGGATAGCGCGAGGCGAGGGCCTCTTATATTTGGCGGCGCCACGTTGCTGCGCGGACGCTCGAAGGACGTTTCTGTAGACATGGTGGATTTTGCGGCTGAGGCCGTGTCGGGGAGAGGGGGTGCGAATAAAGAAATGAGAATTAAAGGCGCAATGATGCGGAAAGAAAATAATTTGGGCGGTCTCATGAAAAACCTTGCTCCACGTTACTGGCGGCGTTGATCGTAGGTCGCTTGTACCGTGAATCTACACCTTATTCTCCCGGTCCAGTTTTTCGGCTTCTTGAGAATATACTACTCGCATCGGGGCGAAAAGGGAAATGAGTTTTTGTTTTGTCATCGTTTACTCTTTGTAAATGTGGGAGATAGAGCGTTGCCCTTTCTTTTCTTGCGCAAGTGCGTGACGCTCTGCTAGAAAGATTTTCGGAAGAAACCTTTGGTTCGTAGTTGCTTTTCGCAAGGCGCGATTCTTTTGAGGTGAGCGAACGGTGGAAGTTTTTGAGGGAGTAGACGCCTATGATCCTGAGGATTCTCCCTCGGTATTGAGCATCGGGAATTTTGACGGCGTTCATCTCGCTCATAGAGAGATTTGCCGATTCATCAAAGAAGAGGCCGTCCGGCGCGGAGGCCGGAGCGTCATATTGACGTTCGAGCCGCACCCTCTCTCCGTGGTTGCTCCTGAAAGACGTCCCCCCCTGATGACGACCCTCGAAGAGAAGCTGGCCCGCCTGGAAACCCAGAATATCGACGCCGTGGTGATTGAGAAATTCACGCCCACTCTGGCGCAAACCGTGGCCAGGGATTTCGTGCGGCAGATTATCGGCGAAGGCCTGAAAGCCTCGTTGGTGGTGATCGGTTTCAACTTCCGTTTTGGGAAAGGGCGTGCGGGAAACGTCGAACTCTTGCAGGAAGAGGGGGCGAGCGCCGGGTTCGAAACGCACGTGCTGGACCCTTATATGTTCGAGGGAAGGCGGGTCAGCAGCACGGAAATACGAAAGCTGTTGCTGGGCGGGGCGGTGGAGGAGGCCGCACGTTTGCTGGGGCAGCACCACCTCATCGAGGGAGAAGTGATTCACGGTGATGGGCGGGGCCGGCAAATCGGTATACCGACGGCCAACGTGGATTATCCGTCCATCCTGATTCCCGAAAACGGGGTGTACGCCTGCCGGGTGCAGATTGATGGGAGAGAGGGCCTCCGACATCCCGCCGTGACGAACATCGGGAATCGTCCCACGTTCGATAAAAAGCAAGTAACTCTCGAAACCCACTTATTGGATTGGGAAGGGGATCTTTATGGGAAATCCATTCGAGTGGAATTCGTCTCCCGCCTGCGCGAGGAGAAGAAGTTCTCAGGTCCCCAGGAACTCGTGCGGCAAATACATGTCGATATCGAAAACGGGCGGAAAAAATTGAATGTCTAGGCCACAAGTCCCACCAGACCGTCGTAGATGAAGAAAACCCCGAAGCCCAGCATCACCCACGCACAGCCTTGTTCGATTCTCATCCACCCGGTTTCGCCGATGACGCGGCTCCCCTGGTTCGATGACCACGTGATGAAAACGGCCCACACGCCGTCCGCCAGCAGGTGAACGAAAATCATTCCCGCCAAACCGGCAAACCATCCGAATTCGCTCGTTCGTGAGATGAGGCTGGCGCCAATGGTGAGCCACCATAAAATCCAGTAGGGATTCAGAACCGTAAGCAAGACGCCGCCGGCGAGGGAGTTGCACTCAAGAACGCCATTTCCCTCGGGGGCGGATGCCCGGAAATTCTTGAATACGCCGCTTCCCAGATAGATGAGGACACCACCGCCTAGCAAGGAGACGCCCTCGCGGATTCCCTGAATTTCAAAGAAAGGCTGTAGCCCGGCATATAAGGCGATGATGAGGGGAACTTCAGCCAGAGCGTGTCCGATAGTGACCCAGATTCCGGCCCACGGGCTTTGCCTGCCGCGCGCGATGAGGAATGCCGTGAGGGGCCCCGGCGACATGACGCCGCTAAGCGAGATGACGGTGATGAATCCATAAAATGCGAGGAGGTTCATGCCTAATGTTCTGTCTCATCGAGCAGGCGGCGCAATCGCTTGACGTCTAAGTGGTATTTGAAAACCTTAGTTTCCCCCAGATAACCGACGGGCACCTCCTCGCCGTACTGGCGGGTTAGTTCGGGATCCGTATCCACGTCGACCTCATCGATCGCGAGATTCGGAAAGTGCCGCATCATCGTTGTTTTCGCCTCATCGCATAGATGACACTCGCTTCGCGTATAGAGCGTGATTTTGGGCATCTTTCCCCTGGTTTGTCGGATTTAGGTTCGAAGTTGTCTTGCCTTCCTCGAACTATATCAAATGACGAGATAGTTTTATTCATCGACTCGAATCCTTGACAACGCATTCGCCCCCCGATATAGGGAATGACTACCAATCTTCTCGCCGGAGTGGCGGAACTGGTAGACGCGCTAGATTCAGGTTCTAGTGGGCTTCGGCCCGTGGAGGTTCAAGTCCTCTCTCCGGCACCAATAAAAAATGAAATCGCTTGGGGTAAAGTCCGCCTTTTTCCTGTCCCGGAGGCTCCATGAAGATAGTCGAGGATAAACTTTCCAACGGGGTTCGCGTGGTGACGGCGGAACGCGCGGAATCGGCGGCCGTGGCGTTTCATATTTATTTTGGTTGTGGCGGCAGGCATGAACGCGATGAAGTAGTGGGCGTTTCCCATGCGCTGGAGCACATGGTCTTCAAGGGGACGCCTTCGAGAACGACGCTCGACATCGCGCGTGAGATGGAAGGAAACGGCGCGTCCATCAACGCGAATACGGCGCCCGAGCGCACTTGTTATCACTTCACGGCGCCGGCCGAAGCGTTCGCCACGGTTCTGGAAGTCTATGCGGATGCGGTGAACAACTGCCTGCTGGACAAGGACGAGTGGGACCGGGAGCGGATGGTCATCCTCGAAGAGTTGAAGATGTATGAGGACATGCCGCGTATCTGGGTGTCGGATATGCTGGAGACCACCGTCTACAACCTGCAAATGGGCGTCATCGGCAACCGGGAGACCATCAATGCAATAGAACCCGAGCATATGCGCGAGCTGATAGAAAAATGGTACACCCCGGGCAACACGGTAGTCTCCGTGGCGGGCGGCGTGAAACACGAAGAGGTAATGGAGTTGTCCGAACGACACTTCGGGGAGCGGACCGGCAGCGAGGAGAAGCCTCTGTCCCCAGATCTGCCCGGGGAAAGCAAAGCCAAAATTGTGGATCAGGCCCGCCAGACGGATCAGGTGAATCTCGCGCTCGGGTTTCGCGCCTTCGGTCTGAATCACGAGGACGCCGCCCCCCTTCGTGTGATGTGCAACATACTGGGCGGCAAGATGAGCAGCAGATTGTTCACCGAAGTGCGCGAAAAGCGGGGTCTTGCTTACAGTGTGGGCGCCGCACCGCACCGTTATACCGATACCGGGATGATTGAACTGAAAGCGGGCGTGGCGCTTGAAAAGGCGGTGGAAGCGACCGAGGTGATGCTCTCCGAAACAGGAAAGTTCAAGACCGAACCCGTAACGAGAGAGGAACTGGCGGAAGCGAAGCGCTACATCAAGGGCAATCTCCAGATACACGAGAGTTCACAATACCATGCGGGGCGAAACGGTTCGAACCTCATGCTCAAAGGCAAAATTTATCCTGTGGAGGAAGAGTTGGCGGATATCGACGCCGTGGGCGAGCAGGATATTCAGCGCGTGGCCAATGAAGTGTTTCAGGAAGACCGACTGACAGGCGCCGTGATCGCGGAGCGGCAACTCGGACCCGAAATCGAGGCGGCCCTCAAAATTTAGCCACCTATCCCCGGGAAATGCTAGCGAGCCGCCTCTTCTACCGGCACCCGGGGGCTGCTGAGAAGTATTTCCGTTCGACGATTTTTGGCGCGGCCCTCTTTGGTGTCGTTGTTCGCCACCGGGCGATAAAATGAGTAGCCGGTCGCCGACATGCGCTCAGGCGATATGTTTTTCGATTCCAGGAACTTGACGATGGCGATAGCGCGCGCGAACGATAGTTCCCAATTCGAGGGATAGCGTCTGAGCAGATTGCCTTTGATGGGCCGATTATCCGTATGTCCTTCTACCTGTATCATTTTGTCTTTTTGTTTTCCGAGAAATTCCGCAATTTTTGAAAGCACCTCGCTTCCCTTTTTCCTGATTCTGGCGCTTCCCAGATCAAACAAAAGATTGTTCACGAAGGTCACGCGGAGCAAGTCTTTGGTTCTTCGCAGCGTGATGGATTGTTCCTGAAACTTGCTGTCCATCTCCTTCAGGTCTGATTCCAGCTTTTTGGCCCGTTCGGCTTCTTCGCGTGCTCTTTTCTCCAGGACTTTAGAGCGTGCGATTGCCAGCGTGTGTTTTTTGATCGTTTCAGCCAGGCTCAGATTTGTCTGATTCAGCTTGTTCCTGATGAGATCGGCCACGGAGGTTTTCTCCGCGATGAGTTGGCTCATTTCTTGAACCTGCGCCTGGAGGAGTTCCCTGGCTTTTCCGAGACGGTTTAGCTCTTCGGCCCGCTTTCTTGCAAGTTCGGCATTTCGGGTCTTTGCTTTTTCCGCCTCCGTGCGCGTCTTGCGTTCAATATCGAGAGTTTTCCGGGTTTGTTCGAGCGCGAGTTCGAGGTTCTGGGTTTTGGTTTTTCCCTTTTCGATGGTGGAGTTTTTCTCCGCTATAAGTCGGCTCATCGCCTGAACCTGGGTATTGAGGATTTCCCTGGTTTTCTCGAGGCGCTTCATCTCCGCGGCCCGGTTTTGTGCGAGTTCGGTTTTTTGCGCAGTTGATTTCTCGGCTTTGGCCGGCGCCTTGCGCTGACTGGTGACGTTGAGTTTCTTCGCTCTTGCCTGCTCGGCTTTGATGAGTTGCCCCATCTTTCGGGCCTGGGTCTCGAGAATCTTTCTGACTTGTTCCAGTCGTTTTATCTCTGCGGCCCGTTTTTGGGCGAGTTCGATGGTTTCTTTATTTGATTTCTCAACCTTCACTCTTATCTTGCGCTCGGTTTCGAGGGCCGCCTGGATTTGCTTGAGCGCGCGCTCGAGACTTTGGGTTTTTGTTTTTTCCTTTTCGATGTCGGCGCTCTTCTTCGCTATGATTTGACGCATTATGCGAACCTGGGTCTCGAGACGCTCTCTGGCTTTTTCGAGACGCTTTATCTCTGCGGCCCGTTCGCTGGCGAGTTTGATGCTCTGCTGACTTGCTTTTTCGGCCTTGGCGCGCCTCTTGCGCTCAGCATCGAGGGCCGCCTGGATTTGCTTGAGCGCGAGTTCGAGTTTTTGAGTTCTTGCTTTTTCCTGCTCGATGTCCGCGCTTTTCATCGCGATGAGTTGGCGCATCCTGCGTACTTGCGTCTGGAGAAGTTCCCTGACTTTTTCGAGGCGCTTCGTGTCCCGGGCGCGGGTGCTGGCGAGTTGGACGTTTTGCCGATTTGATTTTTCCATCTCGGCCCGCATCTTGCGCTCGTTATCGAGAGTGGTCTGGATTTGCTTGAGCGTGCGCTCAAGTTTTTTGGCCTTTGTTTTTTCCTGTTCGATGTCGGCGCTTTTCTCCGCGACGAGCTTGCTCATCTTTTGGGCTTGGGCCTCGAGTCCTTTTATCTCCTCGGCCCGCGCCTTACGCTCGTTTTCGAGAGTAGCCTCGATTTGCTTGAGGGTACGCTCGAGGTTTTGATTCTTCACCGCCCCTTTCTCGATGTCGGCGCTTTTCTCGGCGATGAGTCGGCTCATCTTTTCAGCCTGGGTATCCAGGCGCTTTATCTCTTCCGCCCGATTCCCGGCGAGTTGGATGTTTTGTTGATTCGCTTTTTCAGCGTTGGCGCGCGCCTTGCGCTCGTTTTCGAGGGAGCCATTGATGATGTCGAGCGTGACTTTGAGGCTTCTGATTTGGGCTTTTCGCTGTTTGATGTCGGCGCTTTTCTCGGTGATGAGCCGGCTCATCTCTTTGGCTTGGGTATCGAGACGCTTTATCTCTGCGGCCTGATTTCCGGCGAGTTCGGTGTTTTGTTGATTTGCTTTTTCGGCTTCGGCGCGCGCCTTGCGCTCGTTCTCAAGAGCTGTCTGATTTTCCTTGAGAGCGGTCGCGAGGCTTAGAAGTTTTGCTTTATCCTGCTCGATGGCGGTGTTTTTCTCGGCGACGAGATTGCTCAGCTCTTCCATCCGCGTCTTTGCGGAGGCGCTTACGTTTGCGAACCTTGACTCCAGGCCCTTCACCTTTTGTTCTATGCCTTTGAAGCGCTGGATATCGCTCTTGAGTTTTGCGGAACTTTCTTTTTCTTTAGAAAGCTCAATCTCTCGTTCTTGCAGCAGTTCTTTTGTCGATTGGGATTGCTGGGCGAAATATCCTGTCCCGCCGAGCAGAACGGCGATAATCGCCCCTATGGAGATGCGAAGGCCCAAGATTATTCTCCTACCAGGGCGATAATGGGCATTTCTTCTTCCACAATTCTAATTATAACACTCATTTTTGGGAAATTGGAAGAGATCAGCTATCGATTCGTTGTGATTATAGCGAAGCCGGGGCCCAAGCCCCGGCTCTTTGATGAAGACACTCTCTTCACTCACGCGAGGCGCCCAGAAGCTGCGTAAGATAGATAAACATCATGATGAAGTCAAGGTAGAGCTCGAGCGCCGCCATGATGGAGGCGCGCCTGCCCGTTTCGTTGTCCGTGTCCTGGGTGTAGGCGTATTCCTTCATCTTCTGGGTGTCATAGGCCGTCAGACCCGCAAAGATGAGAACACCCAGAACGCTGATGGCGAAATGAACGGCGGAACTGCCCACGAATATGTTGACGACGCTGGCGAGAATGATGCCGATGAGTCCCACCATGCAGAAATTGCCCACGCCCGAGAGGTCTTTTTTCGTCACGAAGGCGAAGAGGGTCAATCCGCCGAACGCGCCGCCGGTGACGAAAAACGCCTGGGCCACCGAAGTGAACGTGTAGCGCAGGAGCAGGGTGGAAACGGTGACGCCCAGCGTCGCGCTGTAGAGCAGGAACAGAACCGCACCTGCTTGCCAGCCCTTGCTGCGCATCACCGGCCTGATGGAGAAAACCAGCGCGAGTTGGACACCGATAACCAGAAATACCGAGATGGAGCTTCCAAAGATGAATTGAATGGCGGCGGGGCTGGATGCGACGTAGAGGGCGCTAAAGCCCGTGACGAAGAGCCCCAGCGTCATCCAACCGTAGACGCGCTGCATAAATGCGGCGGCGTCTTGTGCGATGACGCGTTGCCCGGTCGAGCGAGTGAAGTCTTGAGAGCGCATTTCAGAAATCCTCCTGGATTATCCAATCATTTGGTATCTTAGGCGAAGCGGCCAAAGTTTTTTCACGAACCGATGCATTCATATCCTCCAAACTCAAGGATATCACCATACAACCGCTAATATATCCCATTTGATGAATGTTTCAAGACCCGAAATTGTGGTTTTTTCCAGCAGCGCCATGTTCAATGCTCAAGAAACATCCGTGAGAAAGATCTGGTTGACTTGGATTGTAAGGCTCCATATAATTAGGCCCCATAGCATTTAATTCTCGGAGCGAACCCATGTTCTACATGAAAGAACTGCCCAACGAGGAAGACTTCAGGCCACTCGTGCCGGAGTATTCCTCTCTGGATACATCCTCCGTCATGCTGTTTTATCTTTTCTTGCAGGTAGGCAGCGATATGCTTACCGCCTTTGAAACGTATCTGGCCAATCACGGCGTTTCTCAGGGCAGATTCATCGTTTTATTGCTGCTGCTGCGTTCCCAAATGAGAAACAATGGTTCGGGTCTCAGTCCGTCGGAGTTGGCCAGGCAGGCAGGCGTGACGCGCGCGACGATGACCGGGTTGATGAAGGGACTTCAGCGCGATGAACTCATCGAGCGCTTCAGCCACGATGGTGACAGGAGGAAAGTCATCGTGCGCCTGACGCCCAAGGGAAAAGAGAGCCTACACGCTATTTTCCCGGACTATTACTCACGCATAGCGGACCTCATGAATGATTTGGAGGACGATGAAAGAGAGAGGCTATCCAAACTCCTCCACAAAGTGAAAAATAAAATGAATTTATCAAAACAAGCGCTGGCCTCCGGCGCCCGAGGATGAAGAAAATCTCTGTTGAGAAAGGAGAATAAGGCGATGGCAAAACCCAAAGTGATTATCCAGCTATATCCTATGCTGCCGACGGAAAGCCGAGAGGAGCGCGAGCAGAAAAGGCCCTTGGCCAGGGACAAGGATTTGTACCATCACGTGCTTCATGAATGGGTCGACATCGTAAAGGCCGCGGACGAGATGGGTGTCTGGGGTATCAGCACCATTGAGCACCATCTGCACTCCGAGGGTTACGAGGTAGGTCCCAATCCGGGCGTTCTCAACGCTTGGTGGGCGAATCATGTCAAGAATGCGCGGGTGGGCGCGCTGGGTTACGTCATGGCGACGCAGGATCCGATTCGCGTGGCCGAGGAGACGGCGATACTCGACCACATCACCAAGGGGAAGTTCTTCTGTGGCTTGGCAAGGGGGTATCAGTCCAGATGGTCGAACGTCCTGGGACAGTTCAGCGACACCCGGGCCACTGTCTCCGACGCCCTCGGTGGGGCCGACGACGTGAAGAACCGCGACATCTTTGAAGAACGCGTCGAGATGTTGCTTAAATTCTGGCAGGAAGATTCGGTGGAAGTGAAGGGTGATTATTATGAGATTCCATACCCGTATAAGGATGGCATCGATTATCCGGCCTGGAAAAGCGCCCGGGACGCCGGCGCTATCGGCGAGATCGGTGATGACAATCGGGTCAGAAAGGTGAGCGTTGTTCCCAAACCTTACCAGGAGCCTTATCCGCCCATGTTCCAGGCCGTGAGCGCGAGCCCGGATTCCATAAAATTCGCGGCGAGACACGGGTTCCGGCCCGTGTATTTCACAAAACTGGAAAAGATGGAGGAATTCTCCCACCTCTACGTTGAGGAGGCAGCTAAGGCGGGCCACAACTTCGCTCATGGCGAGCGGCAGTGCGTCTGCCGGTGGATTCATGTGACGGACACCGAAGAAGAATACGACGAGAAGCTCAGGAAATACGATCAGGATATCTACCAGAACTTCTACGTACCCTTCTTCCCGCAGTTCCCCGACGACACGGAAAGCATCGACTGGATCCAGAATATCAAGGAAAGCGGAATCTTCCTTGGTGGTCCGGTGGACAAGCTCAAGCGCGAATGGGAGGAAACGTACGAAAAAGTGCCTGCCGAGTTCATCACCCTGATTTGGCACTACGCGCAATGCCCCAAGGAAGAAGTCATTTATGAGTTGGAAACGTTCATGACGAAAGTCTGGCCCGACCTGGAGTGTCCGGTGTCGAACGGCGTCACGGTCGGTGGCGTCGCCTGATATTTGTTAACGATGAAGCCCCCGCATCCGCATGCGGGGGTTTTGCATAATGTTTTTGAGGAGATGAGCATGTACGAAATCATCGATCTGAGCCAGGAGATCTATACCGGCGCGCCCAGGTTTCCCGGGCATCCGGCTACCGAAATCGAATACGTCGCCCGGCACGAAGACGCGGCCAATGCGCCGATCAAACCCAAGGACATCACGTATGCAGCCATGATGCTCCACATGTGCGATCACGGACCGACGCACACCGATTCGGTCAGCCATATCGATGAGCGGGAAACGGCGCCGAACATCGATCAGGCGCCGCTCGAGTGGTTCATCACCCGGGCGATTGCGCTGGATTTCACGGGCAAGGTGGAACCGATGGAGGAGATATCCTTACAACTCTTGCAGGATGAACTTTCGTCAACGGAACTCACGCCCCCAAAAGACGGCACGCTCCTCTTCACGGGCGGGCATTTCAAGCGCACTTATCCGACGGATGATTATCTAAGCACGTACCCGGGCTTGGGGTATGACGCCGCGAACTTCCTCTATCGCGAATGCGGCGTGGTGAACATCGGCCAGGATGCGCCCAGCATCGATGCCGGCGTGAACACCATAGAGCTGACGTTCCCCTGTCACGTGCTTTGCCGGGAACTTCAGCGCCACAACACGGAGAATCTCGCGAATATCGAAGCGGTGGCGGGCAAGGAATTTCTCTATGTGGGGCTCCCGCTCAAGATTCGCGATGGCACGGGCTCTCCCGTACGGGCCGTCGCCGTAATGAATCTTTGAATCAATTGCGCCTTCATCACGGGTGAGTTGAAGGCTGGCATCCCCCGAATCGCTTAGCCGCCTTCAAGGTTTTTCAACGAGAGGGTTTTTCGTTTCGTGAGGAGATTCTGAGACATGTCGAAGACAGTGGATTGGTACTACCATCGTTCCGGCTGAAAGACCTGCACCAAAACGCAAGCGTTTCTTGCGGAAAATGGTATCGAGGTATCCGAGCAGGCCAGTTCCAAAAAAGACGTGGTGGATGAGGGCAACGTCGACTCGGTTCTGGATGGCGTGGCGGATGTGTATTCGACCAAGGGCAGAAAGGTCATTCACCTGAATATCAAAGAAGAAAACCCTGCGCGTGAAGACGTTCTGGCGCTGTTGATGGGCCGCTCGGGTACGCTCAGAGCGCCGGTCATCAAACATCGAAACGCCCTCATCGTCGGTTTCGACGAGGAAACGTATTCACAGGTTTTGAAATAAGTCGTAACCGGTGACTTAGAGGGCCAACTGGCCCTGGGTGGGCTCCGCTCAGCAAAACCACGATTCGGTCAAGCGAGGCGGGCGAATTCGATCGGGCGCGAAGGCGGCCTTTGGCCTTGCCTGATCGGGGCGCTCCAAAATAGCGGCCGCCAATTCGCGAATCCTCGCGAAAGTCACGGCGGCGTCCTCCTGGCGCGCTGCCGCATCTTCGGCGAGGAGGAGCGCCTCCTGGTGCAGTTTGTCCATTCTTTCGTCCGGATGCTCCCAGCGATAGATGAAATTCTCGGCATCGAGCTCGGTGATATGTCTCGTCATGTGGGGTGATTCGAGCAAATGGGAGCCCGGCGGTACCAGAAGGCGGATGGCCATCTGGATGGGGTCGACCTCGTCGATTAAAGAGTATTCTTCGATAAAATCCAGCAGATCGAAATAATCCTGCGCGCTCGCCCACGGCGTGAACGCGACCAGCGATGGTCGAATGGAGATGTTCGCCTCCCGGGCGGCTTTCACGGCGCGGAAGACGTCTTCCCGGTTATGACCTTTAACCAGATGACGCAGAACAAGGTCGCTCAGAGATTCCACTGCGGTGACGAAAAACGCGCATCCGTATTTTGCGAACTCCGGCAGAAGCTCCTCGTGCTTGATGATGTGCTCGACCTTGGCCGTGAAGTCGAAGGTGAGCGAGGGAAACCTCTCGTGCATGGCGCGGGCGACTCGGAGCGCATGAGAGGGGCCGTTCAGGAAATCCGGATCTGCAAAGGTGATGTGGCGTGCGTCTTGCGCCGCCAAATCTTCGATGTCTTCTAGAACCTTCTCTTGAGGCACGATGAAGAAGCGGCCCTCGTAGACCGGCGGAATGGGGCAATGGAGGCACAAGTGCTTGCAGCCCCGGCTCGCCTCGACGGCTCCTGCGGGATAGTGTGTCCCCTCCCTTGCGAGGTGTGCGTATGCCTGAAGCCTGGGCAGTCCCTCTCTTTCAGGTTTGAGCAGGGGGATTTTCTCGAGATACGGGCCGGACGTATGTTCCCTCGTGGCCGCTCCGGGAACTTGGGTGGAGCCGTTTGATTGCGACAGCCCTTGAATGAGCTGAGCGAGCGGCAACTCGAACTCCCCGCCGATGGCCGAATCCCCGCCGTTTTCAAGAAGATAGTCCTTGTTGAGCAGGCCGTAGAGGCCATAGAAACAAATATGGCACCCCGGGTTCGTCTCGCGTACTTTCGCGGCCACCTCCACGCCGAGCCTGAGCGCCGTGTGCATCGGTACGCTGATGCCGACGAATTTTGCATTTGCGATTTTCCCCGGCGAGAAATCCTCCGCCGCAATGTCCATCGCCCAGGGCCGGAAACCCGCTTCGCGCAAAAATGCCATGGGCGAGGCGACGGCCAGGGGCTGGTGACCCAACTCGTAGCAGGAGATGAGGACGACGGCGCCGGGCGCTCGCCACTCGGAGGCCTTATCGTGAGGGTTCAAGGCGAAATCTCTCGTTCGTCACAAAAAAAGCCCCGGGCGCGTGATGCCCGGGGCTCGTAAGGCATTGTTTTATCACGTAGTGAACGATTTCCCGCAGCCGCACATGTTCATGGCGTTGGGGTTGTTGATCTTGAAGCCTGAGCCCTGGAGGCTGTCGACGAAGTCGATTTCCGTTCCGGCGATGACGGGATAACTCTGGGGGTCCACGAACACGTCGAACCCCTCGGCGTGGAACACTTTATCCTCCGGATTCGCGGATTCCTCGAAGTACAGGCCATAGTTGTAACCCGAGCAACCGCCGGCGGTGACGGCCAGCCTGAGCCCGTGGCCGGTCTTGCCTTCGCCCTCGAGAATCTCGCTCACCTTCTGGCTGGCGAGCGGCGTAACCGTAATGCCTTCAAGGGCTTGGGGTTTCTTTTGGGATTGATCGAATAAAGTGACCGTTCCATCCGTCATCTGTTGTTTCTCCTTGACCTTGATGATGGCGATTGAAATTTATCGTGATATCCACTTCCTGAATATACTCCTTTTTTTCCTTTTTGCAAAGGCTTGAGACCCATATATCTTTGAAATACAGGCTTGTTCATGGACGAAGGCACCTTTTTGCTTTCGGGCGAGCAGGGAAGTGCATGTATGTGAATTTATAAATATATATATGTTGTAAATATAAAACTTGACAGAAGAAGACTAAGATATTATATTTTCCCTGTGCCACAAGCCTTGGCCGCCTCCGATTTCCGGTATTGACGAGGTTTCAGGCGCCGGGAAATGTATCGAAAATCAGTGGAAATTTATCGTAATTTATCTAATTTTACGGGAATTTTCGCATAAAATCCGGAGCACATTTTCATGAACTTTGAGCAGTTCACCCACAAGACGCAAGAAGCGCTCCAGCATGCCCAGGAGTCGGCCCAGACGAGAGGCCACCAGGGCGTCATGCCCGCGCACGTTCTCCTGGCGCTTCTGGATCAGCCCGAAGGCGTGCTTGCGCCCCTGATCGAGAAGGCGGGGCGGAAAGTCCACGTCTTGAGCCGCGAACTCGAAGCCTCCTTGGAGAAGCTTCCGAAAGTCGCCGCAAACGGCGGCCCCGTGTATGTCACCCAGGAGTTGGCGACGCTCTTCCAGGCGGCGGGGCGCGAAGCGAAGGCCATGGCGGATGACTACGTGAGCGGCGAGCATCTGCTTCTGGCCGCGCTGGAGAACGGCGACGCTGAGGTCAGGAAAATCCTGCGCGCAGGGGGACTCGACCGCGAGGCCGTCCTCTCGGCGCTCAAGGATATTCGCGGGAGCCAGCGCATCACAGATCAGAACGCGGAGAGCCGCTACCAGGCGCTCGAGCGTTTCGCCGTCGACCTCACCGGCCAGGCCCGCTCGGGCAAGCTCGACCCCGTCGTGGGCCGCGAGGAGGAGATCAGGCGCGTCATGCAGGTGCTCTCCCGGCGGACGAAGAACAATCCGGTGCTCATCGGAGACCCCGGCGTGGGCAAGACCGCCATCGTCGAGGGTCTGGCCCGGCGCATCGTGGACGGCGACGTGCCGGAAGGTCTCAAAGGCAAGCGTCTGCTCAGTCTCGACATGGGCTCGCTCGTTGCGGGCTCCAAGTTCCGGGGCGAGTTCGAAGACAGGCTCAAGGCCGTGCTCAAGGAAGTGAGCGAATCAGACGGCGAGGTCGTCCTGTTCATCGACGAGCTTCACACCGTCGTGGGCGCGGGCGCCGCGGAGGGGGCGGTGGACGCCTCCAATCTCCTGAAGCCTGCGCTCGCCCGGGGAGAGCTTCACTGCGTGGGCGCCACAACGCTCGATGAATACCGGAAACACATCGAGAAGGACGCGGCGCTCGAGCGGCGCTTCCAGCCCGTGATGGTCGATGAGCCGAGCACGGAAGACGCCATTTCCATTCTGCGCGGTCTCAAGGAAAAATACGAGATTCACCACGGCGTCCGCATCCTGGACAACGCCCTGGTCGCCGCCGTCGCTCTCTCGCATCGCTACATCAGCGATCGCCATCTGCCGGACAAGGCCATCGACCTAATAGATGAGGCCGCGAGCGGCCTGCGCTTGGAACTCGACAGCCTGCCCAAGGAAATCGATCGCCAGGAGCGAGAGCTTCTCCGGCTGCGAATCGAGGAGCGCGCCCTGGAGGCCGAAGTTGACGAGGAGGGCCGGGAGCGTCTGAAGCAGATACGCGAGCGCATCTCCTCTCTCGATGAGCAGAGCCGGGCGCAGCGGAACCGGTGGGCGGATGAGAAGAAAGCCATCTCGCGCGTGCGCGAAATCAAGGAACGCATCGAGGAGCTCAAGGCCGAGGCCCAGCGCGCGGAGCGCGAGGGAGATCTGGGCCGGGCGGCCGAGCTTCGCTACGGCGGGATCATCTCGGCCGAAAAAGAGATGTCTGAAGCGGAGGCGCATCTCGAAAAAGAGAGCAATGGCCGGATGCTGAAAGAGGAGATCACCGAAGACGACGTGGCCGCCATCGTGAGCCGCTGGACGGGCATCAACGTGAGCCGGCTGCTCGAGACGGAGCGGGAGAAGCTGCTGCAGATGGAGGCGAACATCCACAAGCGCGTCGTGGGCCAGGACCGGGCGGTGGAGGCCCTTGCCGAAGCCGTGCGCCGCGCCCGCGCGGGCATCATGGACGAGAACCGGCCCGTCGGCTCTTTTATCTTCCTGGGTCCCACCGGCGTGGGCAAGACCGAACTCGCCCGCGCGCTCGCGGAGTTCCTGTTCGACGACGAGGCGGCGATGATTCGCGTGGACATGAGCGAATACATGGAAAAACACGCCGTGGCCAGGCTCATCGGCGCTCCGCCGGGATACGTCGGCTACGAGGAAGGCGGCCAGCTCACCGAGGCCGTCCGGAGAAAGCCCTATTCCGTGCTTTTGCTCGATGAGATTGAAAAGGCGCACCCCGAGACCTTCAACCTGCTCCTGCAATTGCTCGATGACGGGCGCCTCACGGACGGGCACGGCCGCACGGTCGATTTCAGAAACGCCGTCATCATCATGACGAGCAACGTGGGAACCGCAGAGCTTGCGCGAACCAGGCTCGGTTTCAATACGGGCAGCGTGGAGGAGACGGATGAGTCCGAAGAGGTGCTTGCGGAGCTTCGCAAGGCCTTCAGGCCCGAATTCCTGAACCGGGTGGATGAGATCATCGTCTTCGGTGCGCTCACGAAAGAACAAATCGGCGAGATCGTGGAGATCCAGTTGCGCGAACTCGAAAAGCGCCTCGAAGCGCAGAAGATCAAGCTGCGCTTGACGGACGCCGCCAGGAGCTTCCTGGCCGAGCGCGGCTACGACCCCGTTTACGGGGCGCGGCCGCTCAAGCGGGCGATTCAGACTTACGTCTTGAATCCGCTCGGCAAGAAGCTCCTCGCCGGAGAATTCGAAGCCGGAGAAACCGTGGAGGCCGATCACCCCGAGGGGGCGGATGCGCTCACCTTCGCCGTACTCATGGAGGCGGAAACGGTGAAGACCTGAATGTTTTTTGATGCGGGTTTGTAGAATAACCCGCGGAAGGAGGGTTCGGTTTGTAGGGGCCGCTCCCTCCTCGGTAGCGCCCCACGCATACGGGGTTGTTGAAAAAGCCCCTATTGACAGGGTTGCCTTTATGGGGTTTCCCCCTCAAGGGGGTAGTGAAAAAGATCAGGCATGGGGAGTGGTTTTGGAGAGGGAACTATGAGTCGATCGGCAAGGAAGTCATCAACTCAAATATATAATTCCTGTTCGGATGATAAGGAGAAAGATTGATGTCGAAGGTAATCGGAATTGATTTGGGCACCACCAACTCGGTCGTCTCCGTCATGGAGGGTGGGCAGCCTACGGTCATCGCCAACCAGGAGGGGAACCGCACGACGCCCAGCGTCGTGGCGTTCACCGACGATGAGGAGAAGCTCGTCGGCCTCGTGGCCAAGCGCCAGGCGGTGACCAACCCGACCAAGACCATATACTCGGCAAAACGCTTCATGGGCAGGCGGTTCGCCGAAGTGCCCGAGGAAGTCAAAATCGTGCCGTATGAGGTCGTGAAGTCGGACAGCGGCGACGCGCGCATCAAGATCGACGGCAAGGAGCACGCCCCGCCCGAGATATCGGCGAGCGTGCTGCAAAAGCTCAAACAGGCCGCGGAGGACTACCTGGGCGAGAAGGTGAGCGAGGCGGTCATCACGGTGCCCGCGTATTTCAACGACAGCCAGCGGCAGGCGACGAAGGACGCCGGGAAAATCGCCGGCTTGAACGTCCAGCGCATCATCAACGAGCCGACGGCCGCCGCCCTCGCCTACGGACTCGACAAGAAGTCGGATCAGACCATCGCGGTCTATGACTTCGGCGGCGGCACGTTCGACATCTCCATCCTCGAGGTGGGGGACAACGTGGTCGAGGTGAAGGCCACGAACGGCGATACGCATCTGGGCGGCGACAACATCGACCACCGGATCATCGAGTGGATGGCCGAGGAGTTCAAGAAGGATCAGGGCATCGACATCTCGGGCGACCCGATGGCGCTTCAGCGCCTGCGCGAGGAATCCGAAAAGGCGAAGATTGAGCTTTCGAGTTCGATGGAGACGACGATCAACCTGCCGTTCATCACGGCGGACGCCTCGGGTCCCAAGCACCTGAACCTGAAGCTCACGCGCGCGAAGCTCGAGCAGTTGACCGGCGATCTTGTCGAAAAGACGCTGGCTCCCTGCCGGCGCGCGCTGGATGACGCCAAGGTCCAGCCCGGGGACATCGACGAAGTGGTGCTGGTTGGCGGCTCCACGCGGATGCCGCTGGTGCAGGAGACGGTGGAGAAATTTTTCGGAAAAGAGCCCCACAAGGGCGTGAATCCCGACGAGGTCGTGGCGGTCGGCGCGGGCGTGCAGGGCGGCGTGCTCGCCGGAGACGTCAAGGACGTTCTGCTCTTGGACGTCACCCCGCTTTCCTTAGGGATAGAGACGCTGGGCGGCGTGTCCACCAAGCTCATCGAGCGCAACACGACGATACCCGTCAAGAAGAGCGAGACCTTCTCGACTGCTGCGGACAACCAGCCGTCCGTCGAGGTGCACGTTCTCCAAGGCGAGCGCGAGATGGCCTCGGGCAACCGCTCGCTGGGCAAGTTCCATCTCGTCGGCATTCCCCCTGCGCCACGTGGCGTTCCCCAGATCGAGGTGACGTTCGACATCGACGCCAACGGCATCGTGAACGTCTCCGCCAAGGACCTGGGCACCAGCAAGGAGCAGGCGATCACCATCACGAGTTCGAGCGGCCTCTCCGAGGAGGAGATCAACAACATGGTGTCCGAGGCGGATGAACACGCCGAGGAGGACAAGAAGCGGCGCGAGGCCGTCGAGGCGAGAAACATGGCCGACAGCATGGCGTACAGCACGGAGAAGATGCTCAAGGAGAACGAGGAGAAGGTTTCGGCCGAGGACAAGAAAGAGATAGAAGACGCCATCGCCGCGCTCCGGGCGGTTCTGGAGAAAGAGGACGCGACGGTGGATGAAATCAAGGAAGCCCAGGAAAAACTCGAGGCGGCCTCTCACAAGCTCGCGCAGGCGATGTACGAACAGGCGAGTCAGGCCGGCGGCGCCGCTGCCGAGGCTCCTGAGTCCGGCGGCGGGGAGAACGGCGCGCCCGCGGGTGACGTCGTGGATGCGGAGTTCGAGGAAGTGGACAAGGACAAGCCCTGAGCGTCCTGCCCGGATGAGGATGGTATGGCCAAGCGTGATTATTACGAGGTGCTGGGAATCGACCGGAGCGCCTCGGAAGCGGAGCTGAAGCGCGTTTTCAAGAAGCTGGCGCGCCAGTATCACCCCGACGTCAACCCGGGGGATGCGAAAGCGGAGGAGCGCTTCAAGGAGATCAGCGAGGCGTACGCCGTCCTCTCGGACGCGGAGAAGCGCAAAAAGTATGACGCGATGGGGCATGCCGCCTTCGGCGGGGGCAGCCCCTGGGGCGAAGGCGCGCCCCCCGGCATGGAAGACATTCTGCGCGAATTCGGCTTGGGCGATATTTTCGGCGGAATTTTCGGCGGCGCGCGCGGTGGTGCTGCGCGCGGCGGCTTCCACGCGCAGCCCCAGGCCCCCCGGCGGGGCCAGGACGTGAACTACTCGATGGAGATTGGTTTCGACGATTCCCTGAAGGGGCTCAACACCACCATCACCGTACCCAAGACAACGAACGAAAACGGAAAAATCCAGCACACGACGGAGCGCATTCAGGTGAAAATACCGCCCGGCGTCTCGAACGGCTCGCGCATCCGTCTGGCGGGCAAGGGAGAAGCCTCCCTGAACGGGGGGCCGCAGGGGGACCTCTTCATCGTCACAAAGGTGCGCGAACACCCCTTCTTCGAGCGAAAAGGGGATAATCTGTATCTCGAACTTCCCGTCAGTCTCGGCGAGGCGCTTCTGGGCGCGCGCGTGGAGATCAACACCTTCGAGGGGGTGACGAAGATGACGATTCCCCCCTCGACGCAGAACGGCCAGGTTTTTAGGCTTCCGGGCAAGGGGGCGCCTAAGCTCAAGGCCTCCGGCAAGGGTGATTTGTTCGTCAGGGTCCAGGTCTTGTTGCCGGAGAAGATGGATGAGGAAAGCAGGGAGATCGTCCGCGAGTTAGAGCGGCGCAACCCCACGTCGCCGCGGGCGAACATGACGGGCGTGAGCATGTAGCGGTGGAGGGATACGGATGCGGGGTTGTTGAAAAAGGCCCTGGTGGCAAGGGAGGTTGGAGGGGTGGTTTTGTAGGTCAGACATATATGCAGCCCGTTCGAGGGTGGCGCGGCGCGAAAGGGCCAGGCCGCAGCTATGGGGTCCTGACGCCTCCTTGGCATAGCGACCGTAGGGACAGGTCGCGACCTGTCCTTCCGGGGTTGCCTTCCGCCGTCATTCCGGCGAATGCCGGAATCCAGAGCGGACTCGGATGGAAGGTATGCAGAAATGCCGCAATCCGGCGTAGGTGGCCATGTTTCACGAACTCCGGCTTTTGGGTCGGTTCTGGATTCCGGCATTCGCCGGAATGACGACAGTGGTCGATTTCGAGCGAGGAGGGGTTTTTAAGACCCCCCAGGCGGGAGCGGACGAAGGATGTCGATAAGGGCGGGAGAGGACAATGGCGCGTAGAGGCGTGAGAGACGGGCGCTACACCATCAGCGCGGTGGCCGAGATGTTCGAGATTCACCAGCAGACGCTCAGGATGTATGAGCGTCAGGGTCTCATCGAGCCTGGTCGCAGCGAGGGCGGGACGCGCTATTACTCCGAAGAAGATATCGATCAACTCGAAGTCATCATGGCGCTCACGCGGGACATGGGCGTGAACCTGGCGGGCGTGCAGGTCATTATCGAGCTTCGCCAGAAGCTGATGCGCGCGCTCGAGCGTCTGGGCGAACTCGAGGAGTTGATCGAGAGCCGGGCGTTCGAGGATTTGCGCGAGCAGATGAGCAACGCGACGCCCGAGATGCAGGCCATGATACCTTCGGTTGCCGCCAAACTCGTGCATGTCAGGAGGAGGCGGTTGTGAGCACGAATTCCATCAAGTCCTTTTTGCTGCTCGGTTTGTTGACGGGTTTGATTCTGCTTATCGGCAATCTGCTCGGCGGAACGACCGGGCTGGTCATCGCCCTGGTGCTCGCGGTGGGCATCAACGGCTACAGCTACTGGTATTCGGACAAAATCGTTCTCGCCAGCACGGGTGCGAGCGAGGTGCTTCCCGAACATGCGCCCGAGCTCTACGGCATGGTGGCGGACCTGGCGAGGCGTGCGAACCTGCCCATGCCGCGTGTCTACGTCATTCCCGAGGATGCGCCGAACGCATTCGCCACGGGCAGGAACCCCGAGAACGCCGCCGTCGCCTTCACCGAGGGGATTCTGCACGACCTCAACCGCGAGGAACTCGAAGGCGTGGCCGCGCACGAACTCGCCCACATCAAGAACCGCGACATTCTTCTGAGCACCATCGCCGCCTCCCTGGCGGGCGCTATCATGTATCTCGCGCAGATGGCGCAGTTCGCCGCGTTTTTCGGCGCCTACGGCAGGGACGACGACGAGGAGGGCGGTGGCGGCGGCCTGCTGGGCATCATCGTCGCCGCCATCGTGGCGCCCATTGCGGCGACGCTGCTCCAGATGGCGGTGAGCCGGTCGCGCGAGTACCTCGCCGACGCCACAGGCGCGCAGATCGCGGGCACGCCGGTAGGTCTTGCGAACGCTCTGCATCGACTGGACGAGGCCGCCCACCGCGAGGAGCTCCACTGCGCGAGCGAGGCGACGGCCCACATGTATATCGTCAATCCGCTCTCGGGCGGTGGAATGGCGAATCTTTTCAGCACGCACCCGCCGATGGAGGAGAGGATCCGGCGGCTGATGGAAATGAGATACTAGGAACCGGGAGGAAGGGTTTTCATGAAAGCGAAAGATGCAGGTGTAGGGACGGATAACGGCGATGGCGTAAAGGCCGAAGCCGCTAGCGATGAGCCGGTAGAAGCGGCGGACGCGGAAGAGGAAGCCAAGGTGAAGCCGCGCGTCGTGGACAGGCGGCGCATCCGCGAAGACGGCGAGGTGAGTGAGGAAAGCGCCGAAGAAGCCGAAGAAACCCCGCGCGTGCCCGCCTACGTGGAGCAGCTCCAGGCGAAGGTCGCCGCCGCCGAGGAGAAGTTCAAGGAATATGTCGAGAAAATCGACAAGGATACGGCCGACTTCAGGGCGCGCCAGGAGCGCGAGATGGAGCGCAGGACCCAGGAGGTGAAAAAACAGGCGGTTTCGGGCTTTCTGGGCATCGCCGATGATCTGGCGCGCGCCACGGCGGCCGTGGATAGCGGAATCTCTCAGGGGGAAGAGGGCAGCGCGCTGGATACCCTGGTGCAGGGGGTCCGGATGATTCAGGGCCGGTTCTTTCAGGAACTCTCGAATCTGGGGGTGGAGCCGCTCTCGGCGATGGGCGCCGCCTTCAACCCCGAGGAGCACGAGGCGGTGCGCATGGTCGAGGTAGACGATGAGGCGCAGGACGGCCTGGTGGTGGAGGAACTGGCTTGCGGCTACAGGCTGGGCGACGCGGTCTTGAGGCCCGCGCGCGTCTCGGTGGGCAAGTATGCGGGCGAATAGCCGGTGTCGCGCCCTTGAACCGGATGCGTGCCCATAGTATCTTCGCGTGTTTTTCGATTTTCGGGATGAAAGGAAAGCATGAGCAAGCGTGATTACTACGAAGTGCTGGGCGTAGGCCGTGATGCGAGCGACGCCGACATCAAGAAGGCGTATCGCACGCTGGCGATGAAGCATCATCCGGACCGCAACCCGGGCGATGCGCAGGCCGAGGAGTTGTTCAAGGAAGCCTCCGAGGCCTATCAGGTGTTGAGCGAGCCCGAGAAGAGGAGCGCGTATGACCGCTTCGGCCACGACGGGCTTCGGGGAATGGGGCATCAAGGGTTTTCGAGTTTCGACGATATCTTCTCCTCGTTCGGGGATATTTTCGGGGATTTGTTCGGCGGCGTGTTCGCAGGTTCTCGCGCTCGCCGCGACGGGCCGCAAAAGGGCCGGGACCTCGCCTACGAACTGGAGATGACGTTCGAGGAGGCGGCTTCCGGCATCGAGCGCGAAATCGAATTCGAGCGGCCTACGGAATGCGTCTATTGCGGCGGAAGCGGGGCCGAGTCGCCCGATGCGATTCGCGAGTGCCCGTCCTGCCGCGGCAGCGGCCAGATGTCCTACCGCCAGGGCTTCATGACCTTTTCCACCACCTGCTCGGATTGCGGCGGCGCGGGCAGTCAAATCACCGCTCATTGCGCGGAGTGCAGTGGGGCCGGACGCCGCCTGGAACAGAGGAAGATGAAGGTGAAGATTCCCCCCGGCGTGGACGAGGGCGCCAGGCTGCGCCTTCGCGAAGAAGGAGAGGGGGGCGCCAAAGGAGGGCCGGCGGGGGATTTGTTCGTCGTCGTCTCCCTGCTCGCGCATGAGGAATTCGAGCGCAACGGGGCGGACGTGGCGAGCGAGGTGTACGTTACGTTCTCACAAGCCGCGCTGGGCGATACGGTGAAGGTGAGGACGCTTTACGGGGAATCCGAACTCGAGATACCCAAAGGGGTGCAATCCTCGGACGTTCTCAGGCTGAGGGGCGAGGGATTCCAGCGCCTCGGCAGGAGAGGGCGCGGTGATCATATGTTCCTGGTTCACGTCCAGACGCCGACGAAACTGACGGCGGACGAGGAGAGGCTCTTTGGCGAATTGTCGGAGATCGAGCGTGAAAAAGCGGAGAAAAACGGGGCCGGTAGAGCCGAGGAAAATGGCGCCGGGAAAAAGGGCATTCTAGGCAAGTTGAGTTCTCTTTGGGGATAGGCGCGCATTCGGGCGAAACGAGAAGAGGCGGGGTCAGATAGCCCCGGCACTCGGCGCCGGAGGGTAAGCGATGGAAGAGGAAAACGCAGAAAACAAGGGATTCAAGATATCCGACCGGAGATTCTCCGTGAGGGGATACGAGGATGAAGAATCGCCTGCTTCGGGAGATGAAGGGCAGTTGCTCTCACCGGATGCGGCGGATGAAGAGATAAGTCCGCAAACCGGCGCGGTTTCGTCCGGTCCCGACGAGGTGATGGAACCAGAGCAGGCTCCGCCCCCGGAGGTTCCGCATCCGCAAGCCGAGGAAAGAGCGCAGCCTCCGGACGATGAGGGGGACGAGGACGAGGAGGAAGACAAGAGTTTCGAGATGCTCATCGCCATCGTCCAGCAAAACGCCTTGGCGGCGATGGGCATTCATCCGCAGACGGGTGAGCGCATCGGAGCGGCGGACCCGCGAAGTTCAAAAATTTTCGTGGATTTGTTCGCCGCCCTCAAGGAGAAGACGGAAGGCAATCTTTCTCCGGAGGAGGAGCAACTTCTGAATCAGGTTCACTCCGATTTGCAAATGATATATGTTCGGGAAGTAGGGTTCGGGTAGGTCCGAAGGATCGGCGAGGCGCCGGTTTGATGCGCGTCATACCCGATCATCTTTTTTTTACCTCATGCGGGGGAATATATGGCCGTGTCGACGTCATATGACGAGATGTTCGAAGAAGCGCTAGGTGTCGTGAAGAATCGCTTTCTGCTTTCGGTGCTTCTCGCCAAGCGGGTGGCCCAGCTCAGGCGGGGTGCGGAGCCTCTGGTTCCCTCACAGTCCCATGAGACGCCCGAAGAGATCGTGTTTCGCGAAATCATCGAAGAAAAACTGGAGTGGCGAAAGACCGCGTCGGCCCTGGATTTGACCGATATAGACCAGGGATTCATGGATGTCGGGTTCGACGACGAGGCGTAGTTTCGCTTGAAATCGCACGCCGGCCGCTGCCCGGTCCACTGGGCGGCGGTTTTTTATCTCTCCCTCAGAAACGCTCCCACTTTTTCGAGGCCGGTTTCGATGTTTTCGATCGAGTTGCAATAAGAGAACCGCAGGAACCCTTCCCCCCCGGGGCCGAAATCCGCTCCCGGCGCTACGGCCACGCCGGTGGCCTCGAGTATTTCTTTGGCCAGTTCCAGGCTGTCCTCGCCATAGGCGCGCGCATCGGCGAAGGCGTAGAATGCGCCCGTTGGTTCGTGGCGCATTTTGAGGCCGATATCCTCGAGGCGCGCGAGCATGATCTTGCGTCTTTCGTCATAAATCCCGCGCATGCGCTCCGCTTCGGGCAAGCCTTCTTTCAGGGCGGCGATCGCCGCGTGCTGGACGAAGGAATTGGGCGAGACGAAATAGTTTTGCTGCAGTATCTCCAGCGGGCGGACGTAATCGGGGGGCACGATGAGATAGCCGACCCGCCAGCCCGTCATGGCGAAATACTTTGAAAAACCGTTGATGACGAAACAATCCTCCGTAAAATGAAGGGCCGTGTATTCCTCATCCTCGTAGCTGAGTCCGTGGTATATCTCGTCCGAAATGATGGGCTTTCCCAGTTCGGCGAGCGCCGCCATATCCTGGCGTGAGAGCGCCGCGCCCGTGGGATTGGACGGCGAGTTGATGAGGATGGCCCTGGTTTCAGGGGTGATGAAATTGCGAACGGCCTCTGCCTCGAGCGAGAAGCCGTGCTCCGCATGGGTGGGCACCCGCACCGGTTTCCCGCAGGCGGAGAGGATGAATGCCGGGTAGCAGGCGTAGTGGGGGTCTGAAATGATGATTTCATCGCCCGCATCCACGAGAACGGAGAAGAGCATCAACAGGCCCGGACTCGTGCCGTTCGTCACCACCACGCGCTCGGGTGTTATGGATACGCCATATTTATTGTTGTAAAAATCCGCGATCGCCTCGCGCAGCTCGGGAATGCCCAACGCTGCCGTATAGTGGGTGTGGCCGGCGCGCAGGGCGCTCTCGGCGGCGCGGGTGACGACCTCGGGCGTGTCGAAATCGGGCTCTCCTACTTCCAAGTGGATCACCTCGCGGCCCTGCGCCTCCAGTTGATGAGCGTGCTCCATGATGTCCATCACGAGGAAGGGCTTGATGCCCGAGATGCGCGCCGGTACGGAGAGTTGCTTCATGTTTTTACCTTTCATTTTCCGATGTTTTTAAGTGGTTGCTCACCAGCAAGGCTAGTGGTAAACTTGATTGAACTCAAGACGTTACACGGATTATGATAAGATTTTTAACGGAGAATCCAAGGTTTCTACCCCGGTTTTTTCCCTGAATGAGGGTGGGGCTCCGGGTAAGAAGGGGGAGGAGTCCTTTGACGAAAATCGATATCATCAACCTCGTGTCGGACGATACGGGTCTCAGCAAAGTGAAGGCGGAAGAGGCGGTAGAGACGATCATCCAGACCATCAAGGAATCCCTCCAGAATGGCGAGTCCGTCATTTTAAGGCGCTTCGGTTCCTTTCAGGTCAGGGAGAAGAACGCTCGCGTGGGGCGCAACCCGAAGACGGGTCAGGAAGCGCCCATCAGCGCGCGACGCGTCGTGCGCTTCAAGGCGGGCAAGCACTTCAAGGATGCGGTGAACGGCGCCGACGTGAAATTTCATTGATCCGGTGAACCTCTCCTTCGCCTAGTCTATCAGCATGGCGTCCCCGTAGCTGTAGAACCGGTATCCCTTCTCAATCGCCTGCGCGTATGCGCTCAGGATTTTCTCCCTGCCCGCGAACGCCGCCACGAGCATGAGCAGGGTCGAGCGCGGCAGGTGGAAGTTGGTCAGCATCATGTCCACGGCCTGAAACCGAAAGCCCGGCCGGATGAACAGCCGGGTGCTGAATTCTCCCGGCTGCAGGGCGTGGCCGTGCGCGGCCGCCTCGATGTGTGCGGATTCCAGCGCCCGAACCACCGTCGTGCCCACGGCCAGGACGCGGCCGCCGCCCGCTTTCGTATCCTGAATCGAGGCGACGGCCTCTTCGGTGAGAATGTAGCTTTCCGCGTCCATCTCGTGTTCTTCGATGTTTTCCGCCTGAACGGGCCGGAACGTGCCGGCGCCCACGTGGAGGGTGAGCCGGGCGACCCGCGCGCCGGCGGCCGAGACCTCTTCGAGCATCGTTTCGCTCAGGTGCAGGCCCGCCGTGGGTGCGGCGACGGCCCCCGGGTTTCGGGCGAAAACGGTCTGGTAGCGCTCCCTGTCGACCGCCTCGGCGCTTCTGCCCAGGTATGGCGGAATCGGCATCTCCCCGAAAGATTCCAGCCATTCGGTGAGATCATGCGGGGAGGAGAATTCGAGTTCTCTTTCCAGACCCTGCGGCCCGAGCGTGGCGCGGTGCGCCTCGTCGAAGACGATCGTTTCCCCCTCGGGCAGCGGGCGGTTGGCATGCGCCATGGCGCGGAATTTTCCGGGAGAGAGTTGTTTGAGCAGCAAGACCTCCACCCGGCCGCCGCTCCGGCGCCTGCCGTGAATCCTCCACGGGTTCACCTTCGTGTCGTTGATGACGAGCAGATCCCCCGGACTTAGGTAACGCGGCAGGTCGGTGACCTGAAGATGCGTGAGCGCCTCATTCTCTCTTGAGAGGTGGAGAAGCCTCGCGTCTTCCCGGTTCGGCGGCGGGTAGCGGGCGATGAGGTTCCGGGGCAGGTGGTAGTCGAAGTCGTCGAGTTTCATGCGTCTCATGATTCCCTTCGGGGCGATGCCCGAAATCAGTCTTCTTCATCCTCCTGGACGAGGTGGGACGAGACGGCGGCCTCTTCCGATCCGTCTTTTTCTCCCGGATGAAGGAGTTTCCAGATCGCCTGCCGCAGTACGCCCCGCATCACCCGGACCTCCCGTTCGTCCGGCCCCAGCCTGTCGAGCATCCTCCGGAAGGTCCGCGCCACGCGGTCCGGGTCGTTGTGGGGGACGAAGCCTATCTGCTCCAGGGATTCGAGGAGATGATCCACAAGGCCTTCGATTTCCTCGCGCGATGCGGGCTCATGTTCAATCGCGCGCTCGCGCTTCGCATCGGCCGCCCCGGGCCGGGCGCTCGACTGGTTCTGGCAGAACAACTCCCACAAGACGATCAGCACGGCCTGCGAGAGGTTGAACGACTCGCCGTCCGGCAGCGCCGGTATGAGGAGCCTCTCCTGGCACAGGCTCAACTCCTCGGTGAACAGGCCCTTGTCCTCCTGCCCGAACACCAGGCCGACTTTCCTGCCCGACGCGCGCGCGAGCAGGGCGCCCGCATCCTCTCTCGGGCGCATGGTGGGCTGTCGTTTTCTGCCGAGGCGCCGCGACGTCCCCACCAGCCAGCCGCAATCGTGCGAGGCCTCGCGGAGGCTGGCGAAATGCCTGGCATTCGCCAGCAGGGGCTGCGCGTTCATCGCCATCGAGCGCGCCTCCACGCTCTTGACGTCGCAGTGCGGCGAGACGAGGCGCAGGTCCGACACGCCGAAGTGCGACATGACGCGCGCGATGGCGCCCACGTTGCCGGCGCCCCTCGGACGTACGAGGATGACGGCGAAATCGGCGTTTTCTTCCATAGAAACGGGTTCGTCCATGAAGTGTAATCACCATTTGCGAGAACAGGAATTTGATGGTTCACCCGCGCCGCAAGCAATATCCTTCATGCTCTCCGGTGCGGGCTTTGCTCTTTCCTCCTCATAGCACGAAGCGGCCCGGCCTGTCATAAACGAACCGGGTGAGAACGGCGAATTTCGGGCGAATCAGCGGTTGCGGATGAATATCTTGCGCTTTGGGGGTCAATCGCGACCGAGAAGGGAGCGATTGCGCCTTTTAAGGCAGACAGGAGACAACATTCCCCCTCTGTAGAGCACTTTACAACCACTCCCCCCTTGAGGGTCTGGCTTCCCGAGGGGAAAGCCAGACGATGAAGCCGAGCGGTTTGTGCGAAGGCTGAATCGGTGGGGGGTGAATCGCGTTTTATTGCGTATTTCGAATTATACCCCCCACCGGTTCGCTTGCGGGCTTGCGCCCTTAGCTCACCGACTCCCCCTCAAGGGGGGAGTGGTTCATCCCGGCTAACACGGGCTTTTCGGGCAACCCCTTTGGCCGCCGGATTCGCGCCGAAGCCCGCACGGCGGTGTCAACCGCTCCGTTTTGGCGTAATATGGACGCGCTATGAGTTCCGACATCACGCGAACATTCGAGCGCGGGAACCTGCACGAGTTGGCGGAATTTCTGGTGACGCCCGCCCGCTCGGGTATATTTCTCACCCGGAGCCGCATTCGCTCCCTTGCGGGGGAGATGGGCCTGCGCGCGGGCGTTCAGAACCGCGCCAGAATGCTGGAGAACCTCTTTCGAGAGGCGGGTTCGGACGGCCGGGTGCAGGAGTTGCTCGCGCGCATCGACGGGGTGGCGGAGGAGAACCTCGCCCGGTACCGCGCTTGGTCGAAGGCGTGCCCGCCGTCCAGGGCCGCATGGCGGGAGTGGTCGAAGAAAACGCGAGAATTGAGGCGTCACCTCGCGCAGGCCCGGAAGTGGGCGCGCGCGATGCAAGAGGAAGCTCCGTAGCAGGAATGGCCGCCCTTTTCCCCTAAACAATTCCGGCGATGTATTTCCTGTCCGAGAAAGCGAATTCGCGTATCCATCCGGCGAGTTCGCGGTAGAGATGCGTTTCCGCGTCCTCTTCCATGCTCGACGTGTAGACGGGCATCCAGCGCATGAGATGCTCATCCATGAACTGCGCGCTCAAGGAGAGTTTTTCCCGCGCGAGGGCGTCGTCGCCCTCCTCCCAGGCGTCCGCTTCTTCCGAGGCGAGCCGGGCCAGGAATTCGAGCTCCACGCTCAGGTGATCCATCGCCAATACGCTGGGGTGGGCGAGACCCTCGCTTCCCCGTCCGGGGTTGTAGCCGCACGCGCGGTAAAAATCGGCGACCGCATCCGTTCTCTTCGAGTTCAGATGCCCGCTCTCATCCATCAGGGCGGCTTCGTAGGGCGGGGAGGAGAGCACGAAGAGGTTCGTGAAATCGACCCGGAGTTTCCGGAGGGCTTCTTCGGTGACCTCGAATCCTTCGGGTAGGAGGAACGGGTAGTTCTCCCGCAGAAAGCCTGCGAGTTCCTCATCGAGCGGGTCGAGCATCGCCCGGGCCTGTACCCGGTAGAGTTGCGCGCGGAGCCTCGCCTGCCCGGCGTTTTCAGAGGGTGAGGCGCGGCGCTTCCAGCGGAGACTCATTCGGAGATGGTGTAGGCCTCGGCCTGGGGCTTGTTGGGCCGGGCGAACCACAGCGGACGCCTGAGGTTGTCGGGGCCGGGGGCCGGCTTCGTCATTTCGAGCCATTGCTTGTAGTGCTCGAAGCTCTTCTTCGTGTCGACGCTGATGTCCCCGTAGCGATCCGCCGCCCCCGCCTTCGTCACCCGCACCTTCTGGTGCCAGCAGTGCATCCCGCTCACCGGATCGGGATTGACCGGGAAGGTGAGGTTCTGGTTCACGCCCACCTCGCGCCACCAGATGCGCTCGGTGTCCGGGTCGTCGCTCTTGAAGGGCTGGACGCCGTGGACTTGGCGCATGGTGTATTCCCCATCACCCTTCTCGTCGAGGCGAACGACGGCGGAGGCGATCTTGGGCGCGCCCTGCTCTTCGCTCAGCCGCCAGCGGCCCAGGTGGTGCGCCATGGCGACGATGCCGGGCCTGAGGCCCTCCGTCACCCAGCATCTCGTAACGAAATGGCCAATCGCGGTCTCGACTTTCGCCAGGTCGCCCGTGTTGAGTCCCAGGCGCTTGGCGTCGTCGGTGTGTAGCCAAAGCGGGTTGTTGTGGGTGATCTCGTAGAGCCATTTCACGGCCGAGCGCGTGTGGATGAGGGTGGCGAGGCGATAGTTCGGCAGAAGGTCGAACTCGTTGTTCTCGCGTTCCATGTCGCGCCAGTAGACGTGTGTCTTCATGTATTTGGGTATGGCTTCATCGCCCCAGTTCCAGGCCGCCATGGTCGGGCTGTAGAACTCAAGCTTTTTGGACGGCGTGTGGAATCCCTCCCTCGCTCTTCCCCGGCTCATGTTGCCGATGAGCGCCCCGTCTTTCCAGACGGAACCCGTCGCCTCATCCACGTGGGCGTCCTGCATGGCTTCTTCTGACAGCTCGTGCATGTGGGGTTCGTACACGTTTTCCTGCACGGCGAACACGCCGTACTTGCGCATGTATTCGAGCGGCGTCATGCCTTCCTTCTCGGCGGCCTCAGGTAGTCCCGGAACGCCGTTTTCGAACATCCACTGGTAGTATTCGTTCACCGTGATCTTCTCGCCCGGCCTGTAGGGACTCTCGAAGTACTGGCGGATGCCGAGCGAGCCGTCGGGGTCGATGCGCCAGGAGAGTTCGATGTGGAGTTCGTCCTCCTCCCACACCTCGCCGGGGTTCGTCTCGCGCGAGGTCTCGAACGTCTCGCCCATCTTCTCGCGCAGCGCGCGCAGGACGGGCTGGCGGAAGCCCACCCATTTCGTGGGGTGCGTCTCCTGGCTCTGGTTGTCGTGCCGTTCCGTCGCGTTGCCCATGGGCAGGATGTAGTCCGCGAACCACGCCGTCTCGCTCCAGGTGGGGGTGAGCGCCACGTGGCAGCCTATCTTGTCGTGATCCTTGAGCATCTCCACCCACATGAAGCCGTCGGGGTTCGTCCACACCGGGTTGTAGACCCGGGTGAAGTAGACGTCCACGCTGTGGCCCTTGTCCTTCACAAGATGGGGCATCAGGAAGCTCATCTCGAAAAACGCGAGGGGGTATTCCCGGGGGAAGAGGAGTTCGTTCCACTCCTTGGGTCCCGGCGCGGGGTTGGGGTGTTTGGGCACGAACTTGTGCGTGTTCGCCAGGTGGGTTCCGCCCACCGTTCCCACCGCACCCGTGAGCGAAGGCAGGAAGTGCAGGCAGCGCGACACCTGCCAGCCGTGCAGGTTGCCCGTGGCGGCTGCGCGCCAGACGTGGACGCAAAGGCGGCTCCCGGCGCGGGCGACCACCTGGGCGACCTCGGCGATCAAGTCGGCCGATACGCCCGTCTCCTCCGCCGCGTACTCGAAGGTGAACTCAGCGTACTCTTGTTTGAGCTTCTCGATGAAGTTCTCGAAGCTCGCCTCCTCATGGGGGTGGACGGTCCGCATGTATTCGGTCCAGTTCATCCACTCCTCGACGAACTGCGCGTCGAACTGCCCGGTATCGAGCAGATAGCGCGCGATGGCGAGCAGAATCGCGCTCTCGGTGCCGCTGTAGGCGGGCAGCCAGTAGTCGGCCTTCGCCGCCGTGTTGGAGAGCCGGGGGTCGATGACGATGAGTTTCGCCCCGCTGGTTTGCGCCTCGATGATGCGCTGGGCCGAGGGGTTGTAGTAGTGGCCCGTGTCGAGGTGGCTGCTGATGAGCAGGATGGCGTCGGCGTTCGTGAAATCGGGCGAGGGCCTGTCCGACCCGTTCCAGAGGAACTGGCCGATGCGGGCGGAGGAGCTGCACACGTTGGTGTGGCTGTTGTGGCCGTCCACGCCCCAGCCGGCGAGCGTCTTGAACATGTAGCCGTCCTCGCCGGGGCGTCCCACGTGGTAGATGACGCCGTTTCGCCGCTCCGCGAGAATCGCCTCCCGGATGCGGCCGGCGATGTCGTCTAACGCCTCGTCCCAACTCACGCGCTCCCACTTGCCTTCGCCGCGCTCGCCCACGCGCTTCAAGGGATAGAAGATGCGGTCGGGGTCGTAGACCTGGTTGAGCGTCACCCAGCCCTTCGCGCAGTTGCGCCCGCGCGAGGCGGGGTGGAGCGGGTTCCCCTCGATTTTCCGGATCTTCATGTCGTCCTTGTCGACGTAGGCCAGAAGGCCGCACCCCGCCTCGCAGTTGAAGCAGAGGGTCGGGACCAGCGCGTAGTTTCTCGCCACCTTCTGCGGCCACTTGGTGCTCTCGTATTCCGTCCAGTTGTCCCATTGGTCCGGGCTCGGGTAGGAGGTGAGGGCGCCGTTCGTGTTCGTATAGTTGAGTTGCCCCGCAGGGGCCGCGGGCGGGGCCTTGGCCAGCAGGTCGGGGCGGCCCAGAGAGGCGACGTCGCGCGCGCCCTTGCCGACTTGTAGATGACTTGTGCTCATGCTTTTGAAACTCCCGTATTACGAAAGGGGGACGGCCTGCCCGGCCTTCACCCAGATTTTGTCCCAAAGATACGCGCCCGCCATGGCCATGATGCCGGCCAGCACCGCGCCGAAGCCGCCGAAGCCGCCCGCCCAGAGAAGAAGCAGGGGGAGAACGCACCCCACGACGATGGCGCCCCCCCAGAAATCGTTCTTGAATGGGCCTTTCGTCAGCAGGTGGATCGCCCGCTCATGGGCGACGGAACCGAAGCGGTGCACGAGAATCGAGAACACCAGGATGCTCAGGTGCAACGCGATGAGAACGGCGAGCAGCCCGCCCAGGACGTTCAGGGCCGAGGCCTGATTCGCGATCGGGAACAGCGTGGCGAAGAGCAGCAGGATGGCCGCGCCCTTCAAGCCCGATTGCACGCCGATGTCCAGCGTGTTCTCGCTTCCTTTCCACAAATCGCGCGCCGATGCCTGGGCGAAGAAAAAGCCCGTGTATATCGAGGAAAGCACGCCCAGGAGGATGGTGGGCCACAGGATGAGGTTCATGAAGCCCGTAGCGCCAAACAGCGCGCCCAGCACCCAGAGCAGGGTGAATGCGCCGTCCAGCGCGATGAACCACGTGCCCCACGCCATCCAGCTTCCCCAGTTCGAGCGCAGCATGATGTAGTAGAACCGCTCGGGCCGTTTGAGGTCGGTGATGAGCACGAAACCCGTGGCGGCGAGGAGGACGCCGCTCAGCGCGGGCATCCAGAAGGAGAACAGCGAACTTTTATAGCCGAACATCCACAGAAACAGGCTGATGACCAGAAGACCCGTGCTCGCGCCCTTGGTCAAGAGATAAGTTATGATTTTCGTCTCCCAGGGGACTTCGTGGAAGGTGTCGTATACGGTGCGGCTCTCGCCGGGCTTGTTCTCCCACTCGGGCACGACGTCTTCTCGTTCCATGTCCATCTCGCCCTGCTTGTAGATGCCGGACTGGCCCGCCTCGGTGGGGTCCAGGAGCTGGCGGCTGCCTTCGAGGTAATAGATGTTGGGCGCCGTGTTGTATTCGGGCTTTCTCACGTGGTAGGGGCGCTGGGTGGTGAGTTTCGATATCTTCGAATCCGCATCCTCCACGTCGCCGAACACGCGGCATTGCGTGGGACAGACCACCACGCAGGCGGGTTCGAGATTCGCTTCGAGGCGGTTTGCGCAGAAGTTGCATTTCTCCGCCGTCATCGTGTTGGGGTCGATGAAGAGCTGATCGTAGGGACAGGCCGCGATGCAGGACTTGCACCCGATGCACCAGTCCGGGTCCAGGTCCACGATTCCGTCCTTGCGCCGGAAGAGCGCCTTCGTCGGGCAGATGTTCTGGCACGGCGCGTCGTCGCACTGATTGCACAGGACGGGCAGAAATTCCCGCCTCGTGCTCGGGAAGGCGCCTTTCTCGACTTCCTTCACCCAGCATCGCCAGACGCCGATGGGAATGTCGTGTTCGGATTTACAGGCGATCGTGCAGGCATGACACCCGATGCAGGACTCGAGGTCGATCGCCATCGCGTACTTGGGCATGAAGATTCCTCACTTGAGATAATGCGCGTTTCTCATATCTTGGCTTTGGTAGTCCAAAGCTAGAACTTTGCGGCGGACGTGTCAATTGAGGATGGAGGAAAAGGCTTTTAGGGGGGTGAGGGTTTTGCAGGGTCAGACATATATGTCTGACATACGGGGTTGTTGAAAAAGCCTTGTCCGGTCGGGGTTGCCGTATTACGTGCCGTGGTAGGGACAGGTCGCGACCTGTCCTTATTCCTTACAAGAAAATCCCACCCCCCTCCCCGCCCCCCTCCTCAGGAGGGTAAAGGCGACGCCCCCGCAAGGAGGCTTTGTCCGCGGCTCCGATTGAGGCAGAGTGATCGGGATTTTTCGCGTTTTTGTGCGCCAGGCCGCCGGGGAGGAGCCCGATGAATGAGGAAGGTTCGATGAGGCCGGTAATCGCGGTTCTGGCGAGGTGCCTCACGTTCGTGCGGATTTTGTCGATTCCGCTTTTCATGCACGCATTGTTCGAAACGGAGTCCGCGCCCGACGGGATGTGGCGGTTCGTGCTCATCGCCGTCTACGCCTACGCGGTCCTGAGCGACCTGGCGGACGGCCTGCTGGCGAGGCGGGCGAACGCGGAGAGCTATTTCTGGGGGCAGGTGGACGCCTTTACGGACATCGCCTTCAACGCGGCGGCGCTTACGGCCGCCTTCCTGACGGGCGTTATCGGCCGCTGGGCCGCCGTGGGCATCGTGATGCTGGGCGCGCAGTTCATGTGGCGCTGTTGGATCGAGGCGGAGAACGCAGGCGAGGCCTTGCCCGAAGATGCGGCGGGCAAGTGGGCGGGGGTCGGCTTCTATGTCCTGGTGGGCGGGGTCGTCCTGGAAGCCGGCTTATCCTGGCGTTGGCTCAGACCCGTACTGCCCTGGCTCGGCAACCTGGTTTTTTTCTACGCACTATATTTGTTCATCCGAAACGCGCTCGCGTCTTACAGGCGCTCCTGAACGGCGCGCCCTTTTCCGAACAGATCCGAATACGCCTTGGGCATGAACAGCAAGCCTATCGTCCCGTTCGCCAGCATGAAGGTGAGATGGGAGACGAGGCTGTAGGCGAGCAGGTCCGCTTCCGCCGCGTAGTCCTTGAAGAAGAATATCCACGCGGCTTGGGAGGTGCCCAGGTGGGCCACCGTCACCGGAAGCGCCCCTATCATGAAGACGAGCGGCAGGAAGGTCAGTAGCTGGAGCAGCGGTATGTCCATCCCGAAGAGCGTCAGGGCGTATTTGTGCACGAACAGGGAGAGCAGGAATACGGAGCCCTTGAGCGCCAGGACGGTGACGCCCTGCCTGAAGCGCACCGCACGGAACGTGTTGAGCAGGGTGTGGCCGCCGATTTTCGCTCCGAGGGCGCCCAGTCCTCCCCGCGCCACCTGGGTGATGAGGAGCCAGAAACAGGCGAGCCCGGCGGGCAGGGCGAACAGAACGAGCGGCGCGCCGCCCGGGAAGGCGATGAGGCCGATTGTGGCGAAGGAGATCAGGTTCGTGACTTCGAGCAGGATGAGCATGGCGACGGTGCTCGTGATCTCGGCGAGCGGGGTCTGGAACCTGCGGTGGAAATAAAGCGCGAGCGCCACCTGGGCGAGCTGGGTGTTGATGATGGAGACGACGTAGGTGACGGCGCGCACGGGCAGCAGCGTCGGGAACGTCAGCGGGCCGTGGAACCAGCGGATCATCCGGCTCAGGACGAAGGTGTCCATCAGGAAAAAACAGATCGAAAAACACCCCATCAGCACGAGGAATGGCGCAAGCCTCGCCTTCGAGATGGCGAGGACGAACTCGCCAAACGGAATCCGCCAGAAGATGATGATGAAGATCACGACCGTGAGGCCGATGGGGATGAGCCGGCCGGCTTTGCCTGATTGGTGTGTATCCTGGTTTTGCTCCAAAGCGAAACTCCTTGCAGGCGCAGCGGCTATTCGCGGTTCGGCAGCGAGAGGTCCAGAATCTCGTCGACGCCCGTACGGGCGATGGGCGCGCCGCTTCCGGCTTCCTCATCGTTGCACAGATGCTCGTAAAAGATAATGTCGAAAACGGTGCGGCTCATGGGGGAGGAGGGCGAGAGCCTGCCGATGACGCTCGACGCGAGCCGGGCCGGCCCTCTCGGGATCGGCAAGATACGGGGCCGTTTGCCGAGCCTAAGGCCTGCGCGCATGAGCAGTTCACGGTAGTAGAGCGTTTCCGGCCCCACGAGGTTCATGCGATTGAGCGGCGCTTCGGGATGAAGAATCGCCCATTCTATCGCGCTGATGACATCGCCCAGATATATCGGCTGTATCCGCACCGCGCCGCCCGCCACGAGGGGGACGACCGAGGAGCGGAGCAGGCGTTTTATCTGGTTGATAGCGGGAGTGTCGGCCCCCAGAATCATGGGTACGCGGAAAATCGCGCCTGATGCGAAATTCTCTGCAATCACGTCCTCGGCCTGTCCTTTCGTTCTCAGATACTCGTTTTCGGAGCGTGCGTCCGCGCCGGGGAAACTTAAAAAAACGAAGGATTTCACGCCGCCTCTAATACTTGCCTCGGCGACGTTTTTCGTGGTGAGCAGATTCGCCCCGAGCAGGGAATCGCCCGCTCTCGGGACCAGCGAACCCGCCAGGTGGGCCACGCAGTCGGCGCCCTCCAGGGCGCGGATGAGGTTTTCGGGGTCGTCGTAGTCCACCTGAATCCGTTCTGCGGGGAGATCGCGCAGGTGCTCGCTTCGGCCCAGTTCCCGCACGAGCGCGCGCAGGCGCACCGGCCCGATGGCCGGATTCCCGCCCAGGCGTTCGATGAGCGCTTTGCCGACGGCGCCGTTCGCGCCCGTGATGGCGATGTCGATGGGTTTTCTCCCGTCAGGTCGTATGGCGGCCGTGCGCAGTTGGGCCACTCGCTTGTTGCGATACGCCTATGCGGCGGCTTGACCTATACCGTGAGCAGTTCGTGGGTCGGCGCGGTCATCTTCTCGATGGGCAGCCCGTGCGTGCAGGCGCCCGCACAGCTTTGGTGGCTGCAGGTGAGGCACGCCGATGCGCCCGCGCCCAGCATGGAGTACTCGGCTTTTGCGAACCGCACGTCCTCATAGTCGGTCGCATACATGCGGGTGCGGAGCACATCCGCGATGGGCACGTTCTCCGGGCACGCGCCCGCGCAGTCGTTGCACGCATGGCGGCAGTAGGAGGTTCCGTTGAGCCGCGCGTATTTCTTCAAGATCGGCACCTCGCGGCGCGATATCTTCTTCCAGCCCGAACCGCCCACGAACTCCGTGATGTTGTCCTTGCTCGTCATCGAGATGATGAGGGAGTCCACGTTCGGGTTCGAGAGCACCCAGCGGAAGGCGGCCTGTGAAAAGGTGGCGCCGCCTTTCTCGTAGGGCCGCATGTCGTTCAGGCGCGCGCCCATGAGCGTCTTCATGGCGATGACGCCGACCCCTTTGGCCTTCGCCCGCGCGAGGGCGAGGGGCAGCTTCGGGAACCGGGCGATGAAGTCGAACCCGCGCGTGAACCGCTGGTAGAAGGCGGGGTCCTGCCCGAAGTTGTAGGCGATGAGGAATACGTCCACGACGCTGTTGTCGATGCAGTAGTCGAGGCACGCGATCAGGTTGCCCGCATGGCCCGACATGCCGGAATAGCGGATTTTCCCCTGCTTTTTCGCGAGCGCTGTGAACTCGCTCCACTCGGGGTTGCTCATCCTGTCCACGTCGTTCACCGCGTGGTTGAAGTAGACGTCCACGTAATCGGTCTGGAGTTTCTGGAGGCTCTGCTCAAGCGAGCGCATCATCGACTCTTTTTTGTCGCTCAGCCCCGCATGCGTTTTGGAGGCGATGTAGACCTTGTCGCGTTTGCCCTTGAGCGCGCGGCCGATGGTGGTCTCCGATGTCCCCCAGGAGTAGCTCTCGGCGGTGTCGAAATAGTTGATGCCCAGATCGAGCGCGTGGAGAACGAGGTCCTCCTCGTCCGATCCGAGCCGGCTGCTGCCGAAGGAGATGTCGGACATCTTGATGTCCGTCTTGCCCAGTGTGACGTAGCGGCGGACCCGGTTCTGCGCGGCGTCAGCGTTCATGGCGCGCGCGAAGGGCAGGAGTCCTGCGCCCAGGCCGGCGAAGGCGCCTTTTCGGATAAAATCGCGTCTTGCTAAAAAGTCGGTATGAAGGGACATCGGCTTTCTCCAGGCTAGAGAAATGTGGCGACTCCCTATCTCACCCTATTTTGCGTTCGGGGTCAATTCGGGGGATTTGCTTGCTTATTGAGATCGTAGGGGCCGTTCGCGAACGGCCCCTACAGGGTTGATGAAAAAGTCTTGATTTAGTGATTTGGCGAATGGAACCAACTGTGGAGGTGGGTCCGTAGTGACAGGCCCCCGTGCCTGTCCGAGGTCGATGCCCATACAAAGGTGAAACGATTTTGTTCGTCATTCCGGCGCATGCCGGAATCCAGGGTTTCGCCTTTTGCTTATCGCATTTATTCACGCTCGATCGAAGGTAGAATGAAATACCCGAATGTATCCACCCCCATCGGCTCTGGATTCCGGCATGCGCCGGAATGACGGTCAAAGGCATACGAAGGGTGGCCACGGGGGGCCGCCCCTACAGGTTCGTTTCGATACGCGCGGTTTCCGTAGGGACAGGCCTCTGTGCCTGTCCGAGATCGCTTGTCCCCGCGCATTCCACTTACGCGTCGATGACCCTGAAACTCCTGTCCTGGGGGATGAGCATCTCCCAGCCGTTTTCCTTCACGACGACCGAGTATTCGATCTGGTAGCCCCCCTGGCCGAAGGTGCCGATGGGCGCCTCGATGTTGATCACCGAGTCGACGGGCAGGGGAATCTCCGAAGTCGCCGGGTAGAACGGCCCGTCGTGCTTCGATTCGGGCCCCAGGATGAAGGGGAACTCCCGCGCTTCCAGGCCTATCGTGTGACCCGCGAACGGGGCGTCGAACGCGGGGAAGCGCGACTGGATTCCTTGGACCAGCGCCTGGTATATCTGGTTGCCCGTGCAGCCCGCCTTTATGACCTCCAGGCACTCGTGAAATCCTTCCTCGACCCCCTTCCACTCGCGCTGCACGCGCGCGCTCGGCTCGCCGATAGAGCCGCAGCTCCCCGTGTCGGCGTTGTAGTTCCTGTGAAACAGGCCGGCGTCGAACATGAAGCCGTCGCCCTTGCTGAGCTTTCTGTCCGTGGGCGGGAAGATGAAGACGCCCCTCGGGCCCGAATTGAAGTGGAACCAGTGCCACATGCCGCCGGGCCGGGCCACCTCCTGACGCCAGACCTCGGCCACCTCGCGCTCGCTGACGCCCTCGCGCAGAAAGTCGAACACTTTGGTGATGGCGTCTTCGTTCACCTGGGCCGCCTCGCGCAGGCGGTCGAGTTCGTCCGCCGTCTTGACGAGCCTAGTCATCAGGAACAGGCCCGAACCGGGGATGAATTCACAACCCGGGAGTTTCTCCTTGAGCGTGGCGAACAGGCTGTCCGGACAGCCCTCCTCGTCCAGGGCGATTCGGCCGGAGGTGATGCCCCGATCCCTGAGTGCTGCGAGGAGCCCGTCGAGGAGGGTCGCGTGTTTCGCCCCGCTCGCGTGGAGTTCGCGGTAGCGCCTCATTTCATCGTCATGCGGTTCGTAGCCCTCCGGTTCGATGTGGTTCGCCTGTCCGCCCCAGACGTAGACGTTCTCCGCGTGTCCGCCGTAGGCGGCGTAATAGGTGTTGTCCGCGCGGTTCATGATGAGGTCGGTGCCGGCGCCGGGATCGCTGGTGATGACGCCATAGCTTTTGCGCGCGCGGTAGACCCGCTGCGCCCAGCCGATGTGGCCCGTCAGGTAGGTGACGTTCTCGAGCGTCGTGCCGATCATGGCCGCCACGTCGTGTTCCCGCATCAGTTCCAGCGCGCGTTCCCTGTTGTAGAGCATGTTTTTCTCCCTGAAAAAATTTCTTTCACTGCACGGAATTTTGTTGGAAAATATCTCGGGGGGAATATGTATCACAACCAAAGCGCTTCAGGCGAGGCTGTGCGCCTTGACAGATTCGGGCCGAAGCGCAAGGTTTAATACTTGCGACAGGGTTTGATTGCTTCTTTGGTTGGCCGTCTCTTTGATTCATCGTCGTGAGGGGGGAGTCGAGCGTGGAACTGGATCGCGCGAGCGCTGAGGCGCTCTTGTTCGAGTGGACCAAAAGCCCGGGCTTAAGAGCGCACGCCCGGGCGGTGGAGGCCGCCCTTTGCGCCTATGCGAGAAAATACGGAGAAGACGAGGAGCTTTGGGGCGTCACAGGGCTTCTGCACGACATGGATTACGAAAAGCATCCCTCGCCCGAAGAACATCCCGAGACCGGCTGCGCGGTACTGCGCGAGGCGGGCTATCCCGATGAGATGATACAGGCCATCCTGGGGCACGCGCAGTACCTGAACGTCCCCCGGGATACGCGCCTCGCCCAGGCGCTCTTCGCCGTGGACGAACTGGTGGGCCTCATCACCGCCGTCGCCCTCGTGAATCCGGCGAAGGACATCCGGCAGGTGAAGCCGAGAAGTATCCGGAAAAAATGGAAGGACAAGAATTTCGCCAAGGGCGTGAATCGCGCGGACGTGGAGCTGGGCGCCTCGGAGCTCGGGGTGCCTCTGGAGGAGCACATCGCCTTTACGCTGGAGGCCATGCAGGGCGCGGCTGAGGATTTGGGCCTCGACGGCTCGCGCGCGGGCTGATGTGTTTGATTTTTTTGAAAAAAAAGGTTGACTTTGCGTTGACGGCTTTGATGGATTTCCGCATAATTCGCGATCGGCTGGTTGGTGCGTGAAACGCCACTCGGACTCAAAAAAAGACATGCTCACAAAAGACATGCTCGACATATGGTATTACTCAGTGAATAAAACCCTCCACGTGTTTTCCTACACCGGGTCTATCCAATTAAAGGACAACCAAACCAATGGCTGAGTCTTCAGGTAAAAACGGGGCCGAGAAGCAGCTTGTTGAACTCGAAACGGTGGCGATACGCTTCGCCGGCGATTCCGGCGACGGGATGCAGCTCACCGGAGACAGGTTCACGAACGCGGCGGCCGTCGCCGGGAACGATCTGAGCACGTTCCCCGACTTTCCCGCCGAGATCCGCGCGCCTGTCGGAACCCTCGCCGGAGTGAGCGGCTTCCAGATCAACTTCTCGAGCAGGGACATCCATACCCCGGGCGACGCCGTGGACGTTCTGGTGGCGATGAACCCCGCCGCGCTCAAGACGAGCATCGGCGATTTGAAGACAGGCGGCATCATCATCGCCAACGTGGACAACTTCGGCCAGAAGAACCTGGTCAAGGCCGGCTATGAGTCCAACCCCCTCGAGGATGAGGAGTTCAAGAGCAACTATGACGTCCACGAGGTGAAGATCACCTCCATGACGCGCCAGGCCCTGGAAGACATGGAGCTTCAGTCCAACCTGGCGGATCGGTGCAAGAACTTCTTCGCGCTGGGGCTCATGTACTGGATGTACTCGCGCCCCCTCGAGCCGACTAGGGAGTGGATCGAGGAGAAATTCGGAAAACGCCCCGAGTTCGTACAGGCCAACACGCGCGCGCTCGAGGCGGGCTATTTCTTCGGTGAGAACACCGAGGTCTTCACCAGCAACTACATCGTGCGCGAGGCGACCTATCCGGCCGGCAGATACAGGAACATCTCGGGCAACGTCGCCCTGGCCTACGGCTTCATCGCGGCGACGAAGAAGATGGGGATCAACCTCTTCTGGGGCGCCTATCCGATCACCCCGGCCAGCGACGTTCTCCACGAACTCTCCCGCCACAAGAATTTCGGCGTGCAGACCTTCCAGGCGGAAGACGAAATCGCCGCCGTCTCCGCCGCCCTCGGCGCATCGTTCACCGGCTCGCTCGGCGTGACGTGTTCGAGCGGTCCCGGCATCGCTCTCAAGGCCGAAGCCATGGGTCTCGGTGTGATGACGGAGCTTCCCATGGTCATCGCCAACATCCAGCGTGGCGGCCCCAGCACGGGTCTTCCCACGAAGACCGAACAGGCGGACCTGCTCCAGGTGATGTTCGGGCGCAACAGCGAAAGCCCGCTGCCGGTCGTGGCGGCGGCCACGCCGGGGGATTGCTTCTGGACGGCGATAGAGGCGAGCCGCCTGGCGGTGAAATACATGACGCCCGTGGTGATTCTGAGCGACGGCTATCTGGCCAACGGGTCCGAACCCTGGCTGCTGCCCAAGGCTTCGGATATCCCCGAGATGCCGGTTTCCTTCCGCACGGATCCGGAGGGTTTCCTGCCCTACCTGCGGGACCCGGAAACGATGGCTCGCCCGTGGGCGATTCCCGGAACGCCGGGCCTTGAGCACCGAATCGGCGGAATCGAAAAGGAAGACCAGACCGGCAACGTCAACTACGAACCCGAGAACCACGAGTTCATGGTGCGTACGCGCGACGCGAAGATCGCAGGGATAGCGAAGGACATCCCACCCGCGGAGGTCATCGGCGAGGCGAGCGGCAAGGTTCTCGTCATCGGCTGGGGCGGAACCTTCGGCGCCATCACGGCGGCGATCGAGGCCCTGCAGG
>JAPOYD010000094.1 GCA_026706735.1 Nitrospinota bacterium | reverse complement strand
CGTATCGACGGGAAAGGTTTTGAGAATCTTCTCCGCAATCCGTATCCACCCGCCGACGTGGGCGTCGAAGGTGGCGGGCGTCACGAAATGAAAGCAGATGTCGCCCGTGAACAGAACCCGCTCTTCCGGCAGATAGACGATGGTGTCGCCCTTGGAATGCGCGTGGCCCAGGTGGTGGAGTTCCACGACGCGCTTGCCAAGGCGCAGCGTCATGCCGCCCTCGTAAGTGACGTCGGGGAAGCGTGGCTTAAGCCTTTTGAGTTCGCCTGCGTATTCGGGGTTCACGCCCCTGTAGTGCGCGAGGTCGAGGCCGGTCTCGATCATCCGCTCGCGCATGTGGCGGTGCGCGATGACGGGGATATCCCGCTCGAACCAGATGAGCCCCAGGGTGTGATCCGCATGGTGGTGGGTGCAGACGATCTTGCGCACGGGCTTTCTGGTCGCCCTGCGGATCGATTCCTGAAACGCCTGCGTCATGGGCCGCACGTAGAGCGCGTCGACGACGAGGGCTTCATCATCGCCCACGATTAGCCCTGCGTTCGAGACGTTCAGCCCGCCCGCCTGAACGTAGGCGTAGACACCGCGCGCCACGCGCTGAAGCCCCGTCTTCCAGCTTGTGGGTGCTTTCTGCATCCCGGTTGCCCTCCTTCGCTTCTTCTCGGCTCCATCATTCTACACGATGGGAGCGATTGACCACACGTCCCCGGACGGGCGACATTGGCCCCCGAATACAAAATCCAGGTTTCAGCCGTTCACGCAAAGGGGGAGCAAATGCAATTATCGTTCGATCACGTGCACATCATCTGCAGGGAATTGGGAGAAATGGTCGCATTCTTTGAAAAAATCTTCGGTGGCGAGGTCATCTACCGTGAGGAGAATTTCCACGGCGCGCCCAACGCCGTCGTGCGCGTTGGCGAGGCCAGGCTCTTTCTGAGAGGCGTGCGGCCGGGCGAGCGCATCGGGGAAAATCATCCCGAGGCCGTCATGGGCCTCGACCATTTCTCCTTCGCCGTGGACGACATTCACGGCCTCGCGGCGCAGATGAAAGCGGCGGGAGCCGACTTCATCCGCGACCCATCGCCTTCGGGCATGGGCGGGAGGACGACGGCCTATATAAGAGGACCCGAGGACGTGCGCATCGAACTCTCGGAGCGCGCGGGAGAAACCTACGGCGGCGGTTGAAGCGCAGCTCAAGTCAAAAAAAACCCCGGGCACTAACCCGGGGGTTTCATGTTCCGATGCGCAGGCGTTATTTGTGGTCGTAGCGGGCGGGCAGGCCGTTGCCGTTGAACTCGACCTGATCGCTCGCGCGCAGGTCGCCCGCGATGAACTCGTCGATCATCATGCGCGAGACGGCATCGGGCACCTGAACGGGGGGGTGTTTCATCAGATAGGCGCTCACCGGGTAGAGCGGCCCCGCCTCGCCCCTGTCACGCGCAATGCGCGCGAGGCGAATCGCGTCGATGACGACGCCGCCCGAGTTGGGGGAATCCTCCACCGAGAGGCGCGCCTCGATTTCGAGCGGCACGCCGCCGAAGCCCTCCGCCTCGATCCTCAGGAAACATACCTTGTTGTCGTCCTGCCAGGGCACGTAATCAGACGGGCCGATGTGGATATCGTCCGAATCGAGAGGTTCGGGCAACTGGCTCTGCACGGCATCGGTTTTCGAGACTTTCTTGGATTTGAGGCGCGAGCGCTCCAGCATGTTCAGGAAATCGGTGTTTCCGCCCGTGTTCAACTGGTAGGTGCGCTTCAGCTTCACGCCCCTGTCCGCGCACAGCCTGGCGAGCGTGCGGTGGAGGATGGTGGCGCCGAGTTGGGCCTTCACGTCGTCTCCCACTACGGGAATCCCCGCCCGGGTGAAGCGGCCCGCCCATTCGGGATCCGAGACGATGAAGACCGGCATGCAGTTGATGAAGGAAACGCCCGCCGCGAGCGCCGCTTCGGCGTAGTGGCGCGCCGCCTGCTCGGAACCCACGGGCATGAAATTCAATAAAATTTCCGCCCCGCTCTCGCGAAGCTCCGCCGCCACGTCGCAGGGTTCGGCCTCGGCGGGCAGAAACGAGCGATCAGAAGCGTATTCCGCCATGTGGGACGCCACGCCGTCGAGTATGGGCCCCATCCGCACGTTCACCCCGTAATCGGGCAGGTTCTCCCAGATGGTCTTCGTGCAGTTGGGCCTGGCGAAGGCCGCGACGTGCAGCGGCTGGCCCACCTTGCGGACGTCGATGTCAAAAACCGCCGCGACCTCGATATCCTCCGGCCCGTAACCACCCAGGTCCCGGTGCATGAGACCCAACTCTTCCTCGGGATGATGGCGGTAATACTCGATGCCCTGGAGCAGGGAACTAGCACAGTTCCCTACGCCGGCGATGGCGATGCGAATCGGCGACATGTATGCGTTTCCTTTCCTGCCTTTGCAGTCGCTGCAGCCGAAAAAGGCGAATCCACAATCGGGTTTATTGCTCAGGATGCCCGCCGTCGGCCGCGCGCGTGGTATTCAAAATCAGGTCAATCGGTGCGAACACATGCGTCCACAGAAAGGCGACTATATCCCAAAATCCACATTTTCTCCAAGAGGAGGAAAGAAAATGATTTTAGAGGCCTCGGGCGGGAAATTCGGCTCTAATACAGCAGACAGCGAACGAAGTGTCCGGGAGATACCTCTTTGAGTTCGGGTTCGTGCTCCAGGCACATCGACTTCACCTCCGGGCACCTCGGGTTGAAACTGCAACCCGTCGGCAGGCGGTTCAGGCTGGGCACGATGCCCTTGATCTCCTCCAGGCGAATCTTCTGGCCGGGATTGGCGGTGTTGAGCTTCGGAATCGAGTTGAGCAGCCCCCGGGTGTAGGGGTGGAGCGGGTTGCCGAATATCTCCTCCGTCGGCGCCTCCTCGACCACCTTGCCGGCGTACATGACGACGACGCGCTTGCACGTTTCGGCCACGAGGCCCAAATCGTGCGTGATGAGGATGACCGCCGTGCCGAGTTCTTCCTGGAGCTTGACCATGAGGTCGAGTATCTGCGCCTGGATGGTCACATCGAGCGCCGTGGTCGGCTCGTCGGCCAGGAGGATCTTCGGGTTGCACGAGAGCGCCATGGCGATCATCGCGCGCTGCCGCATGCCGCCCGAGAGCTGGTGGGGGTACTCCCGCACCCGCTGGCGCGGCAGTGGGATGCCGACCAGGTCGAGCATCTCGGCGGCCTTGTCCATCGCGTCTTTTTTGGACATCCCCTGGTGAAGCATGACGGCTTCTGCGATCTGGAAACCGACGGTGAACACGGGGTTCAGGCTCGTCATCGGCTCCTGGAAGATCATCGAGATGTGATTGCCCCTGATCTCGCGCAACTCCCTCGTGTCGAGCTTCGTCAGGTCGCGGCCCTCGAAGATGATGCCGTCGCCGAATATCTCGCCCGGCGGCTCCGGGACAAGGCGAAGCACCGAAAGCGCCGTCACCGTCTTGCCGCACCCCGATTCCCCCACGACGCCGAGCGTCTCGCCCGCCTTGAGGCTGTAGGTTACGCCGTCCACGGCGCGCACCGTGCCCTCGGGCGTATGGAAGTAGGTGTGCAGGTCTCTCAGTTCCAGAATCGTGTCGGTGCCGACGGCTGCGCCATTGGCCATGGATAACCTCCAGGTTGCAAGTTCGACTTCACGGGACGAATCATCAGATACCCGATTATAAGGATACGGAAATCAGGTTGTCCAGTCATAAGCGGAAAACCCCGAAACCCATCAGGCGGAAACCACTTCCTGTCCATGCGGGCAGCTTTTCAGGAGCGGACAATCCGCGCAAAGCGGCTTTCTCGCCGAGCAGCAGTTTCTCCCGTGGTGGATCAAGAGAAGCGTGACGCGGCCCCACCATTTCTTCGGAACGGCGTCCAGAAGCTGGAACTCGGCCTTCACCGGGTCGCGGGTCGATATCCAGCCCAGCCGGTTCGCGGTGCGTAGAACGTGCGTATCCACGGCGATGGCGGGCTCGCCGTACGCCTCGTTCAAGACGACGTTGGCCGTCTTGCGCCCCACGCCGGAGAGGCTTACCAGATCGTCCATATCTCTTGGTACCTCGCCGCCGAAATCTTCCACGAGGCGGCGGCAGCACGCGCGGATGGACTTCGCCTTCTGGCGGTAGAAACCGCACGAATGGATCAGTTCCTCGAGTTCCGTGGGCACAGCCTCGGCAAACGAGGCGGCGTCGGGATAGCGGGCGAAAAGCGCGGGGGTCACCATGTTCACCCGCTCGTCGGTGCACTGGGCGGAGAGCATCGTCGCCACGAGCAGTTCGAGCGGGTTTCGGTAGTTGAGCGCGCAGCGCGCGTCGGGATAGGTCTGCTCCAGAATGCGAAGAAGACGCGCGGGTGAGGATGCGGGCATCGGGCTTCCTTTTCAAGGGCAAGGATTCGGACTAGAATACCGAATCGTGCTCATATCGCCTACAGCGTCAAGACAAAGGAGAACGAACCGATGGCCGACCCCAAAGTGGCCCAGAAAGCGCCTTATATCTATAAACCGGAAAAGGACGAGAAAGTCGCCTGGTGCGCCTGCGGCATGAGCGAATCGCAGCCTTTTTGCGACGGCTCGCACAGGGGTTCGGAATTCCGCCCCATCGTCCTCGACGTACAGGCGGGCAAACCTTGCGCCTTTTGCGGCTGCAAGCAGACGGGCAACGCGCCCATGTGCGACGGCACGCACTCCATGCTGTAGGGGTAAGGCTCAAAAGCAGTTGATGAATATGCGCGTGTAGCTCAGAGGATAGAGCGCCTGCCTCCGGAGCAGGAAGTCGCAGGTTCGACTCCTGCCACGCGCACCAGAAAATCGAGTCATGCCAATGCCGGGGATAGATGTCTCCGGCATTTGTTTCTATGTGGTCTCGTTGGCGCTCCTGTTCCCTGTTTTCAGCCCTCCCCCTTGACCGCCGGTGTCCATGCGGATAGGTTGACCTTCCAAGCATCCAACCGGCGGAGAGGTTCCGATGTTCGGCGAATACATCGACAGTCACAACCACATGCACGCCCTGAACTGGGACGAGTGGGAACTGCTCGGCACGACGGGCATGCGTGCGGCGGTGCTCTCCTGCGGCAACCCCCATCTCTACCGCGAGGTATGGGAGGAAGCGCCCGGTTACGACGACATCATGCGCTTCTGGGAGGGGCCCATCGACATGGCCCGGGCGCTCGAGGCGCAGCACTTCATCCAGATCAGCTGCGCGGTCGGCATCAGCTCGATGACGCGGGTGACCGACTGGGAAAAGCTGCTGGTAGAGATGCCCGGTTTTCTCGAAGAAGAAAGCGTCGTCGCCCTGGGCGAGATCGGCCTCGACCCCACGCAGTATTTCTCCCTCACCTGGCCGATGGAAGAGCAGGCCGCCTGCCTCGAAGCGCAGGCGGAACTCGCGAAAAAATACGATAAACCCATCATCCTCCATACGCCGACGCCCAAGAAGAGCAAGGATTTTCTCGGCGACGTCGCCGTGCAGGCGGACGTGCCGCCCGAGCAGATCCGGCTCCACTACATGCAGAAGGACCTGGAAATCATCCGCAAGACCGGCTTCGATGAAGCCAAAGTCGCCGTCGATCACACGGACGCCACGACAGTCGCACATATCCATGAAAACACGCGCGCCATGTGCGCCATCAGCATCGGTAGCGCGCTCAGGCCGCTCCAACCCGCGCAGGTCATCGAATGGGTGGAGAGGTTCGGGCCGGACCGGATCATGCTCAACTCCGACCACCTGGGATACCGGCCCATCGACATCCTCTCGGTTCCCAAAACGCTGCGCGCCATGCGGAACGCAGGCCTCTCTGATGAGGCGATCCGCAAAGTATCTTTCGAGAACGCGAGAAAGTTCTACAATCTCACCCTGTAGGGACACACGATGAACGAAACGCAAGACCCATTCGAGTATTTCTTCGAGATGCCCTGGTCGGACGGGCTGCCCGTGGTGACGCCCACGCCCGAGCGCCTCGTCTGGATGCTGGCCGGCACGAGCAGAGCCGCAGGCGAAGTTCTGGGAGACGTCCCCCCATCGCTGAACACGGCGACGGTGGAGAGCGTCGCTCTTCACGCGCTGATGGCGGGCTGCAAACCCGAATACCTGCCCGTGGTGCTCGGAGCTATCGAGGCCATGCTTATCGAGCGCTTCAACCTCGTGGGCATTCAGGCCACCATGTTCACCGGTGGGCCACTCCTGATATTGAACGGCCCCTACGCGCGGGAGATTGGCGTCCACGGGGGTTCGGGGTGCTTCGGCCCCGGTTTCCGGGCGAACGCCGTCATCGGCCGGGCGATAAGGCTCATCATGATGAATCTGGGAGGCGGCATTCCGGGCGTCTCGGACATGAGCACCTTCGGCAGTCCATCGAAATTCACCTACTGCGTCCGCGAGAACGAGGAACAAAGCCCCTGGGAGCCGATGCCGGGCGATTTCGGCTTCGGCCCGGATGCGGACGTCCTCACCGTCTGCAACGCCGAAGCGCCGCGCATGGCGATGGACGACGTGAGCGCCAAGCCCGAGGGCGTCCTCACCACGCTCTCGAACACCATGTGCACCATGGGCGCCACGACGGCCTACACGCAGACGAACTGGGTGATCGTCGTCGCCCCCGATCATGCCGACATCCTGGCCAGAGGGGGCCTGAGCCGCGCGGACGTGAAAGGAGAACTCTTCGAGCGGGCGAGAATGCCAGTGGGCGTCCTCAAGAAAGGCGGGCGCTACCGGGGACCCGAACTATCGCGCTGGCCGGACTGGGTGGATCATAAAAACGATGATTCCCTCGCCCCGATGGTGCACGAGCCCGACGACATTCTCCTGATCGTAGCGGGCGGCATTCCCGGCCCGTCTTGCCTCGTCATACCCGGCTGGAACACCTCGAGCCAGGCCATCACGCAGGCCTACCGCACGGATTGAGGCGGGGTTCGCTCCATTCATCAGCCGGAACCGAACTTCTAGGGGTCGTATATGGGGTTGTTGAAAAAGTCACCTTAAGGGGTTATTGCCCCCAATCGAAAGTGTTCTCCGTCATTCCGGCGCATGCCG
>JAPOYD010000181.1 GCA_026706735.1 Nitrospinota bacterium | reverse complement strand
GCATCCTGGCATCTATGCACGAAGCGGCGCTGGACGATACCCGCTGGCCGGCCGCTTCCAAGCTGATCGACGACGCCCTCGGCGTACACGGCAACACTCTGGCGTTTGGCGACTTACACTCCGGAAAGAACATCCAGATTTACTTTTTGGAGGCCTTTTCCCACGGGCAACGGCTAAGCGAATTCGAACGCGAATACTTCGAGGACTACTACCCCCTGGACGAACGGGTCCACCATGTACGGCAACTCCCTGACAGTCAAGTGGTCTCTATGTCCAAGCTCTACACCGAGAAAGAGTTGAAGGTCTCCGTGGTATATAATGATTATTTGACCCGTTTGCACGCCCAGAACGGCATCGCCGTACGCCTGGATGGGCCCGATAGATCAAGCATTGGCTGGGGTGTCCACGATCCACTTAACGGTGCAAAGTGGTCGTCCACCCAACTCAATTTGATCCGCCGTCTCCTGCCCCATATCCGCCAATTCGTGAGCTTCCGGCAGGCGCTTTCCGGCGCGGGCGCCCTTGGCGCGTCCCTCATGGAACTGCTCGACACCACCGGGTCGGGCATCATCCAGCTCGACCGGCGCGGGCGGATCGTGGAAGTGAACGACCGCGCCCGGGATTTGCTGCGGGCCGGCGACGGTCTGTTCGACGAGCGCGGCTTCCTGTTCGCCCGCACGCCTGAGGAAAACGACCACCTCCAGGGACTGCTGGCGCGAGCGCTGCCGCCTTCCGGGGCTCAGGGCGTCGGCGGCTCCATGATGGTGATGCGTGCGTCGGGCCTGCCGCTGGCGCTGCACGTCAACCCGGTGGCTCGGCAGGAGTCGGATTTCCGCGCCTGGCCTGTCGCGGCGCTCGTGCTGGTCGCGGACCCGGAGAGCCGAATACGCATCGATCCGGCCATGGCGGCTGAAGCCCTCGGTCTCACGAAGATGGAAAGCCGTGTGGCGGTGCTGTTGGCCGAAGGCAGGAGCGTCGCCCAGATCGCCGCGGCGTTCGGCCGGAAGGAAAGCACTATCCGCACGCACGTGAAGCACATCTTCGCCAAGCACGGCCTCACAAGGCAGGTCGATCTGGTGCGGCTCGTGCTGTCGCTGGCTAATACTCAAGAGTCTCGCGACTGAAGGTGGAAGAAGTCCAAGGTCTTCGCTGACGTCGTATATCTTTCCGAATTCTCCCTGGTATCTGCAAATAAGCACTGAATCTCCCCAAAGTTGGGGACGCGAAGAAGTGTGCGATTACTTATCATGAAAGTGTCCCCCAATAGTGTTTACGACACACCACGAGGAGATAACGTCATGAGCGAATCTCACAAAATATCTGGATTTTGGCTCTACGTGATATTCATTGCTGTGATATCGGCCATCGCGGCGACTTCATCCGTCGATGCCGCGCCGTATTCCATCATCTCGGAAAGCAAGCAAACCAATATCAAAATCGACGGGTACGATTATGATCTGGAAGGAAGATTGTACCGACCCGAAAGCGAAGGCAGATTCCCGCTGGTTGTCCTCTTGCATGGCTCATGCGGCAAAAGATGCAGACGCAACTTTCCTGAAAGCCTTTTGTCTTCTCCCGCCAAAGTATTCGCCCGCTCCGGCTACGTAGCTTATACATTCAACAGAATCGGATACGGTAATTCCACCGGTTATAAGTGGAAAGACCATCGCTTTTTCGAAAGAACGGGAGGTTGCAGCGAGCAGAATTTCATGCAGGGGGCGAGACAAAGCGGATTGCAAGCCCGGCTAGTCATAGAAGCCTTGATCCGGCAAGAACTGGAATACTTGGACCCCGGGAAAATACTGGCAGTAGGCCAATCCGGAGGAGGTGTGGCCGTATTCGGCTTAACCGAAGGCCCGGATCCGCATGAAAACCTGGCTGGCTTAAGGGGGGTGATCAGTACGGCCGGCAACCGGGGAGCCAACTGCGCGCAGGGCGATTTTTCGGGTCCTACTTATTTCAACGAGAACATGGTCGAAATGTATACAACATTCGGTCGAGTATCCAAAACGCCGGCTCTGATGGTATATGCGAAAAACGACCCCCGAACCGTCAATGCCGCATCCTGGCGGGACGCCTATAACGAAAGCGGTGGCAAGGCCAAACTTGTCGTACTGCCCAATCAAGGTTCCTCGCCGAAGCAAGCGCATGGGTACTTTTACAAATCATGGTCGACGGAGGCGTGGAAGTCCCATTTCAACGCCTTTCTCACATCAATCGGCCTGCCTGAACTACACTGACACACGGGCCGTGCGCGACCGATTATCCAAGCTCGATAGCCGGAACCTTCGGCGCGAAGACGGCGGATGACCTCCAGGCTATCATCGGTGCTTTCGGGGCGTGTAAGCAATAGTTGACGCAAAGGAAGGGGGGCGGCTGCAAGGCCGCTCCTTCCTATTTTATCCTATAAGGCAAAACCTCCGTATATCTCCTCATCCCTAACCCCCGCCCGGCGTTCCGGCGCGCTATCCGGTATGCTAGAATCGTGGCCTCTAACGACAACTCGGCATTTGCAAGCCGGTTCAGACACGATGGGAGCGCGCAATGAAAACCGTATCCGTGAACGGAATCGATATCGCCTACCAGGAATCGGGGAGTGGGCCGCCGCTCCTGCTCCTGCACGGCTTTTCGCTGGATCACACGATCTGGGCGCCGCAGGTCGAGACGTTGCAAAGAAGCTACCGGCTCCTGGTCCCCGATTTACGCGGCATGGGGCGCACGCCGCATTCAGGCGGGCCCATATCGGTCGCGATGATGGCGGACGACATGGCGGGTTTTCTCGGCGCGCTCGATATCAACGCCGCCGCCGTGGCGGGATTTTCGCTGGGCGGCTACATCCTGCTGGAGATGGTGCTCCGCCACCCGCTCAAGGTGCGCGCGTGCGGGTTCATCAGCACCCGGGCGACGGCGGATACCGAAGAAGGAAAGAAGGTGCGGCTGCAGCACATGCAGACCGTCATCGACGAGGGGATGGCGGGCTTTGCGGGACATTTCATCGAGAGCCTGTTCGCGCCCGACTACATCGCCTCCCATCCGCTCGAAATCGAGGCCACGCAAAAGGTCGTGCTCTCCCAGATTCCGGACAACATCGCCTCCCTCATCGACGCGCTCAGGAGGCGTGAGGAGCTGACGCCGCGCCTTTCTGAAATCGCCGTCCCCTGCGTGGTGTTCGGCGGCACGGGCGACGCGCTGGTGCCGCACGCGCAGATGACCGCCCTGCACGAGGGGCTGAGCGATTCCGTCATCGAGCTGGTGGAAGGCGCCGGCCACACGACGCCGTTTGAGTGCGCCGACCGGGTGAGCTTCCAGCTCGACCAGATGATGCAGCGCGCGGGCATGTGGATGTAGGCTTGGCGTAGGGGGTTGTTGAAGAAGACCTCTTGCCGGTTAGGCCTAACCACTTTCACTTTTCAAAGCACTCGATGACCACTCCCCCCTTGAGGGGGAGTCGGCAAGACGAGGACAAAGTCCGAAGTCGCGCCGGTGGGGGGTATAACTCGGAATGCGCGATAATACACGATTCACCCCCCACCGAATCGCTTTCGGGCTTACGCCCTCAGCTCTTCGACTCCCCCTCAAGGGGGGAGTGGTTAGTTAGCGCTCTTCAAGGAGGAAGTGTAGTTTCCTAACTCCCCGGTTGGCTTCATTCGCCGAATCACGAAATCAGGGCTTGTTCCACAACCCTTGTGCCTGTCCCCACTACCCCCAGAAAACTCTTTCTCTCAGCCAGTCGATCTGCGCCGCCGGCGCTGCGAGGACGGGTTCGGGCGCCCGGCGTCCGTCGGCGAGCGCCGCGTAGTCGACCTCCGCTCCCGAGAGATAGCGCACGCTTCCCCCCGCGCGCTCATAAACGAGTGCGGCAGCGGCGAAGTCATAGGCGCGAATCGGCTCCATCAGCGTCCCGAAGGCCGATCCCGCCGCCGTCAGGCATACGTGGCAGGCGGCGGAAGCCAGCGCGAGAAAGCGCCCGGGGTATTCGTGCGAGAGGCCCGCCACCTCGTTGCACGGAACGAAAAGATAATCGTGCTCGGAGGGAACCCCCTGGTCGACTTCGGCGAGCGGCGCGCCGTTTCTCATCGCGGGGCCTGAAGCCGAGGCGGTGAAGATTTGTCCCATCGCGGGCATGTGGACGACGCCCGCCTCGACGCGGGAGCCTCTAAGACACGCGACCGAGACCGCCCAGAAGGGGAGTCCTTTGAGATAAGGGCCCGTGCCGTCGATGGGGTCTATCGCCCACCAGCGGGTACCTGCGCCGATGTCGCCCGCGCCGCTCGCGCCGCTTTCCTCGGCGAGTACGGGATCATCGGGATACGCCATTTGAATCTCGCCGATGATGATGCGCTCGACCTCCCTGTCGGCGCGAGAGACGATGCTGCGCCCCTTGGGTTCAGCCTCCACGCGGCCTGAGAGCTCCATCGCGCGCGCACCCGCCATGCGCGCGGTCTCTTCGATGAACGAAACGACGCCTGACACCCCTGCTCTCCTTTCTCCGGGCCGGTAAGTGCGCGCATGATGGAGGAGCCTCCGCTCCATCGCAAGGGCGGGGCGGCGCAGGGCCGCAATCGTCGACAAAAGACGGATGAATTGCTAAAAGAGGGGAAATTTCGCTCGCTTCCAGAGAAGCCCGAAGATACAGGAGACTTGTCCATGCCATTCGCCCGAACCCATCGACTCACCACCAGGGGGGCCAAAACGATGATGGCCGCCGCCATCGCCAAGGCGGAGGAATTCGGCATCCCCGTCACCGTGGCCATCGCCGACGCGGGCGGACACCTCGTCCTGCTCGAGCGCATGGACGGCGGACGCTTTCATACCGTTCACTCATCCACCACCAAGGCGGTCTGCTCGGCCTCGAACAAACGGCCCACCACCACGCAGGGCGCACAGGCGCAGCATCTCGACACCGCCCACGCCCTGGGCCTGGCCCTCGCCGCCGGCCCCGAGCGGTGGACGGCAATGGAGGGCGGTTTCCCCATTCTCTATGAGGGCGAGTGTCTGGGCGGCATCGGCGTGAGCGGGGGCGACTGGGAGCAGGACGAGGCCATCGCGCGCGTGGCCGTGGAAGCCGTGGGGGCTTCTTTCTGAGTCCGAGCTAGAGTTCGAGCGGTTTATGGAGCCTGAACATCCGCGATAACCCACAAAAATTTTTTTCCTTGTATCGGCATCATTTGAAGGAGTCACACGAATGATGAGTTCAAAACCCCTGAGAGTGGCCTCGCTCGGCATGGGCTGGTGGTCGGACGTCCTGGCCGACGCGGTCGGCAGAACCGACAAGATCGAGATAGCCGCCTGCTTCACGCGCTCGGAAGACAAGCGCGCGGCCTTCGCCAGGAAATACGGCTGCGAGCCGGCGGGTAGCTACGAGGAAATTCTGGCGGACGATTCCATAGAGGCCGTCATCAACACCACGCCCAACCACGTTCACCGCGAAACCACCGAAGCGGCGGCGGCGGCGGGCAAGCACGTTTTTCTCGACAAGCCCATCGCCCACACCGTCACGGACGGCATGGCGCTCACCCGCGCTTGCGCGGAGGCGGGCGTAGTGCTCGCCATCGGCTACCAGAGGCGGCGCGAGAACCACTTCCGCTGGATCAGGAACCAGATCGACGCGGGCGAGTTCGGCAGGCTGGTGCAGGCGGAGTGCAACATCAGCAGGGACAGGGAGGGCCAGTTCGAACTCGGCCACTGGCGCTACCAGTCGGACGCCATGCCGGGCGGCGTCATGCTCCAGATCGGCATCCACTACACCGACGTGCTGACTTACATCATGGGGCCGATAGTCGCCGTATCGGGCCGCACGGCGCAACTCGTCCTGCCCGGCGACAACCCCGACGTGGCGAACCTCATCCTGGAGCACGAATCGGGCGCCATCTCGAACCTGACGGCAAGCTACGCCTCGGCGTCGGAGTACTACCTCATGAACATCTACGGGAAGACGGCCACGGCCTATTACACGCTGTTCGACGGCCTGCGCGTCCTCTACCGGGGAGAGAAGGAGCCGCAGGCGGTAGCGTGCGAGAAGAACGACACCATCAAGGAAGAACTCGAGGAATTCGCGGACGCCGTGCGCGGAGGCGCGCCACCCGAGATGGAAGGCGACGCCGCCGCGTCTTCTCTCGCCGTCATCCGCGCGGGCGTGCGTTCCGCGCGCGAGGGACGCCGGGTGGAGGTATCCGAAATCCTGAACGACGAGAACGAATAACCATTCAAGGGAGAAATCATGCCACGCATTCAAGCCGGTGAGGTGCAGCTCAACTACGCGGAACGAGGAGAGGGGGAAGCGTTCCTGTTCATCCCCGGTCTCATGGGCCTTCTCGACGCCTGGGACTTCCAGATGCCCCATTTCTCGGATCGCTACCGCTGCATCACCTTCGACCACCGGGGAACGGGGGAGAGCGACAAGCCCAAGGACGCCTATTCCACCGGCATCATCGCAAAGGACGCGGTCGCCCTCCTCGACACGCTGGGAATCGAGAAAGCCCACGTGGCGGGCACATCGACGGGAGGCTGCATACTGCAGAACCTGGCGCTCGATTATCCGGACCGGATCAACTGCTGCGTGTTCACCAACACCTGGACGACGGCGGACCCCTACATGACGCGCCTCCAGACATCGCGCAAGCAGATCGCCGAGGCCTACGGGCTGGAGGAGTACATCAAGTTCAGCTCGCTCTGGACGTGCGGGTGGACGCAGTTTAGGAACATGTACGAGAACCTGCTCGACCTCGAAGCGCGCCAGAAGGACACCATCGCGCCAGTCGATGTCATCACCGCGCGCCTCGACATGACGCTCACCCACGACAGAACGTCCGAGATTCACAAGATCGACAAGCCCTCGCTCATCATCGCCGCGAAGGACGACGCCCTCACCCCGCCCTATTTCGCCCAGGACCTGCAAAAGGCGATAGCGGGTTCCAAGCTCGAGATCCTCGAAGAAGGGGGACACTACAGCTACCGCCGCTCCCATACCGAATGGAACGCGGCGGTGGATGCGTTTCTCGCCGAGGCGGGTGGTTAGGGGTTGTTGAAAAAGCCTCCTTTTTAGGGAATCAAGGGGATGCTCTTCTCGACTGGAAAAGCAACCCCCCCTACCCCCCCTTGTCAGGGGG
>JAPOYD010000156.1 GCA_026706735.1 Nitrospinota bacterium | reverse complement strand
CAATCATTTATCCCTGTCTCTTTCATCAACGCATCTATAAATGAACCACGGCCAGGTTTAGGAAGCCGAAAATCCAAATCGAAGAAACGACCCAGATAGCCCAAGGCATCGAAATCATTCCCGTAAAGCGCCTTGACCGAATGCGCGAGTTCGGAGCGATTGACTCCCAGTACGAAGACGACGTGATCCACGGCGAAAATATGTTTGGCGACTTCGAGAAGCGCGACGGCGTAGGAAGGTCGGCACCTGTCCAATTCATCAATCACCACGACCAGAGGACGAGTTCCCTTCGATTTCGACAATGTGTTCGCCATATCTTGGAGAGAGGAACGAAAAGTCTTGATCGACTTGCGAGCCTTTTCGTACGTGTTCAGCTTTTCTTCAACCAAAGAGGCAAGCGCCTCGCCCAATTCGCCTCCGACCAACGGAACGCCGGCAGCAGCAGCCTTTATGATTCCCGGAATGAGTGCCCGGGCGACCTCTTTCGCTTTGCCCTTCATAACGTCAATCTTCTGTTTCAGTGATTCGTCAGCGTACTTCTGGAGACCCTCCGTCAATTCGGTAGAAAGCGCGATGAATGGCTCTTCGGAGAAGTCGGTTTCCCAAGCGTTAAACTCGACGACGGGGAAACCCTCGTTTCGCAGGTGTTGCGCCCACATCTTAAGAAACGTGGTTTTCCCGGCCCCCCACGCGGCATCAACCGACAAAACACATGGGCCTTCTATGGAACCGACGATATTAGTGAGAACCTCCACCGTCTCACGACGCCCGAGCAGATCGTTCTTGAACGGATCGTCCTCAAGAACTTTGATTTCCGGTGGCTGAATTTGAAAACGCATTATTCTTCCTTTTGCTTACACACCTCGTGCTCAGGATGAATGATGGGCGAAGAAAAAGAGTATCCCGGCGAGAAAGAACCGCCCCACCTCGCGCCATCTATTCCGCGAAGATGCGGGCCTCGTCCACGAAGCGGGAGAAGAGCTGCGCCGCCCCGTCCATATCGGCGTAGCCGTAGGCCGACATGGATTCGGGGTGCCACTGCACACCCACGACGAACTGGTGCGAGGGACTCTCGATGGCCTCGATGACCCCGTCTTCGGTCCTGGCCGAAACCCGCACGCCCGGCCCCACCTCGCGCGCGCTCTGGTGGTGGTGGCTGTTCACCACGGACGATGCGCCGAGCACCTCGCCCAGGATGGAATCGCCGATCTCTATCTCGTGGAACGTGTAGGTGTTCTCGTCCGTGTTCTCGGGCCGGTGCGTGAGCGCGTCCGGCACCTGGGAGGGAATGTCCTGATAGAGCGTGCCCCCCGCCGCGATGTTGATGACCTGCATGCCGCCGCAGATGCCGAGCACGGGCATGTCGCGCGACATCGCCCCGCGGCAGGCCGCCATCTCCGCCGTCTCGCGCTTGGGGTTCGTGGGACTGCATTCGGGAAGCCGCTCCTCGCCGTAGAGCATGGGGTCGATGTCGTGCCCGCCGCCCGAGATGATGAGGCCGTCGATGCCAAGCAGCAAGGAGACGCTCGCCTGCTCATCCTCCACCGCGGGCAGGAGCAGGGGCGCGCCGCCCGCCTTGATGACGGACTCCACATAAGCGTCCATGAGTACGTGGCGCGGGCGCACCTTGGGTTCTTCGGGGAAATTCCGCTTGCCCACGTCGCAGGTGATTCCGATTCTCGGCCGTTTCATCCGTTGCCGCCTCCCTTGCCTAAAACATAAAAGACCAAACGAAAACGCACAAAAAATGACGCGCGCTGCGCACCACGGGCGGAAAAGGAATATCACCACATTTCGGGCGAAACGAAAACCGCGCGCGCCCATCAGGCGAAAAACGCGTCATGCGGCCCGCATCCGGCGGATGACGGGTTGTTGCAAAACCCCTTCCCGCTCAGTCGATTCCTCCCTCATCGGTCGGAATCGATCACTGGACACTCCCGGTTGGGGGGAGTGTCACCATCCCATTGGGGGGCTTTTTCAAAAACCCCTTGAGGGGTGGATTCCCGCGCCCACGCCCTTTATATTCCGAAACGGGAGGATTACCGGATCATGTTTCGCCTTTACTTCACGCGCCTGATACTGCCCATCCTCTTCGTGGCGGGGATGGTGGCGATTCCCTTCGTCTGGCTGCCCGACGTAGCACCACCGGAGAAACCTCCAGCTTCCAGCGAAAAGGCGGCAGGCTCCGCCCGGGAGAAAACCAGGCGCGCCACGCCGTTCCAGCGGGCGATGACGATAGGCTTCGCGCTCATCCTCGTTTCGGTGACCGCGGGCGGCTTCATGCTCTACCGCATCACGCGCTCGCAGACGGCGAGCTGGCAACGCCGATTCGCGCCCCCGAAGCGCAGAGACCGTTGAGACGCGAACCCTGAGATCGCGTAGGGGCGGTTCGCGAACCGCCCCTACTACAGATAAAGAACACACATTTGTAAGGGCACACCTTTGTGCTCGCCCTCTCCCAGGCGATTGCGGAGGGCGGGCGATCGGATATACTGTAAATCAACCATAACCAACAGGGGACCCGACTCAAAGGAGAAAGCATATGACGACCTTTGAACGTTGGAGTCTCCTCGCCGCCTATCTCAACCTCATCGCCGCCTACGGCGGTCTGGGGCTCATCTATCACGGGATCCGCACGATGGCGCGCGGCTCGGAAATGCGGGCGGCGGACTCCGAGCGCAAGCACAACGAGAGGATGACCGACTCCGAGCGCAGGCACAACGAGAGGATGGTGGAATCCCGGCGCAGGGATGAAGAGTCGAAGCGAAGGCATGAAGAGGCAATGCGCAAGCATGATGAGGCGATGCGCAAGCATGACGAAGAGGCGGCTCTCTCCCGACGAAAGCACGAGGAGTGGATTCGCAAACATGACGAAGAAGCGAAGCGCAGGGACGAAGAGTCGAAACGAAGAGACGAAGGGTCGAAGCGAAGGCATGAAGAGTGGATGCTTAAGCAAGATGAAGAAGCCGCTGAGTCTCTGCAAAGGCACGAGGAGTGGATGCGCAAGCATGATGAAGAGTCCGCCAACTCCCGGCGCAGGCATGAGGAGAGAATGACGGCCCATGCCGAAAGCCGCGACTCTTTGCGCGCGCTTATCGAAGAACAGGCGGAAGGCCGCATGGCCCTGCGCGAACTCATCGAGCGAACCAGATAACCCGTAGGGACAGGTCGCGACCTGTGGGGCAACCCCGAGGAGGGGTTGCCACTACTAAACCCGCATCCCGAGCGACGCGCCGCTCAATACCGACGCCCCCGCCGCGTATGCCAGGCACGTGAGCGCGAGGGCCTCCACGCTCACGCCGTAGTCGATCAGCCAGCCGAAGACGACGGGCGAGAGCGCCGTCGACACCACCAGGAACGAGGTGGCGAGGGAGCGGATGGCCCCCAGGTTCTCCACCCCGTAGATCTCCGCCCAGATGGCCCCGCCGATGGTGATGCGCACGCCGACGGTGACGCCCGTCATGCACATGTAGACGAGCGCGATGATCCAGTGGTCCGAACTCGCAAGCGCCACCAGCCCGAGGCACATGGGCGCGAGATGCCAGGGTAGAATCCGGACCGCGCCTACGCGGTCGATGAGGGGGCCGGTGAGCAGCGTCAAGCCGACCGAGCCGACCGTGTAGAGCGTGTACGCGCCTGTAAAAAAAGCGAGACTCCATCCCTTGGCCTCCACCAGATGCCCCATGTGGAAGAAAAAGCCGGTGGCGATGAATGCGGGCGCCAGCGAAACGGGCATGATGAAGTAGAAGCGCAGGTCCTTGAGCACCTCCCTTCTCCCCCACACCCCTTGGGGACCGGAGGCAGACGCCTCCTCTGCGCGCGTCTTGCGACCTAAATGTTCGTCCTGATGATCCGCAAGCAGCCGGGCGACGGCGGGAATCAGGGCGAGGGCGGAGAAGGCCGCCATCACCAGCCAGATCTGCCGCCAGGAGAGCCAGGCGGTGAGCGCGACCGCGACAAGCGCCATGACGGCCTGGCCCGACGGCCCGCCCATCGAGATGATGCTGACGGCGCGTCCGCGCTCGGCGGTGAAATGCCGCCCGATGCTCGTCACCGAGGTGTGGACCATCAATCCCTGGCCCGTCAAGCGCAGGGCGAACAGCGCGAAGAGCAGCGCCGGAAAAACGGGCGCCGCCGCCATCAGGACGCAGGAGGCGACGAGGCCCCCGCAGACGCACAGGGCGAAAGTCTTGAGCCTCGTCTTGTCGATCATCCGGCCTATCCATATCAGGCACACCGCGCTAGAGACGGTCGCGACGGCGTAGGCCAGGCCGAACTCCCCGTGAGAGAGGGAGAAGGCGCTCCGGATATCCTTGTTGAACACGGCGATGAAATAGGACTGCCCGAAGCACGAAAAAAACGTGAGGAGGAGGCCGAATGCCAGGAACCGGCGGTTTTTCCACGCGAAGGAGAGATATTCCAATGGCGGCCTTCATGCAGGGAGCGGGGGACGTTGGTTCGGGAGGCAGTATAGCATGGGGGTGGAGCGATGGAGGAGAAGAGCGTAACCCGATTCACTCCCCCCTTGAGGGGTCGGGCTTCCCGAGGGGAAAGCCCGATGAAAAACCCCTGCAATCGGGATTATCAGCCGTCATTCCGGCGAATGCCGGAATCCAGAGCAGACTCGGATGGAAGATATACGGAAATATGGCGAACCAGCGCAGGTGGCCGGGTTCCACGAACTCCGGTTTTCACATCGGTTCTGGATTCCGGCATCCGCCGGAATGACGAGCAAAGGCGAAAAGCGAGCAGGTTCGCCTCGGCGCGACTTTTCAACAACCTCTCTTCAATCGCGATTGACCACTCCTTGACACGCCTGCGGGCCGCCCATAATCTGACCTCCTACCCCAACAGCGGAGGCATCGAGGCGCCATGCGATTCCAGATCGGCCAGCTTCTATTTCCGAATCTCACCCAACTCGACATGACCGGTCCGTACGAGGTCTTCACCAAGTTCCCGGATACGGACGTCCATCTCATCTGGAAGACGCTTGCTCCCGTCAAGGCGGGCGGCGGCATGGAGCTTCTGCCGAGCACGACCTTCGCCGACTGTCCCAGGCTCGACCTCATCTGCGTGCCGGGCGGCGCGGGCACGAATGCGCTCTTAAGCGATGAGGAGACGCTCGATTTCGTGCGCCGCCAGGCGGCGGGGGCGCGCTACGTCACCTCGGTATGCTCCGGGTCGCTCGTGCTGGGCGCTGCGGGCCTCCTGCGCGGCAAGCGCGCGACGACGCACTGGATGTCGCACTCGATGCTCGCCGCCTTCGGCTGCGAGCCCGTGAACGAGCGCGTGGTCGTCGACGGCAACTTGATCACCGGCGGCGGCGTCACGGCCGGCATCGATTTCGCCCTGACGGTGGCGGGAGAGATTCTAGGGGCGGAAGCCGCCCGCAAAATCCAGCTCGGCATGGAGTATGACCCGCAACCCCCCTTCGACGCGGGCTCTCCCGAACGGGCCGACCCGGCGATGGTGTCCGCCGTGCGCGATTCATTCGCCGCGCGCCAGAACGAGCGTGAAGCCGCGGTCCAGGCGGCGGCGGGTAGGCTCGGAGACGGTTGAGCGGATTGGAGGATTACCTCACGTCCTCCCCAAGGCGCACATATCTCCATTTCTCATTTGGCATCGATCTCAAGCAGGGGCGGTTCGCGAACCGCCCCTACAGATATGCGCGCCCCATAACACAAGGGCCGCCCCCGCGTGTGGTCTTAAACCCACGAGAGCGGCCCATGTTTGGTGAGGCTTACGAGGCGTCGAAATACTCGCGCGTCACCTTGAAGACCATCGGTGCGAGCAGGAGCAGGCCGATGAGGTTCGGCACCGCCATCAGCCCGTTCAGCGTGTCCGACAGGTTCCAGACGAAGGCCACCTTCACGTTCGCGAAGCCGAGCGCCGCCAGCACCCAAAGGCCCCGGTAGACCATGAGGCTGTTCTCACTGAAGAGATACTGCCAGCACCGCTCGCCGTAGTACGACCAGCCCAGGATGGTGGTGAAGGCGAATACGGCCAGCGCGATGGTGACGATGTAGCTCCCGCCCGCGATGGTGCTCTGGAAGCCCGCCGAGGTGAGCAGGACGCCCGTCAAGCCCGCGCCGTCCGCGCCCTTCATCACCCACGCGCCTGAGGTCAGGATGACCAGCGCCGTCATCGTGCAGACCACGATGGTGTCGATGAAAGTTCCCAGCATGGCGATGACGCCCTGGCGCACCGGGCTGTTCGTCTGCGCCGCCGCGTGCGCGATGGCCGCCGAACCCAGCCCCGATTCGTTCGAGAACACGCCGCGCGCGACGCCGAAGCGAACCGCCGCCGCCACCGCCGCGCCCGCGAAACCGCCCGCCGCAGCCGCCGGCGTGAAGGCGTGGTAGAAGATGAGGCCGATGGCCTGGGGCACCGAGGCGATGTTGATCAGGATGATGATGAGCGCAGCGCCCACGTAGAGGACGATCATGGCGGGCACGAGCTTGCCCGCCACCTCGCCGATGCGCTGGATGCCGCCCAGGACGACGAAGCCCACGAGCGCGGCCACGACGACTCCTGTGATCCAGGTGGGGACCAGGAAGCTGTCCTGAAGTGCGGTCGCCATCGAGTTCACCTGCACGGCGTTGCCGATGCCGAAGGCCGCCACCGCGCCGAACACGGCGAAGGCGAGCCCCAGCCACTTGGCGAGTTCGGGCGCGAATTCGCCCACGCCGTTCCTGAGATAGTACATGGGTCCGCCCACGTACTTGCCCGCGCCGTCCACCTCGCGGTAGGTGACCGCGCAGACGGCTTCGGCGTATTTCGTCGCCATGCCGAAGAGCGCGATGAGCCACATGTAGAAGATGGCCCCGGGTCCACCCAGGGCGATGGCGGTGGCGACGCCGGCGATGTTCCCAGTGCCGACGGTGGCGGAGAGCGCCGTCATCAGCGCGTTGAAGGGCTTGACCTCGCCCTCGCCGACCTCCCCGTCTTTGTCATAGAGCAACTGGAAGCCGTAGCCCACCTTGCGCCAGGGCATGAAGACCATCCCCAGCGTGAGCAGCACGCCCGTCACGCCCAGCATGCCGAGCATCGGCGGCCCCCAGGCGAAGGCGTTCACGGAGCTGATCATCGAATTCAGCCAATCCATCGCATCTACCCCCCTTTCCCGTGCTACGATGCAGGCGGCATGATGGAGTCCCATTGGCTCGGGCGGCGGACGCCATCCCTCACTAATAAAAATAACAGACGAAATCCAGGCGGGCCATGACTCGTTCTCGTGGGTGGGGGGGGGGGGCGCGGGGCGGGCACAGCCGAAGCGGGG
>JAPOYD010000074.1:45307-50903 GCA_026706735.1 Nitrospinota bacterium | reverse complement strand
GCGGACGCCCCTGTCCAGATCGGCTTCGCGACCGAGGGGGGATCCGGAACGGAGGAGAGGGTCATATACCACCCGAGGTCCATCGCGATCTCAAGGCCCAAAACATCGCAATAGAACCGCCGGGCGTCCTCGGTTCGATCCACCGCGATGTTTGCGACAACACGTTTGACCTCCATTTTGTTCTCCCACACCAAACGTTATCGCAAACCCAGTGCGCAAGGGCCGTCAAGCCACGCTACGACAGCGCAATCGACTCCGCAGCGTCGCATTCCCCCGGTCGGTGGCTCCGGGCTTCAGGCTAATACCCCTCGTCGATCACCTCTTTGAGCTGCGTGCAGCCGGCCACGAGCGCCGTCATCCCGCAGGGGGGCAGCATGCACTCGAGCGCTTCGGTCGCCTCCTCGACGGTCGCGCCGAGCTGCAGCGCCTTCTTCAGGTGGTTCTTGATGCCCTCGGTGTCGGAGGGGTCGCGCGAGGCGCTCGCCACCGCGATGAAGAGCTCCTTGTATTTCTCATGAAAGGGACCCTGCTTCTTCATGATGTGGTTCTTCAGGTTTTCGTAGTTCTCGAGAAGCTCCGGGTCCACCTCGCACAGGAGCTCGTACGCCGGGTAGATGAACCCGCGCGCCGCTTTCATCTCCTCGTACAAGGCCCTGCCCCGCTCGCTCATCGCCATCGTGGATCCTCCCTATACAAAGGCGCGCTGACGCCGCGCCCAAGATTTTCTTCTTTATGGATACACTTCCTTCTCGAGCACGGAAATCTCGTGACCGGGCAGGATGTATTCCTCCTTCGTGGCGCGTTCGATGCACTTGTGGATGGAGTCCATCGCGTCGCGCATGCTCGACATTTGCCCGGCGGGTACGCGGCGCTCGAGGCCTTCGTTGATCTGGATGACGTCGGCGGCGATGACGTAGGTGCCCACGCGCGTCTCTACGGCGACCGAGCAATGTCCCGGCGTATGGCCCGGCGTGTGGAAATAGGTGACGCCCGGCACGATCTCGGTATTGTCCTTCCAGATGGGCTCGAAGATGATGCCCTGCTGGGCGATCACCGGCCAGCGGGTGTTGGGGTGGATCGGCGCGTCGTAAGGCTTCGCCTGCAGCGCGACCGGGCACATGGAGTATTGAAGCTCCTCGGCCCACACGTACTTGACGGCGTTGGTGAAGAGATCGCAGTTCTGGGAATGATCCCAGTGGAGGTGCGAGAGGATCAGGATGTCCACTTCCTCGGGCTTCCAGCCCGCGCCTTCCAGCTGCTCGCGAACGCCCTGGCCGGGCTCCCTGCTCGCGGGCCAGGGGGCGCCGCCGCGCTCGGGGTCCAGGAAACTGGTGTCGACTACGACCTTCACGTCCTTGCCGTCGTGGTCCTTCGCCCCCTCGATCATGTAGATGAACGAGGGAATCTCGAGTTTTGTGCCGAAGTTCGTCCAATACACCATATTGGAGTAATCCGTGTGAATGGTGCCGCAGTTCAGCGGACGGATGGTGAGGTCTGACATGGAAACTGTTCCTTTCTGCTTTGTATCGCGTCCGCAGAGGGCCGCAAATGAACGATGGCAATTATTTTGCCTGATAATCACCGGCCGGACGTCACGAGGCCGGCGAACGGATGTGCGTTTTCAAGCCCGCGCGGTCCTCGCGAAGCGCACCACCTCCATCAACTCGTCCGGGCCTTCCGGTTCGACCGCGTCGAGGCCCATCGCGAGATTCAGCCGGTTGCTCATGTTCCGGTACGACACCGAGCCGATGATGTCCAGCACGTTCTCGTCGCTGAAGCCCGCCTCGCGCAGCTCGTCCAGGTCCGCCTCGCTCATGGCGTAGTGGTCGAACGTGAGTTTTTCGGCAAAGGCGAGCATCGCCTTGTCCGCATCGTCGAGAACCGGGGAATTGTCCCTGTCCGTCACCACGGTGGCCACGTCGGCCAGCGTTACGTCGTCGCCGCTTTCAGCACGGAAAGCCTGGCCATGGTTCATCGTTCAGCCATAGCACCCGCCGATAGTCGCGACGTAGTAGGAGATCAACTCCTCGCGCCTCCCGCCCAGCGTCGAATTGCCGCCGTGTACGGCCATGTTCATCGTCTGGCGTCCGTTCAGGACTTGGGGCCTGCGCGCCATCGAGAGCAACAGCTTGGGCACCGCGCCTCGTTTCGCCCGGATGCCCTCGAGTATGCCGCGCGCGGGCTCCTGGGCGTCATTCAGCCTTAAGGGGGATATCCACATTCTCCGTTCTCCTCGATACCAGTGTTATTCGCTGGAACTCGCCGCGCGCTCTTCGGCGAACGCGGGCATCACCTCTTTCGCAAACCGCTCTATCGACTGAATCGCCTCGTCCTGCGCGATGCCGCGCAGCACGAAGATCATGATGTGATTCACCTGGAACTCCGCCTGGAGCCGCTTGAGATCGGCGATCACCTTCTCCGGCGGGCCGATGACGCCGCCGCCCTCGATGACCTGGCGGATGTCGACGTCGTAGCTCCAGTTGCGCTTGAGCGCCTCTTTCTCCTCGAGCGGCATCTCGATGGAATTCACCGCGCTGCGGTAGGAGAGATACCACGATTCGGAGGGTTCGATTTGCCTCCAGGCGTGTTCGGGGTCGTCACACACGTGGACGTGGTGTGCCATGAGGGAGGGATAATCATCCGGGTCGCCGCCCCGATCCCGCACGGTTTCCTGAAAGAGCGCCATTTTCTCCAGATACACGTCCGGCCCCTTGAAGGTGCCCGACGCCATGATGTTGTACCCCCTCTGGCCGGCGAAGACGTAGGTCTCGGGGCTCGTGCCGGCCAGCCAGATGGGAGGACGCGGCTTCTGGATGGGTTTCGGGAAAATCTCCGCGTCGATGCAGCTGTAGTGCTTCCCGTGGAAGGTGAGGCATTCCCCCTCCAGCAGGCGGGTCATCACCTCGAGGCCTTCCTGCATCTTCTCCCTGCTCTCCGACGGCGAGATGTTGAAGCCCTGGAACTCCTTGGGCTGGGAGCCCCGCCCGACGCCCAGCTCCAGGCGTCCACCGCTCAGCACGTCGACCAGGGCGGCCTGTTCGGCCAGACGCACCGGGTTATGGAAGGGCATGATGCAGATGGCGGTGCCGATCCTGATCTTCCTGGTCCGTTGCGCGATGGCGAGCGCGACCATCAAGGCGTCCGGGCACATGCCCACGCGGGAGAAGTGGTGCTCGGCCAGGAACACGGTGTCGTAGCCGAGCTCGTCGGCCACTTCGCATTGTTCGATCAGCAGATCAAACTCGTGCTTGTAGGTTTCTCCCTCCTGACAGGCAGGAATGTAGAAAAGCGAGAATTTCATCTTTCAGGTCTCCATCCCGTACATGATAATCGTGCACGCCGGGCGGCTTACGCACCCATTGTGAATACCTTGTCCGCCCGGATGCGGTAGATGACGCGCACCTGCCCCTCCTGGCGGTTCGGATAGCTGTCCACGCCCAGATACTTGTTCGCCAGGGCGTCGATGTGCTCCTCCGCCCCGTTCTCGGTGATCTCCACCACCGTACCCTGAATTCCCACATATTTATAGGGATTCTCCGGGTCGACGATGGCGATCGAGACTTGCGGTCGCGCCCGCATGTTCAAGTCCTTCAGGCGGCCCTTGGCCGAATTCACCTCGATGATGTCCCCGTTGGTCCCGAACCAGACGGGAGAGACCTGGGGAGAACCGTTCTTGTTTAGGGTGCCCAGATACAAGAGGGCTTTGGTGTCGAGAATGCCGGCATGAGATTCGGGTATCAGCGCCATTTTGGGTTCCTCATATAAAAAAGGCGGTCGATTCCGCCCCGGGTGCGGTCATACGCATCTGGGCAAAACCTCTTCGGTGAACATTCTGAGCGATTCGTCGAAATCCTGGTTCGGGGGGTCGATCATGATGCTCTTCACGCCGTAGGACTCGATCTCCTGGATGCGATCGACGCACTCCTGGGGCGTTCCCGTGATGGTGAAGCGATCCAGGATGTAGTCGGTGATGAGGGGCACGTGCTTGGGGTCCCGCCAGTTGCTCACGTCGAAGTTGTCCAGAAGGTTCTGAATCTCGGGCTTGTACGGGTCGGGCACCGAGTCGAGCGTCATGCGGAAGTTATGGTGCGCGCGGTTCGCCACCCGCGCCCGCACCTTCTCCCGGGCGCGCACGCTGTCGGTATCCACCGAGACGACCGCGCCGAATATGATGTCCATCTCACCGAGGGAGGGATCGCGGTTCGCCATCCCCTCGTTCAGGTACTTCATCACCCAGTCCACCGTCTCCTGGTAGACGCCCGAACCCACGATGACGCCTTCCGCGACTTCGGCCGACATGGCGAGCGTCCTGGGGCCTTCGGCGGAGGTGTAGATGGGGATATCGCGCGCGCACCACATCTTGACGTTCACGCCTTCTGCGTATTCCACCGTCTCGCCGCGCGTGAACGCGCGAACCGCCGCGATGGATTCGCGCATCCGCGCGAGTCGGGCCATCTTCTTGCCCAGCGTGTAGACGGGCGTATCGCCCGACCCGATGCCGAACAGCACGCGGCCGCCCGAGAGTTCATCGAGCGTGGCGATGGCGCTCGCCGCGACGCTGTCGTCATGCAGGACCGGATTCGTCACGCCGGGGCCGATTTTCACGTGCGAGGTGTTCTCGATCGCCAGGGCGAGCGCGACGTTGTGATCCCGGCAGGTGAGGTGGCTCTCCGCTATCCAGACCTGCTCGAAACCGTTGTCCTCGGCGTATTTCGAACGCTCCGCCACGAGCCGGATGTCGTCCGGCACCAAATGCAAACTAAAGCTCATACCCACGAAAAGGCGCCTCCTGAATTTTGAGACAAAAAGAAACTGTCAAGATATCAAGTCTGACTTCCACCAGTGCCGACGGGCGCTGTGGCGTTCACCAGCGGCATGACGTCCTTGGCGAAGCTCTCAATCGAGCGCATCACCGCGGCGTGATCCGGCCCGCGCCAAGGCGCCAGGATGACGTGATTGACCCCGTAATCATCCCGCAACCTGCAGATATCCTCCGCCACGGCCCCCGGATCGGCGATGATGCCGCCGCCCCTGACAATCTCGGCGACGTCCAGCTCATAACTCCAGTTGCGCTTCAGGTGCTTCGCCTCTTCCTCGGGCATTTCCACCTCGTTCATCTTCGCCCGGTATCGCAGATACTCGCCCTCGCCCTCTACCGTGAGGTTGAAGTATTCATCCGCATCCGCCGCGTCGCACACGTGGATGTGGTGAACCAGGGGCCTCTCGATTCCGGTGGGGTCGCCGCCCGATTTTCGGATGGCGTCCTCATACAGCCCGAATTTCTGCTTATAAACATCGGGGCCGGTGAAACCCGCCGAGGCCATCACCTTGAAGCCGTTCTCCCCCGCATAGGTGTAGGTTTCAGGACTCGTTCCCGCCAGCCAGATGGGGGGCCTGGGCTTTTGCAGGGGTTTGGGGAAGATTTCGACGTCCGCGCACCGGTGATGCCGGCCCTCAAACGTCACCTTCTCCCCTTCCAGAAGACGGGAGAGAATGTGAAGCCCCTCTTTTAAGCGCTCGCGGCTTTCCGACGGCCTTGCGCCGAACCCCTGAAATTCCTTGGGCTGGGAGCCGCGCCCGATACCCAGTTCCAGCC
>JAPOYD010000074.1:0-45297 GCA_026706735.1 Nitrospinota bacterium | reverse complement strand
GAGGTCGACCATGGCCGCCTGCTCGGCCAGCCGGATGGGATCGTGGAACGACATGATGGAAATGGCCGTGCCCACATGTATTTTTTCCGTCTTCTGGGCCACCGCGGCGCAGATGAGCAGGGGGTCGGGGATCATCCCGACCCGGGAGAAGTGATGCTCGGCGTACCAGACGCACGAATAGCCCAATTCATCCGCCAGGATGCTCTCTACGATCATATCCTCATGGACCTGGGCTTCGGTCATGTCTTCGGGGCGATACAGAATGTAGAACAAAGAAAAATCCATTCAAAACCCTCGATTCCAGTGCGCCGGAGCCGTGGTTGACGGCTCCGGTTCAGATGTCGAAAGGGCATCCGACACTTGATGACGTAACGAGCCTGTGAGATTTCCCGTACTCAAGGTTGGCGGTTATAATGCCGATATAATCGTAGCGGCGTCAAGGTTAAGCGCCATGTTTGCGGATTTCTCGCACTGAGCCGTTCACGTCTTCGAGAGACGCTTTCAGCCTCATCTCGCCTGGCGTAAAAGTTCTACTTTACGGGGTCATTTTGAGTTCTCTGGTCTATGTTCTGGTTTTTTGCGCCGCATTCGTCGGCTCGGGCCTCAAGGCGGTGGGCGGATTCGGCTTCGCCACCCTCACGACGCCCACCGTGGCTATTTTCTGGGACTTGCCGACGGCCATCGCCGTCATCTCCATCCCCACCCTGTGCACGAGCCTCATGAACGCCTGGCGAACGCGCGCGGCCGTCCATGAGGGCTTGAGGCCCTTCATTCCCTTTTTCTCCATGAGCCTGGTGGGCCTGGCCGTCGGGCTGACGATCCTCCTGAACACCGACCCGCACCTGATGAAATTCATTCTGGGCGCTTTTTTGATCTGCCAGATCGTCTGGCAATGGAGCCGGCCGGAAAAACCTGCGCCCGAGGACTCGCTCAAGCGCTCGCTCGGCATGGGAGCGGTCGCGGGACTCATGCTGGGCACCATCAACATCCCCTCCCACGTCATCGCCTCCTACCTCACGGGGATGAAAATCTCCAAAGAGCGCTATCTTTTCGTGCTGAGCGCGAGCCAGGTGGTGCTCAGAGTCGCGGCCATCGCCTCCATCGCGGCGGCGGGCTACATCGGCGCGACGGCCCTGTGGCTCATCCTCATCCTGACGACGCCCGTGCTGCTCGGTTTTTTCGTGGGCACGAAGATTTACAACATCTTCACGGATCAGGCGTTCTTCCGGATCGTCACGGCTATTTTGTTCCTGATGGGCGTCATCCTCCTCGTCATGAACTTCGAGGGGTTCTCCGCTTTTTTCTGATTTTGGAGAAACGATTCGCGGAGCCTGACGGAATTGACGGGGGCGGATCATCTGCGCTATTTTTCGGATTCATCGCGAAAAGCAAAAAAGCGAAATCACGTTCTATCAGATATCTCATAAGGACCGAACATCATGCCGGTGAAAGTAAGCATCAAGAATCTGCACATGGAATACTACCTGAAGGACAGAAAGGTTCACGCCTTAAAAGACATCAACCTCGACATTCAGGACGGCGAATTCATGTGCGTCGTGGGGCTCTCCGGGTGCGGGAAGACCACGCTGCTCAACATCCTGGCCGGATTCCTGAATCATACGGCGGGCTCCATCCTGCTCGACGGCAACCCCATTTCGGCGGCGGGCCGCATGAACAGGGGCGTCGTGTTCCAGGAATACGCGCTTTTTCCGTGGCGCACGGCTCTCAGGAACGTCGAGTTCGGCTTGGAGATGAAGGGCCTGAGCAAGGAGGAGCGCACGCAGAAGGCGCAGCAATACCTCGAACTCGTCCACCTCGAAAAATTCACCCACCTCTATCCCCACAACCTCTCAGGCGGCATGAAGCAGCGCGTCGCCGTGGCGAGGGCGTACGCCTACGAGCCCCAGTTCATGCTGATGGACGAGCCTTTCGGCGCGCTCGACGCGCAGACGCGCGAGAACCTCCAGTCGCTGACGGTCGAAGTGTGGGAGAAAACGAAAAAGACCATCTTCTACGTCACGCACAACCTGAGTGAAGCGGTCTACCTCGCGGACAGGATCATCGTTCTCGCCGGCCAGCCGGGAGTCGTCCATAAAGAGATCAAAGTGGACGTGGCGCGACCCCGGGACCCGTTCGACCCGAGGGTGATCGAACTCGAACACATGGCGACCGAGGCGGTGCGCGGCAACTAGAAGCTGTTGAAAAACCTTTCCTCGCCCAGAATTGACCACTGCCGGAATGACGATGAGCACTCTCGACGGGGGGCAAAACCCCTTTGGGAGGAACTTTTTTCAACACCCTACTAGTTTCGACTACTCATCCGAATCACAAACAAAAAGGCCGGCCCCCATAGGGAGCCGGCCTTATCTGCTGGCCTGTCGGTTTTATCCGCTACTGGCGCTGCCCGCCGACCTCTTCCATCATGCCCCACTTGACGACGGTCACTTTTTCGAATTTCTCGAAGATGAACTTCTCCATCACGAAGCCGACGAGGGCGATGGCCGCGATTCCCACCAGCATGAAGGCGGTGTCGAGATCCTCGCGGCTGTCGAAGATGGCGTAGCCCAGGCCCCAGTCGCTCGCGGCCACCATCTCTCCGGCGATGCCGGCGCGCCATGCGCGCGCCAGGCCGATGCGGATGCCCGAGAGGATGAACGGCAGCGAACCGGGGAAAATGACCTTCCAGAACAGGGTCATCCCCTCGGCGTTCATCGACTGCGCCGCTCGTATCCAGATGGGATTGATGGTCTTCACCCCCGTCCACGTCGAGGAGATGGCCGGCAGCGCCGCGGCGAACGCGGTGATGAAAATCATGGTCGTGTTGCCGAGGCCGAACCACAGGACGAGAATCGGGCTCCAGGCCAGCGCCGGAATGGGCAGGAGCATGCTCAGGATGGGGATCATGAACTTCTCGAACCAGCCGATGCGGCCCATCGCGATGCCGATGGCTATCCCCACGAAGCCGGCGATCACCATTCCCACCATGATCCGCCAGGCGGTGTGGTAGGAGTGCACGCACAAGACGCACAATGTCTCGCCGGACCTCAGGAAAGTGACCTCGTAGAAACGGTGGAAAATGGGGAATACACGGGGGAACAGCGCGGGTTCAGCCACGTACCAGGCGATGCCCTCCCATATCACGAGCACCGCAATAAAACTCGGGATGTTGTCCTTGATCCACATCCAGAATCTTTCCTGCTTGGTGTACTCGTCAGGTAGCTTTACGTCATCCCTTCTGACTTCATCTGTTGCCGTGGCCATCAAACAGCCTCCCAAATCGTGCGAATTTCGAAAAATTTTATATACAATGCCCATGGCCGAAGCCATGGAATTTTCCCGTCTGTTCTTGATGGTTCATTGCGGCTTAAGTCCGATTTGCGGCCATTCTGGCAAAAATAGAATTCCAAGTCAAAATCTTCGGGCAAAGATTTCGCGTTTTCGGGGTTTCGGAATCAGGCGCGCGAATACCACTTTATCCCGCTATTTTTGACACTCCCCTCACCGGGGATTGACGCGAGCGGTTTTCCTGGACTTCAGTCAATCGCCGCTTGAACCGGGGCCTTGTTCGGCAATCTCGCGAAACCGGGAGGCTACGCTCTCGTCCGCGCCTTCGCCGATGTACGCGCCGTAGGACGAATCATCCTCGGCGACCCCCTCGATCTGCCAGGTCGTATCCTTCGCCACGATGAAGATGACGTCCTCATCATCGGTGGCCACCATGCTGTGGAGCGAATTGGCCGGTATGTGGATGATTCCCCCCGCCCCGACCGTTTTCCGCTCGCCGTCGATCATCGCCTTCAGGCTGCCCTGCTGAACGAAGATGAACTGCTCGTTGGGGTGGCGGTGCGGCCTGCTGCCCGTGCCCGCCGGCTTGTTGATGACGCCGAATATGACGCGCTCGCCGTCGACCCACACGCCCTCGGAGGTGCTGTAGCTCGCCCCCGCCAGCTTCTGCTCCATCGTCTTGGGATCGTAAAAAGGCATTGTCTTGCGTTTCCTCCAGTCGGTTGTTCAAAGACCCATAGAAAAACTTCGCACTTCCCGCGCGGCTGGTTAAATTTCGCGGTATTCGGTGGCGACGGCGAACCCCTTGTTGCCCACTTCGAACGGCCCGCTGCACCTGCTGAAGAAAAGCACGCCGTCGGCGGGGCTTCGCAGTTCCTCCACCACCTCTAGGCTGAAAGGATCGAGCATTTCACCCAAAAGCTCCCCTTCGCTCACCTTGGCGCCCAGGTCTGCGAAATGCGTTTTTCGCGAGACGAGGTATCCGCCGTTCGACGGGTTGGCCTCAGCTCGATTGGCAAAGCCGAAATAGGTGATCCTCAATCTCTTCTCCTCCCCCGGGAGCATCCCGAGGTGAACGAGCAGGTTCAGGAACCCCCCCTCCAGGTTCTCCCGGTAAAGGTTCTCCTCGCATTCGGGCAGGTAGGCGCCGCCAATCTCCACGCTGATGGCCGGTATCTTCTGCGTGAGCGCATAGCCCGAAGCGCTCGATGTGCTGAAAGGCACGCCGTGTACCAGCGCGGCACCCCCGCTGGCGAAAGCAATCGCCATCTCGCGCGATTTTTCGCCGACCGCGCCTTCGGCGTCCGGGTCCATATCGACGCGCCTCTGGATTCTCCCCGACGCCCCGCCGGAATGAAACTCCACGAGATAATCCGCGCGCTCGATCAGGGTTTCACGAATCTTGTGCGCGTAGCGCTGCGTGAGCGTCCCCCTGGCGGAACCCGGAAAAGCGCCCCAAAGGTTCGTCTGCTCGTGCTGATCAGGCGATTGGCGCGAAAAATTCGCAAAAGCAAAAGGATTCGCCACCGGAACCAGCAGCAAGGCGCCGCTCAGTTGTTTCCGATCGATTTGCGCCAGGACGTTCTGAAACGCGCGAATCGGCTGTGGCTCATCTCCGTGGACGCACGCCAGAACGGAGAGGGTGAGGCCGGGTTTTTCCCCTCTCACGCAATGAAGGGGCAGGCCGGTTTCTGAGCCGGTGAGCATCTGCGCCACCGGGATTTTCACGTATTCATAGGAGCCTGCGGCTATCTCCACCCCCCCGATTTCCCAGGAATCCAAGCTCGTTTCGCTCACGCTCAATGCCCCCTGATTTCCGAAACCTCGACCACGCGCCCGCTCTTGGCACTTTCGACGATCGACTCCAGAACGGCCACGACTTCCCGCGCGGCCTTCCCGTCCGTCTCGGGCGCGGCCTCGCCCCGGATGCATTTTGCGAATTCCTCGATTTCCTCGGCGAGCGCATCGCCGCCGTCCACGGAAAGCTCGCTCCTCTGGGTTTCATCCTTTTTCTGGAGATACAGCCGCTCCCCCTCGTCCTCGCTCCATGCGGAGGCTTCGGTGCCGTGCGCCGACGTCGTGCATTGCTTGGAGGTGACATAGCAGGTGGTGATGTAGCCGAGCGGGCCGCTCTCGTATTCCAGGATAATGTTCGTCACGTCATCGAGATTTCCTGCGGCGTACAGTTGTTTGCTGAACGCGCTCACGCGCTTCGCCGGGCCTGCCAGGTACTGGAGATTATCCACCATGTGAACGCCAAGCCCCGTCATGCCCCCCGCCGGGCATTCCGCCGGGTCGTTCCGCCAGCCGCTTCTGGGGTTTTGCCCATTGGGATTGGAGAGGTTCGCCTCCAGGGCGTGAATCATCCCCAGCGCGCCCTCGTCTATCATCGCCCGTATCCTGCGATTCGCCCCCTGCCGCCTCCTGTGGTGCCCGACCAGGAGCGTAACGCCAGCTCTTTCAGTAGCTTCGATGCACTTGTCCGCATCCGCCACCGTCAGGGTGAGCGGCTTTTCGACGAAGACGTGCTTTCCGGCGGATGCTGCCTGCGTAATGAGGTCCGTATGCGTGGAATGGGGCGTGGCGATGAGGATTCCTTCCACCTCGCTGTCATTCAGCACTTCTTCGAAGGACCCCGCCGGGCGGCACCCGAATTTCTCCGCAAATTCCTCGCGCGAGGACTCGGTTCTCGTGAAACACCGGGTTATTTCCACGTTTCCCGCCCTTTTCGCGGCATTCGCCAGCATGGTTCCCCAATTCGCCAGGCCGATAGACGCCAACCGAACTTTTTCATCCGCCATATCCATCTCCAGTATGTTTGATAAGTGCCGTGAAAATTCTTTGCTTGCGCCCCGCCGCCATGAAAAAGCCGGGGGACGCCTCATTTTTTATCGAACATAAATTGTCAGACGCGACGGGAAAGGGTAACATTCGCCCCTTGGGTTCAACAAACCTGACAACAATAATTTTTTTGATTCGTCACGATTTACAGGAAAAGCACCGCAGGGACAACTTTGCCAAAAAAGGAGTTTATCGGATGCCGTTTCATCGTTTCGAAGAAATAGAGAAAAAAGCCGTTTCGCCTCATCTCTCTTCCGGCCAGGGAGCCATCGTCGAGGGGGATTTCATGTATTTCTGCCAGGTCAGCAAGGTGGCCGGCACGGGTTCCCAGATACATTATCACCCCAACGAACTCATGATTTTCCCCATCCGCGGAAAAATCAACGCCCTCGTCGGAAAGGACAGGCGGGTCGTCACGCCGGGCACCTTCGTTCACGTGCCCGCGTACGCCCAGCATCAGATGATCGCCACCGAAGACGGCGACATGGACTACCTCTACGTGAAAGACCGCTCCTGGACGGTCGTGGGCCTCGACAGGGACCAGGTCGTGCCGGACAAGGCGCCCAGCGTCGAAGAAATCAACGAAATGTACGAGGACGGCTCCACCGAAAATCTCGAAAAAGACGCCTCCAAGGCGCAAATCATCGTCGAAGGCCTGAACAACTCCTATTATCCGATACTTCCTACCTTCGACGCTCCCGCATCTTCGGGACGCCACACCGTGTGGATCGAGGGCGAGCGTCTCGCGTTCGGCTACGGCGAGATTCCCGAGGGTTTTGAAGATCAGACCACCGAGAACACGCACGAGCAATTCGTCTACGTCTTGAAGGGAGTCATCGACGCCCAGGTGGACGATGAGCGCCAAGCGTCGGGTCCCGGCTCCATCATCCACATCCCGAAGGGCTCGAAGCGGAGCCTCTCCACCGGGAGCGGCCAGCACGCGCGCTACGCGTCGGTGCGGGCCATGCCGAAGCTCGAGGAGATGCTGAGGGAAAAAGCGGCGGCCTCGGCCGCGCAAGGCTAAAACGGGGCGAATCGCGCATGGCGAAACACCTGGTTTGCAAGATATCGGAACTGCCCCCCGGCGCGCGGAAGATAATCGATGTCGAGGGCCGCTCCATCGGCGTGTTCAACATCAAGAATGCCCTCTACGCGGTGAGAAACTCCTGCCCGCACCAGGGCGCGCCGCTTTGCCTGGGCAAGGTAAAGGGGACGATGAAGTCGTCCAAACCCCACACCTATGAATACGTGATGGACGAGCAGATTATCGTGTGCCCCTGGCATTGCTGGGAGTTCGACATCACGAACGGGCGCTCCGTATTCAACCCCCACAGGATGCGCGTCAAGACCTATGAGGTCACGCTGGAGGCGGAAGAAGACCCCTCCATCGAGACTTATGAGGTCACGCTCGAAAAAGACCTAGTGATGGTGCACGTGTGATTCCCCGCCACAGGAGCCGAGAGCACGAATGAGAAAAATCGAGAAAATAGAACTCTTCCCCGTCGCCATCCCGCTCAACCATCCCTACAAGAGCGCCACGCGCACCGCGACGCATTCAGAAGACATCGTCGTCAAAATCACCTGCGAGGGCGTTTCCGGCTGGGGCGGAGCGCCGCTGCGCTCGTTTCCGACCGGGGAAACGCTCAAGAGCGCCTACCAGATACTCGATGAATACCTGGTTCCCGCGGTCGCCGATTGCAACCCCTTCGACAGGGAACGCATCGTCCACAGGATGGAAAAGGCCATCCCCTTCCACCATTCGCCCAAGGCGGCGGTCGACTGCGCGGTGCACGATCTCATCGGGCGCATGCTGGGTTGTCCGGTCTACGATCTGCTGGGCGGAAAAATCAGGGACGAGATGCCAGCCTTCGACATCCTGCCCTTGGAATCGCCCGAAAGGACAGCCGATCTCGCGGCGGAATCCATGGCGTTGGGCATCACCTCGTTCAAGGTGAAGATGAACCGCGACACGAAGACGAGCATCGCCCGCGTCGCGGCGGCCAGGGAGGCGGCAGGGGATGAGGCCCACATCGTCGTCGACGCCAACATGAGCTGGACGCCCAAGCTTGCCGTGCAGATGTGCGCCCGCATCGAGGAGTACGGGGTCACCATGGTCGAGCAGCCCGTGCCCGGCAACGACCTCGACGGCCTGGAGTTCGTCAACAAGAACACGCGCATCCCCATCTGCGCGGACGAATCGTTCCGGCCCGACTATCTGGCCGAAATCGCCCGCAGGCGCGCCGCCGACATCGTGAACCTCAAAGTCAACCGCGAGGGCGGTCTGCTCCACGCGAAAAAAGCCGCCGCCCTCATCGAGATTCACGGCATCGAGGGCATCTGCGGCAGCGTGATCCACAGCGCGCTGAACGACGCCGCCTGCGCGCATCTTTTCGCCTCGACCCCTTCCATCGTCTACAACGAATCCGGCAAAGCCCCCGTCTGGCATGATGAGGACATCGTCACCGGCTTCGTGGCGGAAGGCGGGGTCGTCAAGGTGCCCGAAGGCCCTGGTCTGGGGGTGGAAGTGAACGAGGAGGCGGTCCACAAATTCCGCCTCGATATTTGATACTGGCAGACCTCATCAGACGTTCAGCCTTTTTTTAGCCCACCCATAAAACGGCTATTGAAAAAGTTATGATTTCGTGATTCGGCGTATGGAGCCGACAGAGAAGGGAGGTCCGTAGCGGACAGGCTCCTGCGCCTGTCCGAGGTCGCGACCTGTCCCTACAAGAGGCGGTGTGGTTTTGTTCGTCATTCCGGCGAAAGCCGGAATCCATTTTTATGCCTTTTGCCTTTCGTCGGGGTTCCTGCGCATTGGTGGAGGATGAAACGCTGCCGTTCTTCCACTCACACCCATAAATGGATTCCGGCTTTCGCCGGAATGACGGCAGTGGTCAATTCTGGGCGAGGAGAGGTTTTTCAACAGCCCCTTTTACGATCTCCCGCTCAGAGCTTGTGGCCGTATAGCTCCTCGGCGCTCTCGTGGTAGATGCGCCGCCTGAGTTCGTCGGAGACTTCCTGGAAAACCTGCCGGGGATTGTCGAAATCCCAATGCGGATAATCGGACGCGAACAGCAGGGTCTTCTCCGCCTTCGCCATCCTGAGAATCTGGCGGTGGTCCTCGTTCGTGGGAGGTTCCGCGATGGGCTGCGTGGTCAGCCGAATGTGATCGACGACGTATTCACTCGGCGGACGCTCGAGCCAGGGCACCTCCGCGCGCAGCGAGCGCCATTCCTGATCGAAGCGCCACATGATGCTCGGCAGCCAGGCGTAGCCCATCTCCTGGAAGACGACCTTGAGCTTCGGGAAGCGTACGAACACGCCCTCGCACACCAGGCTGATGACCTGCGCCTGCGCAATCGTCACCGCGCCCGTGTGCACCTCGATGTAATAGGCAGGGATTCCCGTGGGGTTCATGGGCGTGTTCACGCCCGCCGCCTCGCCTGCGCCGTGCATCCCGATGGCGAGATCCATGGCTTCCGCGGCCTCGTAGATGGGATAGTAATGGCGGTTCCCCATCAGCACGTCCATCTGCGGAATCTGCACCTGCACCACAGCGGGATGCGCGCCGATTCTCTCGATTTCCTGGACGGCGAGCCCGGGGTCGCGCGGGCCGACGTGCATGGCGAGCTTGAGCCGGGGTTCCGGTTCGCACCACTCGTGGAGCAGCCAGTCGTTGTTCGCCGCGATGAAGGCAGCCGCCATGTCGGCGTCCGGCAATCCCCCGATGCCGAACAGATCGCCCGCGATGAGGATGCCGACGTCGATCCCGTATTTGTCCAGATGGTGGGAGCGCAGCATATCGAGGTTCGAACCCGGTCTCCCGCCGTCGGGCGGCAGGGCGTCGGGGCGCTCGGCGCCGTGGGGATGGTAGTACCAGCGCTTGGGTATCGAAAAGACGTTTCGCGCGGTGTTGGGGTCTTTCGCGGAACTGAGCGGCGCCACACCCATGCGCTTGCGCCACGATTCTGAGAGATACGGGTGAAGCTGGTGCATGCCGTTCATGCGCGGATGGATGTCCGCGTCGATGATCTTGAGCTTCACCGCATCCGTCGTTTCTTCTACAGCCGTTTCAACTCCCGTCTCGTTCATTTCAGGCCCCTCTACGTCATGAACTCAAAAGATTCATCCCATTCTAAAATTCGGGAACCTCCGCCCGCCAGTCCATCTCCCCCTCGAACCGCCTCGCCATCGCGAGCAGCTTCTCCTCCCCGCAGCGCACCGCCCCGAACTGGATTCCCAGTGGGAGGTTCATGTCTCCGCGTCCCAGAGGCAGGGTAATCGCGGGCTGTCCCGAAAATGTGAGCGGCTGTAAAAAGGCCGGCCCGCCCGTGGATTCCGCCCATGGCGGCGCAGCCGAATCGAAACTCGGCAGCACGAACAGATCGTAGCGGCTCATCAGATCGTCCATTTTCCGGGTGAAATTCGCGCGGACGCGCATCGCCTTCACGTAATGAACCGAGGGCGTCATATAGCCAATCGTGAAACTCCTGCGCACGAAAGGCGGGAGATCATCCCTGTGCGACGCGTACAAATCCTCGTGGCAGGATGCGAAATCCACGCACCGGGCGATGAAATGCGCCGCGTCTATCTCATCCATGCTCAAGGGCAGCTCCACCTCGTGGACATCCACCCCCTTCGATTCGATTCGGGCTACGGCCCGCTCGGTCCACTCGACGACTTCCTCGCTGGCGAGTTCGAGCAAATGCTTCAGATACGCGATTTTCTCCGGTTTCCGGGGCGTCTGGTTCGCGGCGGGCGGCGGAGACTGCACGGCGCTGTGATCCGCGCCGTCGGGGCCCGCCGCCACTTCGAGGATTTTGGCGATGTCCTCGACCGTGCGCGCTATGACGCCTAAGTGATCGAAATTCCACGAAACTTCGATGACGCCCGTCCTGGGAATGCGTCCATAGGTGGGTTTCAAGCCCGGTACGCCGCAATACGCGGCGGGGCGAAGGGTGGAGCCCGTCGTCTGGCTGCCGAACGCGGCGGGCGCCATGCCCGCGCCCACAGCGGCGGCGGAGCCGCTGCTCGACCCGCCCGGGCTCCGCTCGACGTTCCAGGGGTTGCGGGTGATGGAGGGGTCCCCCTGCGCGAAGGGTGTGGTCACCGCCTTGCCCATGGCGATTGCGCCGGCGCTCCTAAGGCGCGCCACGCAGGCGGCGTCCTCTGAAGCCGTCTGTCCCTTGAAAATTTCCGTCCCCGCTTCTAGCTTGAGACCCCGGACGCCGAAAATATCCTTCGCCGCATAAGGCGCGCCCGCCAGAGGGCCCAATTCCTCCCCGGCGCTTCGGGCGTCGTCTACCGCGTTCGCCGCCTCAATAGCGCCCGCTTCGTCCACCTGCACCCAGGCTTTCACTTTCTCTTCACACGCGTCGATGCGGGATAAAAGAGAGCGCACCCACTGCGTCGCGGTGAGATCGCCCTCCTCCATCCTGCGCAAGCCCTCACTCAAGGAGAGTCGCCAGTGTTCATTCATTTAGCGCCCTCATCGGCCTTGAGATTTTCGAGAGGGGGCAAAAACGGCTCATCGGTGGATTCCAGGGGTGTGCCTGAGAGTATCTGGAGCATCTGCGCACAATCATCCGCCGTCTTGAGGGCGAATTCATCCCGGGGCACGCCAAAGACGGTATCGGCCATCTCTGCGATTCGCGCCGCCATTTTCTCACGAGCCTCTTCCGGTTGTGACATATTCACTCTCCCGGCTGTACGAATATCACCCGATCCGGAATATCATGTTAGGTATCTCGAATGAAAGGCATCATACTATAAAGGAACCGCCGGGATTAAGGGCGATGAGAGGGAAAGCGCATGAAAATCTGGGTGGATGCCGACGCATGCCCGCAAGATATCAAGGAGATTCTCTACAAAACCGCCGATCGCCTCGACATTCCCACCGTGCTGGTGGCTAACATGAAGCTGAGGACGCCGGACATTCCATCCGTCTCCACGATTCAGGTCCCCGGCGGAGCGGACGCCGCCGATGAGTACATCGTCGAGCACCTGAGCGCGGGCGATTTCGTCATCACCGCGGACGTTCCCTTCGCGGCGAAGGCGGTGGAGAAAGGTGCTTTGGGCATCGATCCGCGCGGCGAAGTTTATACCGAGGAAAACGTGGGCGAGCGGCTATCCTTGAGAAACTTCATGATGGATATGCGCTCGGGCGGTCTCGTTCAGGGCGGCCCGCCGCCCATGGCCGTAGCTGACCGCCACAAATTCGCTGCGGCCTTAGACCGCGAGTTGACGAAAAAACGGGGCAGCTAGGCGTTCACGTCGACGACCACGCGGCCCTTCACCTGACCCTTCAATATATCGCCGCCAAGGCCTGCCAGATCGGAAAGCGTCGCTTCGGTGATCATGGATTCGAGCTTGTCCATCGGCATCTGCTCCGCAAGGCGCGCCCACGCATTCCGGCGAGGTTCAGGCGGGCACATGGCGGATTCGATACCCAGGAGATTCACGCCCCGCAGGAGAAACGGGATCACCGTCGTCTCGAGCCCGCTCCCGCCGGCCAGACCCACCGCCGCCACGGAGCTTCGGTATTTCATCTGCGTCAACAGGCGCGCGAGCGTCGTGCCGCCCACCGAGTCGATGCATCCCGCCCAGCGCTCGCTCTCGAGCGGACGTTTCGTGGGTTCGGCAAGCTCGCTCCGCGCGATGATGGTCGAAGCGCCGAGCGACCCGAGATATTCGTGGGTCTCTTCCCTGCCCGTCGAAGCTGCGACGGAATAGCCTAGATTCGCAAGAACGGCCACGGCGACCGAACCCACCCCGCCCGCGGCGCCTGTGACAAGCACTTCCCCGTCATCCACGCCCATGCCGTGGTCTTCCAGCGCCTGAACGGAGAGCATGGCCGTGAAGCCGGCCGTACCGAGCGCCATCGCCTGTCTCGTGGACATATTCTCCGGCAGTTGGACCAGCCAGTCTCCCTTGACGCGCGCCTTTTGGGAGTACCCCCCCCAGTGCGCCTCTCCGACCCGCCAGCCGGTGAGGATCACCTTGTCTCCGGCTTTGTAATCGGCGTGCTCGCTCTCCTCCACCGTGCCCGCGAAGTCGATGCCGCCGATGTGGGGATAATTCCGCACCAGCCTCCCGATGCCGCGCAGTACCATCCCGTCCTTGTAGTTGAGCGTCGAATAATCGATCGCGACCGTTACGTCGCCATCCGGCAGGCTCGCCTCGTCAAGCTCCTGGACCGATGAACTGACTTTTCCGTCCGCTTCCTCTAAAACCAGAGCACGAAACATAACGCATCATCTCCTTATGGCTAGCTTTGTTCGATCGCCTCTTTGAACTGGCCGAGCGTCGCCTCAGCGAACGCCCACATATTCGCCTCTCTGTCCGCACTGCCTGTCTCCAGCGTCATCACTTTGTCCACCGGGCCGGAAACCGCCATGCACGAATGCCCCGGCGCATCCCCGTACCTGTTGCCCGCTGGACCGGCCGCTCCGGTTTCGGAAACGCCCCATGTCGACCCCAGCCTGTCTTTTATCGCTGCGGCCAGCTTCGCCGCGTAGGGCTCCGTGCTCGGCCGCATTCCCTCGAAGGCATCTTCGGGAAGCCCCAGCAGGATGCTCCTCGAATCATAGGTGTAGAGCACGCCGCCGCCCATGTAGTAGGCCGAAGCCCCCGGAACGGCGAGCAGAGCAGCCGACACCAGGCCACCTGCGGACGTTTCCGAAACGGCGACCGTTTGTCCCTTATCCTTCAGCAATTGTCCGATTTCACCGGCCATTCGCGTGAGCACATCCATGAGGTTCTCCAGTTGAGATAATTTGAACCCAGAAGGTGGAACAATGGCATATTCTCGCCTTAAAATCACCCCGTTACCGCTTTCGGGCGCACGAAACGCCGGGGCGGGGGGACTTGGTTCCCACACGTGATATACTGCGCAGAATGCACGCCAAATCATGAATCCGACTCGGATGCGTGGAGGAAATCATCTGATGCCCGACGGGCAAGACGGAATTGAAAAACGTCACCACAGCTCACATTGGGGGGCGTTCCGGGCGCACGTGCGCGATGGCCGCATGGTGGGTTTCGAGCCTTTCGCCAAGGACCCGGCGCCATCCCCCATCCTGGAGTCCATCCAGGACGCCATATACGACGAAAGCCGCATTTCCCGGCCCATGATCCGCGCGGGCTGGCTCGAGCACGGGCCCGGCAAACGCACCGAAGGACGCGGCGGCGAGCCTTTCGTGCCCGTTTCCTGGGATTTTGCCCTTGAGACTGTAGCCGGCGAGATAGAGCGCATCAAGACCGAACACGGCAACGAATCCATCTTCGCGGGTTCATACGGCTGGGCGAGCGCGGGCCGCTTCCATCATGCGAAAACTCTGTTGAAAAGGTTTTTCAACTGCTGCGGCGGCTTTACGGATCAGGTGACCACCTACAGCATCGCCGCCGGGTACGTCATCCTCCCCCACGTCCTGGGGGACTTTATCGCCTGCTCCGGACACATCACGACCTGGGACAGCATCGCGCAAGACTCAGGGCTGTTCGTCATGTTCGGCGGCGTTCCTGTCAAGAACGCGCAGGTGGCTGCGGGGGGCGCTGGAGAACACTCCCTGGAGCTATGGCTCGAAAGGGCGAAGGCAAACGGGGTGGAATTCGTGAACGTCAGCCCCTTGAAAGACGACGCCCCCGATTTTCTGGACGCGCAGTGGCTCGCCGTGCGGCCCAATACGGATGTGGCGCTCATGCTCGGCCTCGCCCATACGCTCTGGGAGGAGAATCTGCACGACAAGGACTTCCTCGCGCGTTATTGCATGGGTTTCGAAAAATTCGAAGCCTATCTGACGGGCGAAACCGACGGCCGTCCCAAGAGCGCGGACTGGGCGGCTCCTATCACGGGAATCGGGGCGGACGTCATCCGAACCCTCGCCCGGCGCATGGCGGGCAAGCGAACCATGCTCAACACGAACTGGTCGCTCCAGCGCGCGGACCACGGCGAGCAGACGTTCTGGATGACCATTACGCTCGCCGCCATGCTCGGAGAAATCGGCCTGCCCGGCGGGGGCTTCGGCTTCGGCTACGGGAGCATGGGCGGGCGCGGCGAGCCGCGCGAGGACATCCCTTCCGCCAGTATGAGTTTCGGGAAAAACCCGACGGACAGCTTCATCCCCGTCGCCCGCATCGCCGACATGATGCTCCAGCCCGGCGAGGAATACGACTTCAACGGCGAGCGCCGTACCTACCCGGACATCCGCATGGTGTACTGGTGCGGCGGCAACCCATTCCACCACCATCAGGATTTGAACCGGCTGGTGAAGGCGTGGCGGCGGCCCGAAACCATCGTCGTCCACGACCCGTGGTGGACGTCCACGGCGCGCCATGCGGACATCGTGCTGCCCGCCACCACCACGCTCGAGCGCAACGACATCGGCTCGAGTTCGAGAGACCGCTTCATCCTCGCCATGCACAAGGTGATTGAGCCGGTGGGCGACGCACGGCACGATTTCGCCATCTTCTCAGAGCTTGCCCAACACCTAGGCTTCAGGAGCGCGTTCACCGAAGACCGGGGCGAAATGGAATGGCTCCGGCACATCTACGAAGAAGCGCGCCGGAAAGCCGCCGCTCAGGGCGTGGTTCTCGACACGTTCGATCATTTCTGGGAGACCGGGCACACGGAAGTCGCCCCGCCGGAGACGCCGCACGTCTACCTGGCCGATTTCAGGGAAGACCCGGTGAACAATCCGCTCAAGACGCCTTCCGGAAAAATCGAGATATATTCGGAGCGCATCGAGAGCTTCGGTTACGCCGATTGCCCGCCCCACTCCGCCTGGCTCGAACCCCTCGAATGGCTGGGAAGCGAACTGGCGGAGAAATTTCCCCTGCACCTGATCTCGAACCAGCCGCGCACGAGGCTCCACGGCCAGATGGACAACGGAACCACCAGCCTCAAGAGCAAGATTAGGGGCAGGGAACCGGTTTGGATTCACCCCGATGACGCCGCCGCGCGAGGAATTGAAGGCGGAGACGTCGTCAGAATTTTCAACGAGCGCGGGGCTATTCTCGCTGGCGCCGTTATCTACGATGGACTGCTCCCGGGCGTCATCCAGCTCTCAACGGGCGCGTGGTACGACCCGCAGGAGCCGGGCAGAATCGGGGCGCTCGACAAGCACGGAAATCCCAACGTTTTGACGCCAGACAAGGGAACCTCCAGCCTCGGCCAGGGCCCGAGTGCGCACAGCGCGCTGGTGGAGATGGAGCGCTACGAGGAAGAACTTCCCGAGATCACGGCGTTTCAACCCCCATCCTTCATAGAGGCGTAAATGTCCAAAAAATTCTTATCAGACCATGCCAAATGGCCCCAATGCGTTTCGGGAGGGCCATTCCTCTTCTTCAGCGGACGGATGGGGATGCACCCGAAATCGGGGAACATCTGTACCAAGTACGCCGAAATCGGGGATAAAGGACCCGCTCGGACCAAGAATTACCCCTGGGTCGATAAAATCGAAGCGCCCATCGGCGCGCAAGCCATCGCCACCTACGAAGGCGTGGGAGAAACGCTCGAAACGAAAGGCGGTGGGCTGGAAAACCTGCTCAGGTTCCATCTCTATCAACTCGACAAGCGCTTCTTCCCGGTCTTCGACAGCATCAGGCGCCACTACGAGCCTGCAGCCCCGACGCCGAGCACCGCCGTGGGCATGGGCGCGTTCGATCCCGAAAGATCCGTGCGCTTCAACATCGACGCCATCGCCTTGAACCCCCAGGCGGCGAAAACGCTGGGGAAAAGAATGGTGCACGAAGGCTCGAAGGCGCATTCGGCCGCCGCGCATTTCTCCCACGTCGTGGGCGCGGGGCCGTATGTTTTCGTCGCCGGACAGATACCGACGGATACCTCGAAACCCGGCTCTCCCCTCATCCGCAACTACCCCGACATACCGAAAAGGGGGAGATTCCTCTCCGTCGGCCAGAGCCATGAGGACAGCAGGAACGGCCCCATCGCCGCGCAGACGTGGTTTGTTTACGACCTGATCCGGAAACATCTGGAAGGTTCCGGTTCTTCGCTCGAGAACATCCTGAACCTCACCGTATATCTCGGGGACATGCGCGATTTCCCCACGTACCACCGCATCCACGAGCGGTTTTTCCCTAAAGACCCGCCCGCCCTCACGGTGATGCAGGTGGCGGAAGTCGGCCACAAGGGGGAGAAGATCGAAATCGAACCCACGGCTTTGATGGACAAAAGCAAGATCAAGCGCGAGGTGATTCGCGGCGAAGATGGAGCAGGCGCTCAGATGAGCCTGGGCGTCGCGGCGGGCGGCGTGTTGTTCCTATCGAACCTCGTCGGCCTGAACGAAGACGGCGAGCCGATCAGCAAAAGAAGTGAGCTCAAGGGAGCGCTCCGCAGGAGACTGCCGAAAGCGTCCTCGCCGGCTACGAGAAACACAGTCCTTCAAGGGCTTGCGATTCTGGATCAGATGGGGAACGCGATGAAGGCCGCAGAGGCCGACATGAGCCGCGTGACGCACCTGACGCTGTTTCTCCGGAACATCGCTCACCTCTCGGCGCTCGAACCCCTGTTCCAGAAATACTTCCCGAAGCGGAGGCCGGCCTTCACCGCCATTCAAATACCCGAGACCTCGCCCGTGGCGGGCACGGAAGTCTCGATGACGGCCATCGGGTGGATCGGCGACGGCGAGCCTGAGATCGTCGCGTAAGGTTAGTCCGTATCACAAACCCTGTGCCCGGCGAGGTCCTCGATGAGCGTGGCGAAGCCGCTGTGGTCCAACTCCCCGCGGTCCGCCGCCAGGAGCGCCGTAAACATCTGATAGAGCTGCCCCGCCGCCGGTATGGCCACGCCCAAATCCGCTCCCGCCTCCATCGCGAGGCGCAGGTCCTTGCGGTGCAGCCGAATCCGGAAGCCCGGCGGGTATTCGCCCTTCACCAGGTTCGGCCCGCGCAACTCCAGCACGCGGGACTGCGCGAGGCCGCCGGATAGCGCCGCGATCATTTTTTTGGGATCCACGCCCGCTTTCGAGCCCAGCACCAGCGCCTCGCTCATCGCGGCGATGTGCAAGCCCACCATGATCTGATTTGCGATCTTCACATACCCGCCGTCGCCCACGTTATCGCCCACGTGGACGATGGTCTTCCCCATGGCTTGGAAGACGGGGAGCGCATCCTCGAAATCCGCCGCCGCGCCGCCCACCATGATGGAGAGCGTACCCTCCCTGGCGCCCACGTCGCCTCCGCTCACGGGGGCATCGAGCATGCGCACGCCCTTCTCCCCCAAAAACCCCGCCACCTTCTTTGAGACGTTGGGAGCAATGGTGCTCATGTCGATGTAGAGAGAGCCTTCACTGGCTCCTTCGATGATGCCTCCCTCACCCAGGGCGACCAGCTCGACGTCCGGGGAATCGGGAAGACAGGTGATGATGACCTCGGCCCTGGAAGCCGCTTCCGCTACAGACCCGCAAACCACCGCGCCCGCCTCACCCAGCTCTTCCAGAGGTGGCTTGCTACGGTTGTGGACGGCTACCGAATGGCCAGCTTTCAGCAAGTTCAACACCATGGGCTTGCCCATGATGCCGGTTCCGATAAATGCGACGGATCGACTCATCGTCTAAGCCTCCCTTTTGGTGGTTTATGGATGAAGCAAGATGCGCGTCGGAGCCTCCGGCGCAATCGCGAAAGCTGCGCGGACTCCTGCGCTGTTCGCATCCTGGCGGATTACCCGCCGAGGCGGGATTCCAGCCACCTCGCCGTCCGGAGCAGCCTGGCGTCGTCTCCCTTGGATCCTACGAGTTGAACGCCTATCGGCATCCCGTCCGCGCCCTCCAGCAGGGGAAGCGTCACGGCCGGCGTCCCGCACAAGGTCCAGATGGTGCAAAAAACGGGATTGCCCGTGGCGCCGAGCCCAAGCGGCGCCTGCCCCGGCGCAGGCGGTGTGAGGATGGCGTCGAACCGCTCGAACGTCTCTCCCAGCAAACCGTTCAGCACGGGCACCTTCTCCACCGCCCGGTTGTGATCCACCGCTAGATACTCTTTGCCGCGTTCTATCATCAGGCTCAGAAGATCGCTTAGCGGGTCTTTTCCGCGCTCGTATTCCGTCTCGAAGTTCCGCGCGAGGTTCGATTCCAGGATGACCTGGTGCCACTCGATCGCGCTGTTGAAGGGGTCGGGAAGCTCGACCTCCTCCACGACCTCCTCGCCCAGCCGCTCGGCCAATCCCTCGAAGGCCGCCTGCGCGTCCTCTTCGGCCTGATCCCAGACGGGCGTTTTCACGAACGCGAAGCGCGGTGCGACCGGAGGCTCCGAGGCGGCGGTTTCCAGCAGTCTCGGGGCCGCGTGCGGCCGCATGTCCGGGTCGCGTCCGTCGAATACCATCACCTGATCGCCCAGGAAGGCGAGGTCCTCGACCGAGCGCGCGAAAAGGCCCACGTGGTCTATCGGCCTCGACTGCGGCAGCATGCCGTAGCGTGAAATCGATCCGTGCGTGGGCTTGAAGCCGCAGATCCCGCAGAACGAGGCGGGCCGTATGGTCGACCCGTTCGTCTGGCTCCCCACCGCCGCGGGAACCATGCGGGAGGCGACGGCGGCGGCGGAACCGCTCGACGAACCGCCGGGCGTGCGATTCGGGTCGTGGGGGTTCTTCGTCTTGCCGGGATGATAGACGGCGAACTCTGTCGTCACGGTCTTGCCCATGATGACAGCGCCCGCGCTTTTCAGCAGGGATACGACGGCGGCGTCCTCTGTGGGCTGACGCCCCGCGTGAAGTATGGAGCCGTTCTCGGTCGGCAGGTCGGCGGTGTCGATGACGTCCTTGATTCCGACGGGTACTCCATGCAGAGGACCCAGGGCCTTCCCTTCCTCTATGGCCAGATCGGCTCCTCTCGCCTGCCTGAGCGCGAATTCCTCGTCCAGGTGCTCCCAGGCGCCGATTTGCTCCTCGCACTCCGCGATGCGGGCCAGGCACGCCTCGACGAGAGCTACGGAGGTCAATTCGCCTTCGCGTATCGTTTGCGCTGCGCGAAGGGCGCTCAAGTGGGCTGGATTACTCTCTTCCATCAGACCATTCCTCCAATCAGTGCGCTTCGCCGTCAGGCGCATTCCTGGAATACGTCGCTCATCGGGGACGCTCCGCCGCTCCCGTCAGCATGGCCACCGCGGCGAAATCCAGACCCCCCAGGCCATCGCGCGAAGCCATGCGGTAGACCTGGTTCGCCGCCGCGCCGGTGGGGCACGGAATCCCGAGCGACATGAGAGCGGATACGGCAAGAGATATGTCCTTGAGCATCAAGTCCACCGTGAAGCCCGCCTCGAAATCCTTGCTCGAAGGCGCGCCCTCGATGAGGCCGGCGCACGGCGGGTCTTTCTCCATCACCCAGCTCCCGCCGCTGCTCGTGCGTATCACCTCGTGGAGAATTTTGGTATCCACGCCCGACGCCTTGCCCATGGCGAACGCCTCCGCCGCCGCCACCATGGTGACGCCCGCGATGAGGTTGTTGCAGAGTTTCGCGACCTGCCCCGCGCCGTACCCCCCGACGTGGATGATGTTTTTCCCCATCAGCGCCAGAACGGGCTGCGCCGTCTCGAACGCCTCTTTCGGGCCGCCTACCATGATGGTGAGGCTCGCCGCCTCCGCGCCCATCACCCCGCCCGAGACGGGCGCATCGAGCACTACCGCTCCGCGTTCTTTCGCCTCGGCGGCGAGCTTGCGGCTCTGAGCGGGTTCTATGGTGGAGAGGTCGACCAGCAAGCCGCCCTCGCCCACGGCTTCCATGAGGCCGCCCTCGCCCATGAATACCTCTTCCACCTCGGCTCCCGTGGGCAGAGAGGTGAGCACGATTTCGCAAGTAGCGGCAAGTTCCGCAGGGCCGGACGCCTCGACAGCGCCATGCGAAACGGCGCGCTCCACGGATTCGCGGACGACGTCCACCACGCCCACTTCATGTCCCGCCTTGATGAGATGCGGCACCATGCGGCCGCCCATCGCTCCCACACCTACAAAACCCAATCGCTTCATCAGATTTCCTCCACGAAAAATTTCCTCATTTTCATCTATCTTAACCCGCCCCCGCCAGAAACTCCTCCGCCACCGCGCACAGGAATCCCTCCCTGAAGGCGGGCGCAAGCAGGGTTATCCCGATGGGGAGACCGTTCGCATAAAAACCGTTCGGGACGGCGATGGCGCATAAATCCAACAGATTCACAAAATTCGTATACATCCCCAGGTTCGCGTTCAAGGCCACGGGGTCGGCATTCACCTCGTCTATCGTGTAGGCGGTAGGCGTCGTTGAAACTGCCATATAATCAATATCTTGCCAGGCTAATCTCGCCTCGTGCTTTAACTCCTCCAGGCGATAGAATGCCCGGAAGGCGTCGACCGCCGAATATCGGGCGGCCCCCGCAATCAACTCCCTCGTGACGGGATGAAGGGCTTCGGGCTTCGCTCCGATAAATTCTTCAATCGCCGCCAGCCGCTCCGCCATCCAGGGACCCCCATAGAGGAGTTTCGCCGCCTCGAAAAAAGGCGAGAAATCGACCTCCTGGACAACCGCGCCCATCTCCGAGATGCGCTCTATCCCCTGCTCATAGGCGCTTCGCGCCTCACCATCTCCCAGGAAATCCCTTTGCTCAGGGAGTGGAACGCCGGCCTGAATACCCTCCGGCAAATCAGCCATCTCTAATGACGACACCGAAGGAAGAGCACGGCTGTAAGGGTCCTCATCGGGCGCGGCCATCGTCTCAAGTGCGCAGAGCGCGTCCGAAGCCTCGAGAGCAAAGACCGAGACGCAATCGAGCGTCCGGCAGGCGGGAACCACGCCCCGCGTGCTCACCAATCCTCGGGAGGGCTTGAGACCCACGATGTTGTTGAACCCCGCGGGCACCCGTCCCGAGCCTGCCGTATCTGTGCCGAGCGCGAAACTCACCAGACCCGCCGCGACGGCCACGGCCGAGCCCGAACTCGAACCGCCCGGTATGTAGTCCGCATGAAACGGATTCTGCGCCACGCCATACGGCGTGCGCACGCCGACGAGACCAAGCGCGAACTGATCCAGGTTCGTCTTTCCGACGAAAATCGCCCCCGCATCGAGCAGAAGCGCCACGCAGGGAGCGCTCTCATCCGGCGTATAGGCGAATTCGGGACACGCCGCCGTCGTCGGAACGCCCGCGACATCGATGTTGTCCTTCACAGCGAAGGGGACGCCGTAAAGGGGGAGTTCATCCGAATCCGCCCTGCGAGCCTCCAACTCTTGTGCGCGAGCGAGCAGCTTGTCTTCGGATTCCAAGTGAATCCACACGCCGTCCTCACCGCGCGCGGCGATTCGCCGATAAACCTCATGAACGACGTCCTTAGGCGTTCGCTCGCCCGAGGAATACGCTGCCTTAAGGCGGGAGAATCTCATCTCCTCCGCGCCCGGCGCGGCACCCGGCTTCATCATCCATCACTTTCCTGAGATTCGCGCTCGGCCATCTCGCGAAGCGCCGTTTTGAGAACTTTTCCGTAATTGTTCTTGGGCAGGGCCTCGATGAAGCGGTACGCCCGGGGGCGCTTGAAGCGCGCAATGTGTTCGAGGCACAAGCCGTCGAGTTCTTCCTCGCTCACGCCTCGCCCTTCCTTGCGCACCACGAAGGCCATGACCTCCTCTCCCCAATCCGGGTGGGGGCGCCCGATGACGGAGACCTCCTGAACGCCCTCGTGGCGGAGCAGCACTTCCTCCACCTCGCGGGGATAGATGTTGCTGCCGCCGCTGATGATGAGGTCTTTGGAGCGATCCTTGAGGGTGAGGAAACCGTCCTCATCCATCACGCCCACGTCGCCCGTGTGGAGCCATCCGCCCTTGAGCGCGTTCTCCGTGGCCTCGGGGTTGTTCCAGTAGCCTTTCATGACGACGTCGCCGCGAACGAGCACCTCCCCCGTCTCGCCGGGCGGCAGGGTGTTGTCCTCGGCGTCCACCACGCGCACTTCGACCACGGTATGCGGCACCCCGACGGACGCGAGGCGCTCCTCGAAGCGCGGGTGGTCCGTATCGACGTGCCGCTCTCTGGAGACGACCGTGATGGTCATGGGGCTTTCCCCCTGCCCGTACACCTGAACGAGTTTGTTCCCAAGAGCCTCCATCGCCTTTTTGAGGTCTTCCAGGTACATCGGCCCGCCGCCATAGGCGATGGTCTTCAAATTCGTGGTGTCCGCGTTCTTGATCGCCTCGCTCTGAACCAGACGCGTCACCATGGTGGGCGCCGCAAAAATGGTGAGGCCCGGGTAGGCCTCGATGAGCCGAAAAATCTCCGGGGGCTCGAACCCCCCGCTCTCGGGAACGATGTTGTTCGCGGCCTGATAGACGAACGGTATCGCGTACAGGCCCGAGCCGTGGGACAAGGGCGCAGCATGCAGGATGCAATCGTTCTCAGAGACCGGGTCGACGTCGGCGAAATAACTCAGGGACATGCTGTGGAGGTTCTGGTGGGTGAGCATGGCGCCCTTCGGCCTGCCCGTCGTGCCGCTCGTATAGAAGAGCCAGGCCAGATCACCCGGCGCTTGAGGTTCGATGGGAACGGCCTCCCGGGATTGAATCGCCCAGTAATCGGGGGTGTCGACCTCCATCACGCTTTCCAGGGTTTCGATTTCATCGACGAGCGGCGCGACCGTCCCCATGAGGTCGGAGGTGGCGAAGCAGGAGCGCGCGCCCGAATTCTCGAGGATGAAGGCCATCTCCTTCGGATGGAGCTTCGCGTTGATGGGCAACGCGCAGCAGCCTGCATGCCATATGGCGTAGAGGACCTCCAGAAACGCCGGGCAATTCTTCATGGTGATGGCAACGCGATCCCCGGGCTTCATTCCAAGATCTTCCCGCAGGTAGCCCGCCATGGAGCCCGCCCTGCGTGCGAGCTCCTCATACGTGCAATGAACCGCTTCTCCAAAAGAAATGGCCGGCCGCTCGCCACAGGCTCTGGCCGCCCGGGCCAAAAACTCCGCCATGTTCATTCGAAACCACCCTCCCGCAAGTCACGGCCCACGATTCGCGCAAGCACGCGTACTCATGGGCGATTCATCGTTGGAAGACCGCCGGCTCATGGCTTGATGATAAGCCATATCCGAATCCATGAATATGCGCTAGTATTAAACCATATCTCATCGTTTCATGGAGCGCGGCTCCGGTCGAGAAAACCGCATAAGCGAGAGGAGCGCATCGAGCGTCCCCTCTTCCGATACCCCGTGGAGGCGATTCCCATGCGAAGCGAAAAAGACCTGCTCGATTCGGCCAAGAAATACAGCTTTCGCGGGCGGGTGGACAAGTCGGTTTTCTCGGGCCCCGTCTTCGTGCGCGGCGAGGGTTCCACCGTCGAGGACGTGAACGGCAAGCAATACATCGATTTCAACTCGGGCCAGATGTGCTCCGCCCTCGGGCACAACCACCCCACCGTCACGGACGCCATCAAGAAAAGCTGCGATGAGCTGATTCACGCGCACAGCAGCTTCTTCAACGATCAGGAAATCATCCTCGCCGAGCGTCTCGGCGCGCTGCTGCCTCCCCCGCTCGAGAAGAGCCTGTTTCTCGGTTCGGGTGCGGACGCCAACGAGGCGGCGGTGACGATCGCCCGCAAATTCACCGACGGCTTCGAGGTGGCAAGTCCCCACATCAGCTTCCACGGCCTCTCCGACACGGCGCGCTCGCTCACCTTCGCGGGCTGGCACAGCGGGCACGGGCCGCTCTCGCCGGGGAGCATGGCCATGGTCGCGCCCTATTGCTACCGCTGCCCGCTCGCCCAGAAATTCCCCGATTGCGAGATCGCCTGCCTGGACACGAGCTTCGAACTCATCGACGCGCAAACGACGAGCAAGCCCGCCGCCGTCATCACCGAGCCCCTGTTCAGCGCGGGCGGGGTGGTGGAGCCGCCCCCCGGCTGGCTCAAGAAGCTCAAAGAAAGCTGCGAGGAGCGCGACATGCTCCTCATCGTCGACGACGAGCAGACGGGGCTCGGCAAGCTGGGCACGATGTTCGGCTTCGAGAAGGACGAGGTGGTGCCCGACGTCGTGACGCTGGCGAAGCACTTCGGCGGAGGCGTGAGCATCTCTTCGGTTTCTACGAGCGCCGAGGTGGAGGAGAAGATAGCGTCCACCGAATTCGTCGTCACCCACTCCCATACCAACGACCCGCTCGCCTGCGCCGCAGGGGTGGCGAGCCTCGACGTCATCGAGGGAGAAGACGTGCCCGCCAAGGCGAGAAAAATCGGAGCTCACCTGAGAGAGCGCCTCACCTGGCTGGGCGAGCAGTATGAAATGGTGGGCGACATCAGGGGCCGCGGGCTTTTGCAGGGAATAGAACTCGTGGAGGACAGGCGCTCCAAGACGCCCGCTACCAGGCAGGGCAGCGATATCAACCGCCGTTGCCTCGAAAACGGACTCATCTTCAGCCAGCGGCGCGGGGGGAGCGTCCTGCGCTTCGTGCCGCCGGCCACGACGACGGAGGGGCAGATGGATCAGGCGATGGACATCCTCACCGACGCGGTGGACAAGGCGAGCGTTCGCGGCGCCGTCTCGTGAGCATGATCGGGTTCGGGTCCTGGGCTTTCGAATAGCATAAATGCTCCACGTCGCTCTCTATCATCCCGCGATTCCGCAGAACACCGGGAACATCGGGCGTTTGTGCGTCGGCATGGATGCGCATCTGCACATTATCGAACCAGCGAAATTCGATTTTTCGGACAATTCCCTCAAAAGAGCGGGCCTCGATTACTGGCCGGACGTGAAGCTCACGGTCCACGAGAACGAAGCGCTTTTCCTCGAGTGGCTGGGCGAGAGAACCCCTTGGCTCATCACGAAGTTCGGCGCGTCGCGTTTCGACAGGGTCTCATACAAAGACGAGGACGTGCTGCTGCTCGGGAACGAAAACACAGGCCTGCCCGATTCATGGCACGCCCGCTGGCCCGAGCGGCGGATATACGTGCCCATGCCCGGGCCGATACGCTCCTACAACCTCGCCAACACCGCCGCGGTCGTCCTCGCGCAGGCCTACGTGCAACTGAATGACGCGGATGTCACGAACCACGGCGGAGACCGGGATCCTGTTGGTTAGTTTCCCAGACTTCAGAACACCGCGGATTTTTTACATTGGGGGATTACCCTGCTGATTTGAATGGAACAAAGCTGCATATTCTCGGCTTCGAGCAAGGGAAAGGAGATTGACTATTTACGCTTGAATTAGCATTAATTTTGATTTATATTGACTTTTTATACTTTATTTTGTTATCTTCCTGTGCTAAGCTGCGTTGATGCCACAAAAGATCATGCGCCGAACTTGGCGCATGGCTACGATCGGAGAGGTGGAAAAAGCGATAATTTAGCCAGGGAGGTACATTTCTATAGCACTATACAGAAAAACTTGCCAATCCGGGTCGCCTCTACTTTATCAACACAATTGGCGAAACGGCCCCAGAAGCATTGATTCACGGAAAGCTGACGAGCGAGAAGCCTGAAGACACGGCCGAACTCGAATAAGCCAACCGGTATGGACATTCAAATCGACGGAAAGTCGGCTTGCTCTTTATTCACCCGGTCATTTTCACATGTGCTGTACAAAGGGACTTTTGTGCGCTGAGCGCCACAGATTCATATAGATTGGCTAGACTCTAATCAGACTGCTTATTCTTAGTTCCGCCAAAAAGCAAGTTTGGAGGTATTTGCCATTTCTCTGCGGCACCCTCAAAATATCTTTGTTGCCGGAGGTAAACCTCTTGCCGTGTAATAAAGGAAAACCGTTTGCCAATGGAAATCCATCATCAAAGAATTGATTGGAGAACGGCTTGATGGAGAGAGAAAAACGAAAGAGGAAGACAATGAAGGTCCGAATGCGGGCTAATCACGTGATGGGAGGTATGATAGCAAAAGGATACAAATCACCAAAAGAAGCCGTGAAGAAAATGGGATGCGACGAAAGAACTTTGCGGCGCGCCATCAATGGCCTTCCCGTACAACAGAACACCGCAAGAAAAATATGCAAAGCATTCGACCTGGATCCAGAATCCACCATCATCTATGACCAGCAGATGGACGCGCATTCTGTTCACGAGAAAGAAGTCGGCATAGATGATTCTTCTGTCACTCCTGTAGAACTAGAACCTGGTCCTATAGTACTAGGAGTCGGCTATTTAGGAGAAGTTTGCGTGGCGGCTGGTAGTGCGATCGAATCTACTTTCCTGTCTCGTCAAGATCGCTACAGCCACCTAGAACTTATCGAAGTTTTAAGCCTACTGATCGCCGGATACGCAACAGAAGTCGCTAAAAAGGATCGCGAAACCGCCCTCTTTTTTATCGAGGACATCGCTCACAAAGCGAAAATGAGGCTTGATTCACCACTACTAGAGTTGTTTGATGCCTACCGTCCGATAAGCCACCCGACGTAAAATCGAATGCAGGTATGTCTCATTAAATTATCGTGTTGTCATCTTCACCAACCACACTCCCGAATTGCGCGTACATGCCTGGGCAAGTTGTACATAGTAGATTCCGATAAATCGATCGACCGAAAAGTTCATCCCTTACAATGAGGTGGAGAAACACTGCCAGCCATAGAGATGGGGGTTCTTGTAGGGCGCGGTGTCGGGCTCCTCCCCGGTTCTTTCAGCAATCCACCGAAGTATCATTTGTGTCCACGTCGCGACCTATCAGAAAAACGCGCATTGCCGGCACATTGTACGCCACTTGGTTCAATCTGTGCATAAGACCCGCCACTACCGCACTTTTGCTTCCACCCACCTGAAAATCACCAGATCATCGCGTCGCATTTCGGTGGATCAGGCGTTAAAATTGCGTCTTGCGCGCCGCTTTCGGGTTGAAAAACATGTTTTTATTGTCAATTAGTTGCATTTTTTATCAATTATTTGCTTAAAATGTTTTTTTGATGCTTTTGATTTGATCTCAAGCGCATTATACTGGGTTCTCTTGTTCGATCATTGTCGCGTATGTGTCTTTGGGATGTGGTTGATTTGCTTGGATTGCAGGATGAAATGATGGGACTTGACCAGGAAGTGTGTTAACGAAACGAAGGAGGAAACAATGAAACTCCGCATGAAGGGAGAGCTCATCACAAAACATCTGGTCGAACGCGGCTTGACGCTTGTCGAGGCTTCGAGGCAAGGAGATTTCGACGTCCGAACTTTACAACGCGCCGTAAATGGCCACCCTGTTCAACTCAGCACTGCAACCGCAATATGCCAAATGCTGGACCTCAAGCCGGAACAAATCATTGCCTTTGAATCCGAATCGCTGTTGGACTCGTCTCTTTCTGCCGAACCAGAACACGGAAAGAGCAAGGAGGAGACTCCTGCTCAGGTGAGCGCGAGGAACAAAAAAGGATTCTCATACCTTACAATGGCCGCTTGCCACGCAGCACTCCACGCTATCGAGGAAACTTTCGAGCGGCACGGTGACTACGAGCCGGAAGACATCTTGATCGTTTTACAAGAACTCCTGAAGATGTACGCATTTAACCTCGCTAGAGAAAATCCCTCAACCGCCATAACTGTTTTTGAAAATATTCACGATAAAGAGTCGATTTTGTAAACACACGAAGACACCACCGCTCCTGAGTCATTCATCGGGAATGTCAAATCAACGCGAGTCCCCCGGAATCACACCACACCATATATCCGCCGAGCCACGCTCCCGCGCTCCGCACTAACTTGCATCAACGAGTTGAGCATCACGGATACCAGCGGAGAGATTCTCAGGACAATCGGCTTCCGCTTGATTGAATTGAAATCGGTCCATTCATTCTCGACCATGCTCAAGAGACTAATGTACGATACGGTGATGTCTCTAGAATACTTGGATTTTGTTGGGGCGAAATCGCTTTACTGTATTGTAAAATTAAGCAATTTATCCAAGAAATTCATAGGAAAGGAGAAGACGATGAATGTACGAATGAAAGGAAATCTTCTCAAAAAACATATCGACTCGGGAGGTTTTAAGTCACTTGCAAAGGCCGCGAAGAAAATTGAATGCGATGCAAGAACTTTACAGCGCGCTATAAACGGCCTTCCCGTGTTACTGGATACCGCTATGTCAATATGTGAAGGTTTGGAACTCGAACCACTGGACGTGATAATTCTTGACTCTGAAACTGAGCCGCTTGACTCAACCCCGGACGAGCAGAACGACACGGAACTCTTATACAATGAAATAGTGAAAAAAGCATGTTTTGCGGCTGAAGACGCGATTTGTAGCATACTCAAATCTCATGATAGTTACGACTACATCACGTACTCCACTATTTTGGCTGTGCTGCTCAGCGGCTACACATTGGACAACGCTCAAACAGGTGCCCCACCCCCTTTGCACTTGATAGACGATATCTCCAGAAGAAGCAAAAAAATGGTTCGAAATGCAATCTCCGGTGGGAAATCTCAAGATATGACAGAGACAGAATAACCCTTCTGGATTAAATCTCCAGTTATCAAAATACCGTCTAAACCATCACCTCTTCATATCCACCCAACCGCCCTCTTGCGCGCTTTTCAGGCAGGCTTCGGCGAGTCGCACGTCGCGGATGCCTGCGGAGAGACCGGCGTAGAAAGGCTCATCCCCCGCCACGTGGCGGATGAAGCGCTCCCAGCCGTAGCGGTAAGGGTTCTTGTAGGATTCCGCGTCGGGCTCCTCCTCCCAGTTCTCGCGGTAATCCATCGAAACGTCCATGGTGTCCGCGTCGCGGCCCATCAGGAAACCGCGAACCAAAGGCGTATCACCCGCCGCCTGCTTCCAGCAGCGTCTCAAACCCGCCACTGCTGAGCCGCCGGTTCCATCCACCTGGAAGGTCACCAGATCCTCGCGCCGCACCCGCGTGGACCATGAACTCAGAATCGCGCCGCGCGCCCCACTTTCGAGTTCCAGGAGCGTGTGCGCGTTGTCCTCCACGTCGACATGGAAGCGCTCCCCCGTTTCGTCGCCGCGCTCGGTCTGGCCCGTCCAGGAGAGTGCCGCCACGCGCGCAATTGGCCCCAAAGTTCCCTCGACGACGTAGCGCCAGTGCGGATGCATGTCCGATATGAGGCCGCCGCCGCCCGCCTTTCGGTAGTTCCAGCTCGGGCGCTGGGATTCGGCCTCGATTCCGTCGAACACCCACCAGCCGAACTGGATCTGAAAACCGATGATCCGCCCCAGAAAACCGCTCTCAACGACTTGCTTAAGTTTCAAGAATCCCGGCAGGAAGAGCTTGTCCTCCACCGCGCCGTGCTTGAGGCCTTTGGCCTGCGCTGCGCGCAGGAGCTCCATCCCCTCCTGAACGCTGGGCGCGACGGGTTTTTCGGTATAGATGTGCTTACCGGCAGCGATGGCGCGTTGTAATACGTCCACCCTTAGATGCGTGGCCGCTGCGTCGAAGAAGACGGGATACGCCGCGTTTCCGAGCGCCGCATCCAAGTCCGTCGTCCATTCGAGGCCGCCGTGTTCCGCCGCCAGTTTCGCGAGGCGCTCCTCGCTCCTGCCGACGAGCAGGAGCTTCGGCAGGATTCTCTCGCCGCCAACTTCGAGGCCGCCCTCGCCGATGATGGGCACGAGCGAGTTTCTCAGGTGCTGGAAGGAGCAGATGCCGCCCGTCGCCCCGTGCAGAATGATCCCCAACTCCCGCGTCGCCATGTATCCGCCCTATCCCACGCTCAAGATTTCGCGAGAACGCCCTTATGCCTCCAGGCCCGCCATCAACTCGGCAGGATCGATAGGCAGCTTCAACTCTTCGCCGCGCTTGGCCGAGAGGTCCATCGCCATGGTCAGCACCAGGTTGCGGTGCCCCTCGGCAGCGGTCGCATGGGGAGTACTTTTGTCCGAATAGATGCGCTGGAACCAGGAGTTGGTCTCCTCGCGCATCGGCCCCCAGAGTTCCCCGTCGTACATGTCGCCCGGGGGGAAGCTGGTGAGGAAATCGACGTTCCGCCGCGCTTCCAAGTCGAAATCCTCAGGGTTATAGGCGGGACCCTGCGAGAATTCCGACGCCATCACCACGTCGCGGTGCGTGTCTTCTATATCCACCACCCCCTTGGTGCCCACGATGCCGATTTCAAGCCCGTATACAGCACCGGGCCATTCCTTGGGCAATGCCCAGCAGATATTCATGCTCCAGATGGCGCCGCTATCCATGGTGAAAACGCCAAAGGTGGCGTCCTTGGTGCCGAGATCGCTCAAAATCCCCTCGGTGGAGCGCGCGAAAATCGATACCGGCTTGGCGTCGCCCATCAGCCACATGCACATGTCGAGACTGTGGGTGCCGGAGACGACCATGGGGCTCAGGAAGCGGCGGTCCTGTGAGAGCCGCACTTCTCCCGTCGGCGCCATGCGGTTCATGAAGGCGCGCGTGACCGCCGCCGTGACGTCGCCGATCTGGCCGCTTTCGACACGATCCTTCACAGCGAGAAACCGCCTGCGAAAACGCTGGGTGTAGCCTACGACGGCGTCCACGCCGGCCGATTCAATCGCCGCGAGCACCGAGGCCGACTCGCGCGCGTCCGTGGCGAGCGGTTTTTCGATCAGCATGGGCAGGCCGCGCTCCGCCGCGGCGAGCGTGGGCTCGACGTGCGCCCAGGTCGACGTGGCGATGATCGCCGCATCCACCTCTGGCCGGGAGATGAGTTCCTTAAAATCGGTGGTGAAGTAATCGGCCCCGATGTCTTCCTTGAGTTGCTGCCCCACCCGCTCGTTCATGTCGGAGAGGCCGATCCATCCGATTCCGGGGAAATCCCTGGCCAGCGCGCCCCGCATTCGCCCCACGACGCCGCAACCGACGATGGCCAGCCCGAGTTCTTTTCTATCCGCCATTCCCCTTCCTTTCATTTATCCGAGTATCGTCTCTATGACTTCGTGCATGAATCCGGCAAGTAAAAAGCCGCGGGAAGCCGCGGCCATTTAGGTCTTGGTAGCGGGGGGAGGATTCGAACCTCCGACCTTTGGGTTATGAGCCCAACGAGCTACCAGACTGCTCCACCCCGCATCGTTATGTGTTATCTACTCCCGCGTGGGCGTTCTGTCAAGGAGAGAGAGGTTCTTCGAGAATTACCAAGAGGCTCCCTCGGGAACGAGGAACCGAAAATCATGATTCATTTTTTTGAGGGGATGAACTCGTAGACGACCTCCCCTTTCTTGACCAGCCCTAAGTCTTCGCGCGCGATTTTCTCGATCGCGCGTTCATCGGAGCGCAAGGAGCGAATCTCCGCGCGCAACTCCTTGTTCTTCGACTCGATTTCCGCGTTCTCTTTTTGGAGTTCGGACACGCGCTCTTTGTTCACGATGACGGCGAGATACCCATCCTGACCCAGCCAGGCGGTACCCAGCAGCAGGATGATGATGCCCGCAGAGAGCCAGAAGAAGAGTCTGGCCTTTGGCGATTGGCTCGTGGTGGATGATCGTCCTGCTTTTCGCATCGCGCTCAGGCTCCGAGGCGCGCGAGCCTCATCGGCTACAACTCGGCGAACGCCTCTCGCGCGGCGGCCAGCGTGGCCTCCACGCTCTCATCCGTATGGGCGGATGACATGAACCCCACTTCGAATTGGCTCGGGGCGAATGCCACACCCCGTTTTAGCATAGAATGAAAGAATTTGGCATATCTTTCGGTGTCCGAGCGCATGGCGCCTGTGAAATCGCGGACGGGGCCTTCCTGGAAAAACGCGCCGAACATCGACCCGCAACACGCGCCGGTGAGCGGAACTCCCGCCTCACGCGCCGCGTCGGCCATGCCCTCGGAAAGCGCCTTCACTTTCTCATCGAGCGCTTCGGGCAGTCCCAGTTCCTCGATGATTTTGAGCGTCTCCACTCCCGCCGTCATGGCCAGGGGATTTCCGGAAAGCGTCCCCGCTTGATAGACTGAACCCAGGGGAGCGACGCATTCCATCACGTCGCGCCTGCCCCCGTAAGCGCCCACGGGCATTCCGCCGCCGATCACCTTCCCGAGGGTCGTCAAGTCGGGCGTGATCCCGAAGAGAGCCTGCGCCCCGCCTCTCGCCACCCGAAACCCCGTCATCACCTCATCGAAAATGAGCAAGGCGCCCGCTTTTTCGGTTTCCTCCCTCAGGACCTCTAAAAACCCGGCCTCGGGCAGAATCAGCCCCATGTTGCCGGCCACCGGTTCGATGATGAGGGCGGCCACGTCCGCGCCGCGCATGGCGAAGAAATCCCTGACCGCCTCGATATCGTTGAAGGGAAGCGTCGCCGTGTTTCGCGCATAATCTCCCGGAACGCCCCCGCTGTCCGGCACGCCGAGCGTGGCGCCGCCGCTGCCCGCCTTGACGAGCAGTCCGTCGGCATGGCCGTGGTAGCAGCCCTCGAACTTGACGATCACGTCGCGGCCCGTGAACCCGCGCGCGAGGCGGATGGCCGACATCGTCGCCTCGGTGCCCGAGTTCACGAAGCGCAGCAACTCCATCGAAGGGTATGCCGCGTTCACCAGTTCCGCCAACTCGGTCTCGAGGGCCGTGGGCGCGCCGAAACTCGTCCCTCGCGCCGCCGCCTCCTGAATGGCGCGCACCACGCGCGGGTGGGCGTGGCCCAGAATCAACGGCCCCCAGGAGAGCACGTAGTCGATGTAGGCGTTGCCGTCGGCGTCCCATATCCGGTCGCCTTCGCCCTTTTCGACAAAAAAGGGCGTTCCGCCGACGCCCCGGAACGCGCGGACAGGGGAATCCACGCCGCCCGGGATGCGGTTTTGCGCAAGCGCGAAAAGTTCCTCGGATTTAGGACGGTTCACGACAAGTATTTTCCAATCAGGTGGCTCAGGCGTTCTTTCGTCTCGTTCGGCATACGGACCGGGTCGGTCATGAGAGCCGTCGCCAATGAGCCTGCGAAGGGACTCTCGCCATCGATTTCAGGCACCGCCTCTTTGATGATCTCCTGCGCGAGGGCCGCGTTGCTCATGACCTGGGCGATCACGGCTTCCACGCTCACCGCCTCTTCCTCCTCGTGCCAGCAGTCATAATCCGTCGCAAGCGCGATGGTGGCGTAGCTCATCTCCGCTTCGCGCGCGAGCTTGGCTTCTGGCATGTTCGTCATCCCGATGATCGAAGCACCCCAAGCGCGGTAGCGGAAACTCTCCGCCCGGCTGCTGAACTGGGGACCTTCCATGCAGACGTACGTGCCGCCCGCGTGCGCCGTCGCTCCCGCCCGAACGGCCGCTCCCATCAGGGTCTCGCTCAAAACCCCGCATACCGGGTCCGCCATCGAAACATGGGCGACGACGCCGCCGCCGAAAAACGTGGCGATTCGCGTCTTGGTGAGATCGATGAACTGGTCGGGAATCACGATGTCGCCCGGATGGATGTCTTCTTTGAGACTGCCCACCGCGCTGATGGAAATCAGCCACTCCACGCCCAGTTGCTTGAACCCGTGGATGTTGGCCCGGAAGGGGATCTCATGCGGCAGATATACGTGCCCTCGCCCGTGCCGGGGCAGAAACGCGACCCGCTTGCCGGAGAGCGTGCCCAGAACATAGGGGGCCGAGGGCGCGCCGTAGGGCGTGTCGAGCGCGCGTTCTTCCACATCACTCAATTCCGCCATCTCATAGAGGCCGCTACCTCCGATGACTCCGATACTCGCATCAGACACTTATATAACCTCGTTCGACATCACTTCACCGGAGCCGCCCGGAGCATTCCCTTCACTATCAGCGCCTCGGCTATCTGCACCGCGTTGAGGGCGGCGCCTTTTCTCAGGTTATCCGCCACCACCCACAGGTTGAGCGTGTTTTCGCGGGAATCGTCCCGGCGGATGCGGCCGACATATACCGGGTCTTCTCCGTCCGCGTCCTTGGGCATGGGATAGGAGAATGATTCCACGTCATCCACCACCTCCACGCCCGGGGCGCGCGCCAGAAGTGCGCGCGCCTCCTCGGGAGAAACGGCCTGCTCAAGCTCCACGTTCACGGATTCTGAGTGCGCGTTGTAAACGGGCACCCGCACGCAGGTGGCGCTGACGGCCAGATGAGGCGCGTCCATGATCTTTCGCGTCTCATCGACCATCTTCTTTTCTTCTTTCGTATGGCCGCCCTCTAAAAAAACGTCGATATGGGGCAAGCAGTTGAAGGCGATCTCATGGGGCATTTTCTCTGGCGCCGAGGCGTCGCCCTCGACTTGCGCCTGCATCTCGTCTATCGCGGCCTGCCCCGCGCCGCTCACCGCCTGGTAGGTGCTCACGACGACCCGCCTGATGCGGGCGGCGTCGTGAAGGGGCTTGAGCGCCACCACGAGCTGAATGGTGGAGCAGTTCGGGTTGGCGATGATTCCCCGGTGCGCGGCCATCGCTTCGGGGTTCACCTCCGGCACCACGAGGGGCACGCCCTCATCCATGCGGAAAGCGCTGGAATTATCCACCACCACCGCCCCGGCCTTCACGGCCGCGGGCGCGAACTCAAGGGATCGCGAAGCGCCACAGGAGAAAAGTGCGAGATCCACGCCTTTGAAGGCATCCTGCTCGAGCCGGCTTACCGTAAGCTCCGAGTCCCGAAACGGGATTTTCCGACCCTCGCTGCGCTCGCTCGCGAGCAAAACAACCTCTTCGGCGGGAAACTCCCGCTCCTCCAGAATCCGGAGCATCTCCCGGCCCACGGCGCCCGTGGCTCCGGCGACGGCGACGCGCATCACGATGTTCCTGCCGCGAGAGCCGAGATGCGCTCGCCCATCCCGGCGCAACCCACCGCCGTGGCGCCAGGCGTGTGGATGTCGGACGTTCTTAGGCCCTCATCCAAAGCTGCGGCCACGGCCGCCTCGATGGCTTCGGCCACGTCCACGCGCTTTAACGAATAGCGGCACAGCATGGCGGCCGACATGATGGCCGCAATCGGGTTCGCCTTGTCCTGACCGGCGATGTCGGGCGCCGTGCCGTGCACCGCCTCGTAGCGGCCGAAGCCGGTCTCGTTCACGTTCGCCGAGGCGAGCATGCCGATGGAGCCCGTGAGCATGGAGGCGCAGTCGCTCAGGATGTCGCCGAACATGTTGCCCGTGACGATGACGTCGAATTGCAGCGGGTCGCGAATCAACTGCATCGCCGCGTTGTCGACGTACATGTGGCTGGTTTCGACTTCCGGGAACTCCCCGGCGACGTCCCCGGCGACCCTGCGCCACAGGCGGCCGTTGTCGAGCACGTTCTCCTTGTCCACCGAGCAGAGCTTTTTCCCGCGTACGGACGCCAGTTCGAACGCGAGGCGGACGATTTGGCGAATCTCCCCCGTGGTGTACGTCATCGTGTCGACCGCTTTTTCCTCATCAGGAGAGAGCCACTCGATGCCCCTCGGCTGGCCGAAATAAATGCCGCTCACGCCCTCGCGCACGACCAGGAGGTCGAGGCCGCGCACCACTTCTGGCTTGAGCGAGGAGGCTTCCACCAGCGGGTCGAACATGACGGCGGGCCTTAGATTGGCGAAGAGGTTCAGCTCTTTCCTCAAGCCCAGGATGGCCTGTTCGGGGCGTTTGTCGCGCGGCAGCGCATCCCACTGGGGACCTCCCACGGCGCCGAACAGCCCGGCGTCGCTGCGGCGGCAGAGGGTGAGGGTTTCTTCGGGAAGAGGTTCTCCCGTCGCGTCATAGGCCGCGCCGCCGCAAAGCCCTTCTTCGAACTCGAAACCTGCGCCGAAGCGAGCGCCCGCCGCCTCCAGCACCGAGCGCGCCTGCGCCACAACTTCCTGCCCAATGCCGTCACCCGGCAAAACGGCTATCTGGTAACTGCTCACCGAAAAACCCCCTTCTATTGCGCTTCGCTCTCGAAATTCGTGACGTACGGCAGGCGTGCGGCCACCTCCTCGACCCGGGGGAGATTTCCCCGCAAATTGGCGAGCATGTCCCAGGTCCCGGCTAAAAATGCGTTTTTGCGCGTCTCCTGGATGTCGATGGGTATGACGCGCTCTCCGAAGCTGACCGTGGCGTTCCTGATGTCCACGCTGAAGCGCGTCTCCGGTTCTTCCTGCGCCTGCTTGATCAGCTCATGCACGTCATCCGCCGACGCCACGCCGAGCGGCACCCCGATGGCGAAGCAGTTTCCCGCGAAAATCTCCGCGAACGAAACACCTATGAGCACCTCGATACCGAAGCGCTTGAGCGCCTGCGGGGCGTGCTCGCGCGAGGAGCCCGAACCGAAGTTCTTGCCCACGAACATCATGCTGGCCCCTTTGTGAGCGGGGTTGTCGACGGGATGATCGGGCGTGTTCTCGCGCTCATCGCAAAACAGCGCTTTCTCGATGCCCTCGAAGGTGATGGACTTGAGAAACCGGGCCGGCGTGATCCTGTCGGTATCGATGTCATCCCGGGGTATGGGAATGGCCTTGCCCACGATTTTTTCGATTCTTTTCGCGCTCATGCTGATTCTCCCATCTCTCTGGGGTCCGTGATGCAGCCCGCAATCGCCGATGAGGCGACAACGGCCGGACTGCCCAGGTGCGTTCTTCCGCGCGGGCTGCCCTGTCGCCCGATGAAATTCCGGTTCGAAGAGGAAATGCTTCTCTCCGCGCCCACGAGTTGATCCGGGTTCATCCCCAGGCACATCGAGCATCCCGCTTCGCGCCACTCGGCGCCCGCTTCTTTGAAAATTTCGTGCAAACCCTCATCTTCGGCCTGCTGCTTCACCTGCTGCGAGCCGGGCACCACCAGCATCCTGACCCCCGGGTGCACCTTGTTGCCCTTCATCAGACGCGCGCCCTCGCGCAAGTCGGAGATTCTCGAATTCGTGCAGGAACCCAGGAAGGCGACGTCGACCTTCGTGCCCGATATCGCCTCGCCGGGCTTCAAGTCCATGAATTCATAACCGTGTTCCGCCGTTTTCCTGTCCTCGCCCGAGAAGCTGTCCACCTCGGGAAGGGGCTGTGAAATCCCGACCGAATGCCCCGGATTGATGCCCCAGGTGACCATCGGCTCGATGGATTCGCCCGCAATCTCGTAGATATCGTCGTATTCCGCGTCTTCGCCCGAGGCGATATCCCGCCAGTACGCGAGGCCCCTCTCCCAGGCATCTCCCTCGGGGCTGAACTCGCGCCCCTCGAGATAATCGAACGTCGTCTCGTCCGGATTCACATAGCCGATGCGGGCGCCGCCCTCGATGCTCATGTTGCAGACCGTCATGCGACCTTCCATCGACATGGCATCGAAAACGTCGCCGCCGTATTCATAGGCGAAGCCCAGGCCGCCTTTGATGCCCAGATCATGGATGACCCGCAAAGTCACGTCCTTGGGCGTCACGCCGGGGCCGAGAGCGCCCGTGACCTCGATTCGCTTCACCTTCATGCGGTTCAGCGCCAGGGTCTGCGTCGCCAGGACGTGGCCCACCTCGGTCGTGCCGATGCCGAAACCCAGAGAGCCCATCGCGCCGTGCGTGCTCGTGTGGCTGTCGCCGCAGGCGATGGTCATGCCGGGCTGGCTCAGCCCCAACTCCGGTCCGATGACGTGGACGATGCCCTGCTTGCCGGAATCGAGATGTAAAAAGCGAACACCGAATTCGTTCACGTTCTGCTCCAGGGCGGCCATCATCTTCTCGGCCTGCTCGTCCTCGTAGGGCCTTATCTGACTCAGCGTGGGGATGATGTGGTCCACCGTCCCCATCGTGCGGTCGGGGAATGCGACGCCGGCGCCGATTTCCTTGAGCATCCCGAACGCCTGGGGTGTCGTGACCTCATGGATGAGGTGCAGGCCGATGAAAATCTGGTCCTGGCCCGAATCGAGCTTGGCCACGGTGTGGGAATCCCAAACCTTATCGTAGAGCGTGTTTTTCGACATGGCATTACCCTCGAAATAATCTACAGATTCTTGCGCGTCATGTTGAAATTGAATGTCAAGAAACCGTTTTTGAGCGATCGAGGCCTTCCCGCAAAGAGGCGATGTAATCGCAAGCCGCACGCATCTTGTCTTCACGCGACGCTTGCGCCTCCATGACGTCTATCAGGGCGCTGCCCACGATGACGCCATCGGCGTGCCCGGCTACCTCCGCGGCCTGCTCGGGCGTCTTGATGCCGAACCCCACGAGAACGGGCCTGTTCTTCACCCGGTTGATCTTACCCAGAGTGGCGCCCAAATCCGAATCCAGCGCGTCGCGCGCGCCGGTGACTCCCATCTGTCCCACGTAGTATATGAAGCCGCCGCCCACGTCGGTCACCAGTTCGATGCGTTCCTGCGTGCTCGTGGGCGCGAGCATGAAGACGGGCTCGAGCGGATAATCGTTCATGATCCCGACAAGGGTACCCGCTTCTTCGGGCGGCAGGTCGGGTACGATGACGGCGTCGGCCCCCACCCGCGATGCGCCGCGCACGAATTCCGCCAGGCCCATGGCGATGATGGGGTTGTAATACGTCATCAGCACAAGCGGCGTATCGGGTATATCCGCACGGACCTCGCCCACCATCTCCAGGACACTGCTCAGGCGGGTCCCGCCCGCAAGCGAGCGCATGCTCGAGCGCTGGATGGTGGGGCCGTCCGCCAGGGGATCGCTGAAGGGAACCCCTATCTCGAAACCATCCGCTCCCGCCTCGGTCATGAGGGGCAGCAGTTCACGGGTGAAGCCCAGATCCGGGTCGCCTGCGGTGACGAACGGGAAAAGACCGGCCCGGCCCTCTGTGCGCAATCGGTCGAAACACGTTTCCAGTCTGTCGCCCATCAACGCACTTCCTCGTCATCGAGCATTTCCGTCAAAAGCCCCTCCGCCTGATGAACGTCCTTGTCTCCCCGGCCGGAGAGGCAAAGCACCACTGTCTTCATCTCGCCCGCCTCTCTCGTCTCCTCGGCCATGCGGTCCAGATAGGAAATCGCGTGGGCGCTCTCGAACGCGGGGATGATCCCCTCGAGCACGGAGAGTTTCTGGAACGCCTTGAGGGCGTCGTGGTCTTCGACCGTCACGTAGCGCGCACGCCCGGAATCCTTCAAATGGGAGTGTTCGGGCCCTACGCCCGGATAATCGAGACCCGCGGACACCGAATGGGCGGGGATGATCTGGCCATCATCGTCATAGAGCAGGAACGTCTCGCAGCCATGCAACACGCCCACGCGGCCGGCGGTCAAGGACGCTCCGTGCTCCTCGGAATCCAGACCCCGGCCCCCGGCTTCCACGCCGATGAGTGCGACGTCCGCATCGTCCACGAAGGGATGGAACAGGCCGATGGAATTGCTGCCCCCTCCCACGCAGGCCACGCAGGCGTCGGGAAGCCGGCCCTCGGCCTCGAGAATCTGCTCGCGCGCCTCGCGTCCGATGACAGACTGACAATCGCGTATCATCTCCGGGAACGGATGCGGCCCCACCACCGAGCCGATGATGTAGTGGGTCGTTCGCACCGATGCCGTCCAGTCGCGCAGCGTCTCGTTCGTGGCGTCCTTCAGGGTCTTGCTGCCCGAAGTGACCGGAATCACCCGCGCGCCCAGAAGGCGCATGCGGAACACGTTGAGCGATTGTCTGCCGATGTCTTCCTCGCCCATATAGATGTCGCAATCCAGACCGAAGAGCGCCGCGGCCGTGGCGGTAGCCACCCCGTGCTGGCCCGCCCCCGTCTCCGCGATAATGCGCGTTTTCCCCAGCCTCCTGGCCAGAAGGACTTGGGCGAGCGTGTTGTTAATCTTATGGGCGCCCGTGTGGCAGAGGTCCTCACGCTTGAGGTAGACCTTGAGCACGCCCAAGTCATCGGATAAGCGCTCCGCCAGATACAGCGGCGTGGGCCTGCCCACGAATTCCCTCAGATAATAGGCGAGTTCTTCATGATACGCCGGGTCGCCCCGGGCCTCCCCGTACGCAATTTCGAGTTCCTCGAGGGCGGGCATAAGGGTTTCCGGGACGTAGCGCCCCCCGAAACGACCGAACCTTCCCTTAGACACCATTTCACTCATCTTTTCATTTCCTCAAGCTCGGATATCGCCGTGCGCGCGTTTTCGATGAAACCCAGGACCCGGTCGGGGTCTTTCCGGGCCAAAACCGCCCCCTCCACCCCGCTGCTCGAATCCACGCCGTAGGGCTGAACGCTCCTCACCGCTTCGCCCACGTTGTCGGGCTTGAGACCACCCGACAGGATGATGGGCTTCGCAACGGCCGCCTGCCGGGCCAATTCCCAGTCGAAGGTTTCGCCCGTACCTCCGAGCGCCCCCTGCACGTAGGCATCCAGCAAAATGGCGCAATCGGGAAACGCGTCTATTTGCGATATCGTTTCGGGGCCTTTCACCCGCAAGCCCCGGATCACGCGCAAGCCCCGCTCTATCAGCCAGCGGCATTCCTCCGGCGTTTCATCGCCATGAAGCTGGGCCGCGTCCAAATCGACGCGATGCGCAATTTCCAGTACGCGCTCGGGGGATTCGTTCACGAAAACGCCGACCCGCGTCCCGAAAGGCGGCAGCGCCTCGGCAATCTCCCTCCCCTGCTCCACCTCCAGACAACGGGGAGTGCCTGGAACGAAATTCAGCCCCAGGGCGTCGGCGCCCGCTTCCAGGGCGAATTCCGCATCCTGAACCGTCGTCACCCCACAAATCTTCACGCGGATCATGGCGCGAAATCCTCCCGGGCAGAGCAAGCATTTATAGCACAGAGTCGAAGCGCAAGCCTAGCGCAAAGGTGTAGACCAAGCGATATGAGAACAAAGGGAGAAGTTTCAATCAAGCAGACGGCACAGGGCCATTCAGGCTTGGAAAATGCAAATCTCAAGTGAAAGGAAGGGTTGGTCTTCTAGCCGCCGCCCAGGTACATCATCTTGACTTCCTGGTTGTTCAGGAGTTCGTGGCCGCCTCCCTGATAACGGTTTCTGCCGAGTTCGAGCACGTAGCCGCGGTCCGAAATCTCGAGAGCGCGCGCGGCGTTCTGCTCGACGAGCATGATCGTCAGCCCCTCTTTGGCGAGGCTCACGATTTTCTCGAACACTTCCGTCACGAACCGAGGACTCAAGCCGAGGGACGGCTCATCGAGCATGATCATCTTGGGCCTCGTCATCAGGGCGCGGCCCATGGCCAGCATCTGCTGCTCGCCGCCGCTCATCGTGCCGCCCAACTGCTTCTGCCGCTCGCCCAGGCGCGGAAAGAGCGTGAAGACGTAATCCATCGCGTCGTCGATTTTCTTCTGATCGCGCTCGATGTAGGCGCCCATCTCCAGGTTTTCCTTCACCGTCATCTGATTGAAGACGATGCGGCCCTGCGGCACGTAGCCCAGCCCCCGGCCCAGAATCTGATCGGGGCGGTAGCCCACGATGTTCTGTCCCTCGAACTCTATCTCGCCGCCGAGGTAGTTGATGAAGCCCATGATGATCTTGAAAGTCGTGGATTTTCCCGCGCCGTTCGGCCCGATGACGGCCACCACCTCGTCTGGATTCACATGGAGCGACACGTCGTGGAGTATCTGGATTCTGCCGTACCCCGCATTGATGTCCTTGAGTTCTAATAGCGCCATTTATCTGTGTCCAAAATATGCTTCGATAACGTCTTCGTTCGTCTGAATATCCTCGGGCAGACCCTCGGCTATTTTCACGCCGTAGTCCAGGACGAACACTTTTTCGCAGTGGTTCATAATGACGTTCATGTCGTGCTCGACGATGAGAATCGTCTTCCCCTGGTCTTCCTGAAGATGGTGAATATGGTCGAGCAGGTTGTTGAGCAGGGTTCTGTTGACGCCGGCCGCGGGCTCATCGAGGAGGATGAGGTCGGGGTCCGTCATCAGGGCGCGGGCGAATTCGAGGAGTTTCTGCTGTCCGTAGGAAAGGTTTCCCCCGTATTCGCCGCGAAGTTTCGTCAGCGTGACGAATTCCATCAACTGCTCCGCCCGCTCGCGCGCCTCGCGCACGGGCATCTTCATGCTGGAGGCTGAGAGCATGTTCTCGAACACCGTCATCTCGCGATAGATGCGCGTAATCTGGAAGGTGCGGCTGATGCCCCTGTTGAAGACTTCATAGGGTCTCAAGCCCACGATGTTCTCTCCGTTGTAAAACACCTCGCCGCTGTCTGCTTCGAGAACGCCCGTGAGCAGGTTGAACGTGGTGGTCTTGCCGGAGCCGTTCGGTCCGATCAGGCCCGATATCTGGCCCTTGGGCACCTGAAAACTGCACCCGTCCACCGCCTTGATGCCCCCGAAATACTTTTTCAGATCCTGAATGTCGAGAGCAATTTCCGTTTCAGCCATTTTCTCGCGCTGCTCCGTTTCTTAGTGAACCATTCCCTTGCGCGCCCAGCCCTTGTCGATGGCGAATCCCATCAATCCGCGCGGCATGAAGCGGGCCACGAGGACGATGAAGATGCCGAAGGCGATAAGGTGGGCCGTCGGGAATTTCACCCAGGTTATTTCCTGAACGATATACAAGACGAACGTGCCCAGAATGGGGCCGATAACCGTGCCCTTCCCGCCGAACATGGCGAAGAGCTTCATGAAGATGGTAACGAGGATGAAGAACTCGGTTTCGGGGTCGATGTAGAGAACCTTGTACGCCTGAATGCCGCCGGCCGCCGCAGGGAAGATGGCGGAAAGCGCGAAGGCGGAAAGCTTGTAGAACGTGGTATTGATGCCCAGGCTCTCCGCGGCAATCTCGTCTTCGCGTATAGCGTTCAGGCGGATCCCGAACCTCGAATGCCCGACCCAATAGGCTACTACGATGGTGACCAGCATGACCACAAGCATGGCGAAATAGGTCTCGAAGGAATTTTCAACGTTGGGCAGTCCGATTCCCTCGCCTCCGTGCGTGAGATCCTCCCACACCGTGGCCACCACGCGCGTGCCCTCCGCCGCTCCAAGCATGGCGATAGCGAAATAAGGGCCCTTGAGTCGCAAAACCGGAAACCCGATTATCAACGAGACCACGAAGGAGACGAACACGCCCACGAAAAGAGTCGCAATCCAGTGCCATCCGTAGTCCACCACCAGAATGCCCGTGGCGTAGGCTCCGATGCCGTAGAACATTACGTGGCCGAAAGATACGTAGCCCGTGTAGCCGCTGATGATGTTCCAGCTCAAGGAGAGAACGACATACATCATCGTGAACATAATGACGGAACGCTGGTACAGGTTGATATTCGGGGGCAACGCACACAGGATGATTATGAGTATGGCCAGCATTCCGAAATTGCGGAGGTGTTCATTTTGGGCCATTCAGATATCTCCTAGTTTTCTTTCGGCCCCATCAGACCGCGAGGCCTGATCAGCAGCACGAAAACCATCATCCCGTAGGACGCAATTTCCACCATGGCGGTGCCGTTGGGGATCATGAAGGAGATGAGGCTCTCGATGACGGCGAGCATCACACCTCCAATGAGCGCACCGATATAGTGGCCCCTGCCTCCGAGTACGATAATGGCGAAGGCTTGCAGCGTATACAAGACGCCCGTTTCCGGGTTGAAGCCGAACTGAATCGACACAAGTGCGCCGCCCGCCACCGCAAGCGCCGCGGCCAGGCCCGAGGTGATCATGTAGATATGAAAAATATTGATGCCGCAGACCATCGCGACGTCCGCGTTCTGCGCCGTCGCGCGTATCGCCTTGCCGATTCGGTGGATTTTCAGAAAAATAAAGACCGTGATGGAGATAAAGGCGGCCATCGCGAAGCTGATGATCTTGCTTCTGCTCACCGCGATGGTTTCGGTGATTTGAAACGCGTCGGGCGCGTAGGGAATCGTGCGGTAATCCGTGGTGAAGATGGCCTCCACGACATAGATGATCGTGAGGCCCATGCCGAAGGTGATAAGCAGGGGCGTCAGTTCCGGCCCGCCCACCACGGCGTTCAACAACAGCTTCTGGATAAGGAGCCCGATGACGAAAGCGATGGGGAGCGTGATGAACAAGGCGAGGAGCGGGTCGACCCCCACATAGAAGAAGAACATCCAGGTCAGGTAGGCGCCCAGCATCACCAGTTCGCCATGCGCCACGTTGATGATGCGCATGACGCCGAAGATGAGGGTGAGCCCCACGGCGAACATGGCGTACACACCGCCCTGCATGATGCCGTTCAGGATGACGGTCGTCAGATCCGCCAGCCACTGAAGATCGAAGAAAACGTTTTCCGTATAAATTCCGATGGCGAAGGGAATGGTGTATGCCGCGACTAGAAACGCCGCCAGCCAGTATTTACTACGGATTTCCGCTTTTTCCTGCATGAGAAATCATGTCCTCGAAATACTGCATCAAAAAACCGGATACTTTCGCCTTCGCGCCGGGGCCGCCTTTAACTGCCCCGGCGCGAAAGTTTAAGTATTTATTGCATTTTCGCGTTTAATGCAACCCGCCTAGTTCTTGCCCCTCTCGCTCCACTTGGGCATGGGCAG
>JAPOYD010000088.1 GCA_026706735.1 Nitrospinota bacterium | reverse complement strand
TGCTGCGCCACCTCGCGTCTTCGGTTCGCCACCAGCAATACCACGACACGGACATCGTGACGGTTCGCGTGGAGGTCCCGGGGACGGGAAGGGGCGCGGGGAGTTGAGACGCCCGCAAAGGGGCGTCTACTCGTTGGAGAAACCCTAGCGCCTCCCCCTCGGGTGGTGGTCGATGCCGCGAAAGGCGTCGATGAAGGAGGTGATGCGCTTCTCGTCAAAGGCTTCCAGCGTGTCAATCTTGCCCCAGGCGGTGAGCGCGATTCTGTGTTTCATGGAGGGGTAAGGGGCGAGGACGACGTATTTCGGGTAGCCGCGCACCAGGTTTTCGAGCTTTTTCACGAGTTCGGGGCAATCGGTGCAGCCATACTGCACGAGAACGCCGCCGTCTTCCAGGTTATGCACCTGAAAGCCCCTGTCGATCGGCTTCCAGTGCACGCCCCAGGAAACGATGGTCGGATAGTGGGGTCCCGAGGTGGGGGGGTCCGTGTTGTAGGTGACGGCGCCGCTCGTGCCGACGCGGATGTGGCGGTTGCCGAGGGAGGGCACGTCGCGCGCCTTGTGCGCGGATGCGCCCGTCAGGTAATAGATGCCGAAGACGATAGCGACGACGGCGCCCGCCCAGACGAACAGGGCCGTGCTGTTGGTCTTCGAACCAGTAGCCCTCGCCGGGCGCGGAGCGCTTTTTCCGGCGGCTCTCGCGCCTTTCTTTCTTCTTTTGGATTTGCGGGTCAAAGCAGGGATTCCTCTGGTGGTTCGCGCATGGCGGCGCTTCGTCCACCAAGATACGCGAATGCGGGGGCCGGGACAACCGGGCATGGGCCCGGGAGGTCTGGATGCTCGCGGGAAGGGAAACCGGGACGGACGAAATCCGGCGGCCGAGCGGTCTCAGGCCGGGAGCATGCGCCGCTCAAGCCATGGTTTCAGGGGATTGGAGACGCCGCGCCGCCTTGTTCGGATGACACGGCGGGGAGCGAAATGAGTTGCGCGCTGCGCAAGTCTTATATACATTTAGCTGGAATTCGAAAGTGCTCGATCGTTGGTCGGATGAAGTCTTAGCGATGGAGAGACCCGGACGATGGATTCGTACACGATACTCGTAGTCGACGATGAGCCCGACCTTGAAGGTCTGGTGCTGCAGCGCATGCGGCGCGAGATTCGCAGCGGCCGCTATTCGTTCGTCTTCGCCCGCAACGGAGTCGAAGCGCTCGAGCGCCTCGAAGACAACGATGAAATCGACATCGTCATCACGGACATCAACATGCCGGAGATGGACGGCCTCACGCTGCTCGAGCAAATTCCGGCATTCGACCCCAAGCTGCGCTGCGTGATCGTTTCTGCGTATGGGGACATGAAGAACATCCGCACGGCGATGAACAGGGGCGCATTCGATTTCCTCAACAAGCCGATCGATTTCGAGGACCTGAGGCTGACCATTGAAAGGTCTTTGGAGCATCTCAAGTCGATGCGGGAGGCCTTCGAGGCGCGTGACAGGATGCTGGCGGAAGGGAGGCCATGATGGAAGAGCCCCACAGGATACTCGTGGTTGACGATGAACCCGACCTTGAAGACCTCGTGAAACAGCGCATGCGGCGCGAGATTCGAAGAGGCCGCTATTCGTTCGTCTTCGCCCGCAACGGAGTCGAAGCGCTCGAACGCCTGAACGATAACGATGGCGGCGATCCTATCGACATGGTGCTCACGGACATCAACATGCCGGAGATGGACGGCCTCACGCTGCTCAAGCAAATCCCCTCGGTCGACCCCAATGTGCGCTCCGTGGTCGTCTCGGCTTACGGGGACATGAAGAACATCCGCACGGCGATGAACAGGGGCGCGTTCGACTTCGTCACCAAGCCGATCGACTTCGAGGATTTGCGGATCACCATAGAGCGGACCCTGGAGCACCTCACCATGCTGCGCGAAGCCCTGGAAGCGCGCGACAAGCTGGTCGCCTTGAGAAGCGACCTCGACCTGGCCAGCAAGATGCAGCAGTCGATTCTGCCGACGAAATTCCCCGAAAGCCCCAACTACGAGATATTTGCGGGTATGGAGCCCGCACGCGACGTGGGAGGTGATTTCTTCGACGTGATAGACCTCTCCGACGGCCGCATCGGCATCACGGTCGCCGACGTTTCCGGCAAGGGGGTGCCCGCCGCGCTTTTCATGATGTCGAGCCGCACGCTGCTCAACAGCGTCGCCGTCGCGCGCGCCAATCCGGGCGACGTGCTCGGCGAGGTGAACCGTCTGCTTCGCCCCGGCGAAGTGCTGAGCGAGGTGAACCGCCTGCTTCAGGAGAACAACGACGCCGCGATGTTCGTCACCGTCTTCTTCGCTATTTTCGATTCCAATACCGGGGAACTCGTTTACTCCAACGGCGGCCACAATCCTCCGGTCGTCCTTCACGCCGACGGCTCCTCGAGTTTGCTTTCCCAGGATCCGGGAGTCGCTCTGGGGATCGCGCCTGATTTCAGCTACGATATGTACAACGCGACAATCGCTCCCGGCGACGCCCTCATTCTCTATACCGACGGCGTGACGGAGGCGGAAAACGAGAAGACCGAGCAGTTCGGCCTCGATCGCCTGCGGGATATCATCGGCGGCTCGTCGCCTACTTCGGCCCGGGAAATCAACACGAAGGTTTTCGAGGAGGTGAAGGATTTCGCTGGCAAGGCCCCTCAATTCGATGACATTACCTGCCTGACCCTTTATCGCCGCGGAGAGAGTGAATGAGCGCGAAACTATCTTTGACAATGGGATTCGAAGCTGCCGACCTCCCACGCATTCAATCCGCGATCGGGGAATTCAGCCGGGAGCAGGATTGGCCGCCCGACATCGAATTCCAGGTCGACCTCGTGCTCGAAGAATTGGTGCTCAACGTCGTGAACCACGGAAGCCGCGGCGGAGAAGGTGAAATCAACATCGAACTCGTCTCGGACCCCGAAGCGGTAATCATCCAAATCATCGACGACGGCCGGCCGTTCGATCCCCTGACCGACGCGCCCGAACCGGACACTGAATCGGGCATTGAAGACCGCGCCGTGGGCGGACTCGGCATCCACCTGGTGCGGACGATGATGGACGATGTGACCTATCGACGGGAGGAGAACAAGAACCACATGCGCCTTGTCAAGCGGAGGAGTGAATGAGGCTTCCGCAACGAATCCGCTTGGCGCTCACCCTCCTCGCCGGAGTGCTCACCTGCTCGGCGTCGGTCGCGCAGGCGGCCGTGCCCGGCGTTTCCCCCCACCGGATTCATTTCGGACAATCTGCAGCCTTCACCGGGCCCGCGAAGGCTCTGGGCGAGGAGATGCGCCTCGGCATCGAAGCCGCTTTTCGGGCGGCGAACGTGCGCGGCGGCGTTCACGGGCGCCGGCTCGAACTCACCTCCCTCGACGATGCGTATGAACCCGAAGCCGCCATTCTGAACACCCGCCGATTGATAGAGCAGAGCAAGGTCTTCGCGCTCATCGGGGCCGTCGGCACGCCCACCTCGCGCTCGGCCACCCCGGTCGCCGCAAAAGCGGGCGTCCCGTATATCGCGCCCTTCACCGGCGCCGCCTTCCTGCGCGATCCGAAATGGAAGAACGTGATCAACCTGCGCGCTTCCTACTTTCAGGAGACCGAGGAGATGGTGAATCGGCTGATCAATGACTTGGGCATCAAGAAGATCGCCGTGCTCTATCAGGACGATTCTTTCGGATTGGCGGGCTACCGGGGCGTTCGCCGCGCCCTTGAGCGGCGCAAACTCAAACCGGCGGTCACCGGAGTCTATCCACGGAACACGACGGCGGTCAAAACGGCCCTGCTCGACATCAGGCGCGTGAACCCCGGAGCGGTGGTCCTCGTGGGGGCCTACAAGCCGGTCGCTTCCTTCATCACATGGGCGCGCCATACGGGTTTCAATCCGATTTTCGTGACGATCTCATTCGTGGGCAGCAATGCGCTCGTGCATGAACTCGGCCCCGCCGGCATCGGCATCTACGTCACCCAGGTGGTACCTTTCCCGACGACGGAAAATCTCGAGATCGCGGCGGACTACCGGCGGGATCTGGAGGCTCACAAACCCGGCGCGCCTCCCAGCTTCGTCTCCTTCGAAGGCTATATGGCCGGCAGACTGACCATCCGCGCCCTCGAACTGTGCGGGCCCAATCCCGATCGCGCCTGCCTTCTGCAGGGGCTGCGCCGCGCGGCCGCCATCGATCTCGGCGGGTTCAAGCTCCGCTATGGCAAAGGCGACAACCAGGGTTCGGACGCCGTTTTCATGACCGTCGTCGGAGAGGGCGGCCGCTACATTCCGACCGAAAAAATGCGGCGGCCCGAGAAGTGATGAAAGACGCACTCAAAAACCTCCTGGACAAACGCTACAAGATATCGACGCAGCTCTACCTCAGCATCGGCGCCGCCGCTTCGCTCACCGTCATCGCGAGCGTGGTCGCATGGGTTTCGTTCGGTTTCGTGGCGCAGGTGCAGAACCGCGTGAACGAGGGTACCGTCCCGTTCCTGGCGAGCGCTTTCGAGACCGCGCAGAAAAGCAGTGGCCTGGTCGCCGCCGCGCCGCGCCTGGCCGCTGTCGTGAATCCCGACATTCTGGACCAGATAGCCACCGAGGTCGCAAAGGACCAGGAGGCGTTCGAGAGGGCGCTGGCTGAGCTGATACGCCAGGGAGGCAACGAGGAAATCTCCTTGCGCATCAAAAAGCTCGGCGACGTGCTGATTGAGAACCTCAACGCCATCAAACGATTGGTGCTGCAGCGCTTCGACCTCACCGATCTGCGCGATACCCTGCAACTCCAGCTCACGTGGGTGCGCAAGGAACTGACCAGCGTCATGGTTCCCGCCATCGACGATCAGTTGTTCTACGCGATGACGGGCTACCGGACAATCGACAAGGCGCCCGTCCCCAGCGAGAAACACTTCTCGGAGGAGGGGATTAACCTCTACCGTTACATCGCCGGTTTGAGGTCGGACGCCACCATCGCTGCGCAGCTTCTCGCCACCGCCTTCAGCGTATCGGACGCCGCCCTGCTCGAGCCGCTGCGCGAGCGGTTCGAGGCCACGATGCGCGGCATCAGACGGCGTTTGGTCGCGCTCGGAAAGGTTCCGGTGCGCGACGCTCTTGAGCCGCTCTTCGAACAGATGATCGAGTTGAGCATCGGGGAGGAGGGGGGCTTCAACCTGCGCGCGCGCGAACTGGCGCTCGAGAGGAAACAGGGCGAGTTGCTCGCGTTTCACGAATCTCTGGAATCGAAAATCCTGGCCGCTACCGAGACGCTGGTGAGCACGGCCCGCATGAGCGCGCGCCAGGCCACCCAGGATTCCGCTCAGGCCGTCAGCACCGGCAGCAACATCCTGCTCGCGCTGAGCGCCATCAGCTTCATCGGCGCCGTGCTGATCGGGTGGCTGTTCATCGGCCGTGTGCTGTCGCGTCGGCTCGGGCGGCTCTCGGACCGCATGCGCCGCATGGCCGATGGCGACCTGGAGGAGAAAGTCGATATCGGCGGGCAGGACGAAGTCGCCGAAATGGCCGCGGCGCTCGAGATATTCCGCCGCCACGCTCTGGAGGTGCAGCGCCTGAACCTGGTGGAGAAACTGGCCGAGGAGATCAAGGCCAAGAATGACGAACTCGAGAGCGCGCTGGGCGATCTGGAGAAAGCGCAGGATCAGATCGTCATGCGTGAGAAACTGGCGGCGCTCGGTGAACTGACGGCGGGCGTCGCCCACGAAATCAGAAATCCGCTGAACTTCATCAAAAACTTCTCGGAAGTCTCTGAAGAGTTGATGGAGGAGTTGAAGGAAGAGTTGGGGAAGGTGCTGGATCATAGCGGCAACGGACAGGAAAACGGACAAGAAGCGGAGGAGGAGAAAAAACAGGACGAGGAGGATCCGGTTGAGATCATCAACGAAATCGGCGAAGACCTCACCGGCAACCTCCAGCGCATCCGCGAGCATGGGGAGCGGGCCAACAATATCGTGGAGAGCATGCTTCAGATGGGCAGGGGGTCGGGCGAAGCGCAGCCGACCAACATCAATACCCTGATCGAGGAACACACGCGTCTTGCCTATCACAGCGCCCGGGCGGCCGACCCGAATTTCAACCTCACGCTCGATTGGGATTTGGATCCGGATATGGTGGAATGCGAGGTTATTCCGCAGGATTTGGGCCGCGTCTTCCTGAACATGGTGAGCAACGCCTGCTACGCCACCGACGAGAGACGAAAAAGTCTCGCCGCCTCAGCCGCCGAAGATGCGCCGCGCTACGATCCCACCCTGAAGGTCGTCACCAAGTGCAGGCCGGACGGCATTGAAGTCCGCATTCGGGACAACGGGAGCGGGATGCCGCCCGACGTCGCCGAGAAGATATTCAACCCCTTCTTCACCACCAAGCCGACGGACAAGGGCACCGGGCTGGGCCTTTCCCTTTCCAGCGACATTATTCGTCAGCATGGAGGAAACATACGAGTCGAAACCGAACCGGACGAATTCACGGAGATGATCATCGAGTTGCCGCGGTGATTCGCGCCGACTTCCCGCCCCGGAAGATTTGAGAAAATATCGAGCAAGTTGAAGGATTGTTGCGGTCGCTTGGAGAACCGGGACGCGCAGAGTTACAAGGCAAGACGGCCAGGAAAGCGTTTTACCCCTTTGCCTTCCGGCCTTTAGTTAGTTTGTGGTTGCGGCGAGCGCGTCCGCTTTCGACTCGTGGATATGTATGATGCGGTCGAAACCTGATATCTCGAAAACTTCGCGCGTCAGTTCCCCGAGCGCGAACAAGGCGAACTTCGTATTGCTTTGACTTAGCTGCTTGGCGACCAGCAGGACGGCGCGGAGGCCGGCGCTGCTGATATATGAGACACCCTCGAAATTTACAATGACGGCGCGGTCGCCATCGCTGATTACGTTCTTTATCGTGCTCTCGAATTCAGGGGCGGTGGCGCCATCGATTCGGCCGTCAACCTGCACGACCAAGGTCCCGTTTTCCTGTTCAGTCTTGATTTCCATACTTGGCTCTGCCTCCCGACAGCGTGATGGTTTCTTCTTCTCGAAATCCCGAGAGTGTATACAGACGTAGCAAATCTGACGGTTTAGCGCAATACCTATCTTTGCCTGAACACAAGCCTACCTATACCTCTCTTTGCCTGAGCACAAGCCCATCTAAGTAGTTCTTGCACAGGCGATGTTACCAGACAGGACTACTTCTGTGAGAAAAGCGGAATTTACTATATAGAATTTCTTCGCGTTTGGCAACTCACGGCGTCGTTTGCTGGTTCAATATCGTTTTTTGATGTCATGCGCCGGATTCTCCCGGCGGCATTGTGTATGCGGAAATCCCGAAAAAAGTCTTGACTGGATGAAGCGAGTCGAGCATAGTTTTGGAG
>JAPOYD010000017.1:43076-51757 GCA_026706735.1 Nitrospinota bacterium | reverse complement strand
CCCCCTCTGCCCGGCGGGGGCGCATCGCCTTTTTATACCCCCCTGACAAGGGGGGGTAGGGGGGGTTGCTTTTCCAGTCGGGAGGGCATCCCCTTCGAGGGGCTCAGGACAGGCTTTCGATACGCGGCTTCACCGCTACTCAGGATGGGGCGGAGTGATTCTTTTTTTCCCGTCGATTGGCTATGCTGTTCAAGGACGCAGTCCGCGGCAGGGCCAGTTGTGAGGGAAAATTCCGGGAGCGAAAGGGGTTTTCAACAGCCCATGATGGAGCGGTCGGAAATTCAAGAAACCAACCAGCAAATTCGATTGGTAAGAGCCCATCCTCAGGAGTGCCATGATGACAAGAGAAGCGCCACTGGAGTCTCCCCGAATCGCACCCTGCCTGATGTTCGACGGCGACGCCGAAGAGGCGATGCGGTTTTACGTCGAATCCTTTCCGGAGAGCTCGGTGGATAGCGTCGAGCGTTGGGGAAAGGACGAACCAAGTTCTGTGGGAAAGATCAAGTCGGCGCAATTCACGCTCGCAGGCCGTGCGATGCGCTGCTTCGACTCTCCGTTGAAACATGATTTCGGCTTCACCCCTTCCGTTTCGCTTTTTGTGACATCCGGCACGGAGGCGGAAGTCGAGCGCCTGGCCGCGCGCCTCTCAGACGGTGGAGCCGTGCTGATGCCTCTGGACAGTTATGAGTTCAGCCGGAAATATGCCTGGGTTCAGGATCGATTCGGTGTTTCCTGGCAGTTGTTCTTCCAATAGCCCAGCTCTGCCAAGCCATTTTGCATTGGTGGGCGGGAGAGGGTTCGAACCTCCGACCTATGCCTTGTAAGGGCACCGCTCTTCCAGCTGAGCTACCCGCCCTAAGTAGGTGTGTATCCAAAAACAGCGCGTGGAGAATAGCATCTTGCGAGGTCTGCGACCATCCCCTGAGCCGATGGGAATCGGGATTTATATGCCCGGCTAAATCTGGAGTTCCCCGTCTTTCGAGAAGAGCTTCCCGTCCACGTAGACCTCGCCGCCGTCCCTTAAATCGCACACCATGTCCCAGTGCAGGGCGGAGTTGTTCCTGGAGCCGCTCTGGGGGTAGCCCTTGCCGAGGGCCAGGTGCAGCGTGCCGCCGATCTTCTCATCGAACAGCGTGTTCTTGGTGAAGCGCTGGATGCCGGCGTTCAGACCGAAGGCGAACTCCCCCACCCGCCTGGCGCCGTCGTCCATGCCGATCATGGATTTCAGGAACGCCTCGTTCTTCCGGGCCTTCGCCTTCACGACCTCGCCCTTCTCGAATTCGAGCTCCACGCCCTCCACCTCGCGCCCCTGGATGCAGGCGGGGAAGGAATAGCGGATCTTCCCGTCGATCCGGTTCTCCTGCGGGCCGGTGAAGACTTCGCCGTCCGGGAAATTGTTGTGTCCCGAGCAGTTCATGAACGGACGACCCGCGATGCCGACCCTGAGATCCGTGCCCGGCGCGCCGATTTCCACGACTTTCCGGCCCTTCAGGTAGCGGATCACCCGCGCCTGTCGCCTCTCCTGCGCGCGCCAGCGCCTGATGCCGCCATCCTCGTTTGCGAAGCAGGCTTTGAAGACGAAATCCTCGTATTCCCTGATCCCCATCTCGGCGTCCTGGGCGTAGGCTTCGGTGGGGAAAAGGGTGAGCGTCCACCTCAAGCCCGTCTTGCCCGTTTTTTCATACTGGGCGGCGCGCTTCATGAAAGTTTCCATGACGGGCTGTCTGGCCTTGGAAGCCATCGCCTGTTTTTTGGGGTCCGCGCCCGAGAGCCGCCGGGTGTTCGTCTCCGACAAGATGGAGATGACGACGTCCACGTTCTCGATTTCGAACTTCCTGAGCGGCGAGAGATATTCCAGCTGCCTGCGGCTGGCGTGCTCGTAGAAAATCTCTTCCAGCCCCGGCAGCGATACCTCGGCATAGACAAAAGCGCCGCGCCGGACGCACTCGGCGTAGAGCGCGCGAACCAGCGGAGCGGCGGCCGTGCTGCCCCGGATGCCCACGAGATCGCCCCGCTTTATTTTTGAGGAATACCCCGTGATGATCTCCGCCATCCGCTCCACGCGCACATCTTCCATCGTCATCTCCCTGTCATGGTTGAACTGGTAGTCGTGTAGACGGCCACACGCGACTCACGGCCCCCTCTAACGACGCGGGGAGCCGCGATGAACTCTTTGCCATCATACAACAAATCGGCGGCGCGGTTCATGGGGAGGGGGAGCATCATTCCCTTCTTGGGGGGGGTCAAACGCGATTGATGAGGGATTGTTGAAAAAGCCCTTGCGAGTCGGGCCGAACCACTCCCCCGTGAGCGGCATTGCCGACCGACGCGAATGGAGAAACCACTCCCCCCTTGAGGGTCGGCCTTTCCTCCTCGGGAAGGCCGACAGCAAGGCGAGGGCGTAAGCCCGAAGCCGCGCTGGTGGGGGGAGCCTTTTCTGTGGCATGTCCCCCCACCGAATCGGCCTTCGTCCAAAGGACTCGGCCTCTTCGTCAGGCTTTCCCCTCGGGAAGCCCGACCCTCAAGGGGGGAGTGTTTTTCCGCCCTACCCGGTCGGTTCTACACACCGAATCAAGAAATCAGGAGTTTTTCATCAACGTCAACAAGGGTCTCTTGATAGACCGAAAAAAGAAGTGCCGCTTCATTTGCCCGTTCGACCTCAGGCCTTCTTTCTCCCCGGCCGGGGCCGGGTCGCCGAGAGCCTGCCCCAGACGGGTGGGTCCCCCTTCCGGAGAACCTCGCACTCCAGGAGCGAAACGCAGCCGGGACAATAATAGAGCCGGAAGACGAACCGCCCCCGGTCATAGAGCTGCCCCATGACCGGCCCTCCGACCGCGAGGGGAGCGTCCTCGCTGAGAGCGCGCTCTTTGGGATCCGCGTCCATGGGGCCGAAGCCGAAGCCGCATTTGCGGCAGGCGAGCTCACCATTCGCCTCGTCCCAGACAACGTACTCGTTCGCCCGAAGCCCTCTTCCCGCAAGGGCCGGGGGGTCGCCCGGGCGGGCGGAGCCGCCTCCCGCCCGCGCGCGCCGCGCCTCCCGGTGGCGCTCTCTGAGGGCGGAAGTGGCCGGATGGTTCACTTGGCCTTCCGGATCCAGGGCCACGCCGTAGATCTCTTCGGCGCAGGCGCGGGTGACGAGCCCCGCCGACAGGTCGGCATGCACCGCCTCGGGGTCGCGGTCCAGGGGGTCGCCGTATCCGCCCGCCCCCTGCCAGTTCGAGTACCAGATCTCGTCCGGGTAGAAGGGCGTCCGGGGCGCCTTGGGCGGAAAGACCACCTGCTCGCCCCCCATTTCCTCAAGTGCGGCGGGAAGGGGCGCTTTCTTCGCGATTCGGTCCTGAACGTCCGAGCCGCGTATGAGAATGTGGCGTCCGGTGCCGCCGGGAAATCCACCCCACAGCCCGATCGAGTTGGGCATCTCGTGACCGGTTCCGATGAGAACGGTTTCGTGGAACTCCTTCTGCATGTCGTGCGGGATGAAGGCGATCTCGCCCGCGCACCCGCCCCGGTACATGCCCGCCCCTCCGGTATCCGGGAGATTCCGCCGGAAGAGGTAGAGGACGGGGTAGAACTGCTCGGTGGTCTCGATGTTGGAGATGAGGGGGGTGGTGGTGAAGTACATCCCGGCGCTGTCCTGTCCGTCCTTGTGGGTCAGGGCCCCGCCCCCCGCAGCGAAGTGGCTCATCTCGACCAGGCTGAACGGATGGCCGTGCTGGCTGGTGCCGCTCACCATGGGGGCCACCGAGGCGGCGGTCCAGATCGCCATGGCCTCCTCGTGGTAGTCCGGCGAGGCCGCGCACATCTGGTTGATGGCGGCCGCGGCTAGGTCCAGCGTCAGGTAACAGGCCGATACCGTGGCCATGGAACAGGGCGTCGGGTAGGTGCAGTTGTTGATCACCCCTTCGGGGGCGCGGATGTCCACCAGGTTCAGGACGCCGCGGTTCCAGGGGATGTCGTGGGCGAGCATGATATAGACGGGGGTGAGGGTCCCGGCGATGAGGCCGGTGTAGGTGCAGTTCACCTGGCTGCGCACCTGGGGGTCGGTTCCCTCGTAGTCGAACGAGAGGCTGTCGCCCCGCTTCGTCATGGTGCATTCCATCTTGTAGAGGTTGGGCGCGTGGCCGTCGTGGTCGATGTGCTGGCGGGTGCGCCAGGTGCCGTCGGGCAAAGAGCGCAGGCGCCTGCGGAGTCGCCTCTCGGTGTAGCGGATGGACTCCTCCATGGAAGCCTTGACCGCCTTCGCCCCGAAGCGACCGATGAGCTCGATCAGCCTCTCCTGGCCCACGTGGTTGGCCGCGATCTGGCCCTTGACGTCGAGGCCCACCAGAGGATCCCGCACCGAGTTCACGATCCAGTCGAAAAGGTCCTGGCGGAGCTCTCCCGCTTCCACCAGCTTGACCGGGGGCATCCGGAGGCCCTCCTGGTGGACGTCCACCACCCCGATGGAGAACCCGCCCGGGTCCTTCCCCCCTACGTCCGACTGGTGCCCCGAGGCGCCCGTCCAGCAGAAGATCTCGCCCTCGTGGAAGAGCGGGGCCACCGTGGTGATGTCGGGCTGGTGGATGGGGCCCACCCAGGGGTCGCTGCAGATGAACATGTCCTTCTCGCCGATCCCCGGATTCTCCCGGCACCGCTTCATGATATGGGAGACGGTAAGGGGAAGGACGTTGGCCTGGATGATGACGTAGGGCCCCACCACCACCATGGAGCCGTCCGGCAGCGTGATCCCCGCGTTGGCGTCGTTGGCCTGAACAAGCGGCTCCGAACCCGAACAATTCACGTAGCTGATGCACATCTCCTCGGCGATCTGGTTCAGCTTGTGCAGGATAATCTCGAAGGTTACGGGGTCCAGGCGCTTCCCGCTCATCGCCTCCGTCCTCCCCCCAGGTGGAGCGTCACGTTCTGGTATGGATCCACCTCGGCCCGCTGGCGCGGCCCCACCACCACCGTGGTGGAGGCGTACTCGATGATGGCGGGCCCCGGGACGAGGTTGCCGGACGCCAGCCGCTCACCCTCGTAGATCGGCGTGCGCCGGTAACCCTTGACGGCGTCGAAGCAAACCGGGCGCCGGCCCTTGAGCGCGCCGCTCGGGCTCTTCCCCTTCGGGCGCCGACGCACGAGCCGGGGCTTCGCCTGCCTTCCGACGGCCTCCACCTTGAAGCCGATGAACTCCACTCCCGCCTCCCGGTAGGCCGCCCCCCGACCGTAGCGCGCCTCGTAGCGGCGCTCGAACTCCTCTACCGCCCCCGCGAGCGCCTTTCCGTCGAGCCTTCCAGCGGGAACGGGAACGCTCACTTCATGCATCTGCCTGCGGTAGCGGAGCGAGGCCGAGCGGCTGAGCTCGATCTCCCCCCGACGCTTGCCCTCGGCCTTGAGCCGCTCCAAGGCTTCATTCTCGAGAGCCCGATACAGATTCCGTACCCGGCCCGGTTCGGGCGGCGCGGCCAGGGGGTCCGACCGCTCCAGGGTAACGCGCATGTCCGAGGTCACCGCGCCGAAGGCGGAGTGCACCGGCGCGGTGAAAGGGACGACCGCCCGGCCGACGCCCGCCTCCGGGCCGAAAAGGGCGCAATGCGTAGGCCCCGCCCCACCGTACACCATGAGGACGAAGTCGCGGGGGTCGTGCCCCCGCTCGACCGTCACCTTGCGCAGCAAGTCCGCCATCTGCGCGTTCACCACCTGGCGGATTCCCAGCGCCGCCCGCACCACGTCGCCCCCGAAGAGCGGCTCCGCGATCCGCTCCCGGATGGATTTTTCCGCCAACGCGCCTTCGAGGGGCATCCGCCCACCCAGGAAATAATCAGGATCGATGTAGCCCAGCACCACGTCCGCATCCGTCACGGTGGGCGCCGCTCCCCCCCGGCCATAGCAGGCGGGACCCGGCTCCGCCGCCGCGCTCTGGGGGCCGATTCGGAGCCTCCCCTCGTCCACCCACGCGATGGAGCCGCCCCCCGCACCGATGGAGGTCACGTCCACCATGGGAGCGCGGTAGGTGAACTTCTCGACCACCGTATCCCGGGCGTAAGCCCACTCGCCCTCCACGATGAGACCCACCTTGAAGGTGGTCCCGCCCACGTCGGTGGCGATCACGTTGCGGTGGCCCAGTTTTTCGGCGAGGAACTGGCTCGCCAGAATACCCGCCGCCGGGCCCGACTCGATGGTCTGAACCGGCACCACCTGCTCGGCCCGGCTGACGCCCCCTCCCGCCTGGAGGATGAGGAGGGCACTTCGGAGTCCGGCGTCACGAAGGCGTTCCGCCAGGAGGCGGATGTAATCCACGGTGGAGGGACCCACGTAGGCGTCGATGACCGCGGTGGCGGTTCGCTCGTATTCCCCGATGACGGGCGCCAGCTCCGAGGAGACGCTCACGTAGGTGCCGGGAGAAAGCGCGGCGGCGATATCGCGCAAGGCGCGCTCGTGCGCCGGGTTGCGGAGGGACCAGAGGAGGGCGATCGAGACGGCCTCCACCCCCTTTTCCAGAAGCGCTTCGAGCGCCCGGCGCGCCTCCTCGGGGTCGAGGGGGGTGATGACGGCCCCTTTGTAGTCCACCCGCTCGGACACCTCGACGATGAGGGGCTTGGGGACGATGGGATCGGGTTTGTACGTTGGAGCGAAGTGGCGCCGCTCGGGCAGGCTCATCCCCGCCACGCGCCCCCCGCCGCGCATGATGAGAATCTGATCCCCGAACCCACGGGTGGCGATGAGGCCCACCTTGGCCCCGTTCCGGGTGAAGAGGGCGTTGGTGGACTGGGTGGTTCCGTGGGCGAATTTGTTCGTCCGGGGGAGGAGGGTTTCGGCCGAGAAACCCTCGCTGAGGTTCAGCGCGTCGAAAACGCCCTGCGACAGGTCCTGGGGGGTGGTCGGGGCCTTGGACTGATATATCCTGCCCCGCTCCGTGTCCACGATCACCGCATCGGTGAACGTTCCGCCTACGTCCACGCCCACGGCAAAGCGGGATTTCGCCTGGCTGCGCCCGCCCGTTTTTGCCGCTCCGGCCAATTTCGCCATTCCATCCATCCCTCCCCTCATATCATCAGCCACGCGCCATTCACCGTCAACGTATGGCCCGTCAGGCAGTCCGCCTCAGGCGAGCAGAGGAAGAGCGCCAAATCGGCGATCTCGCGCACTTCGGCTATCCGTCCGAGCAAAGCCCTCGCCCCACCTTGGCGCGCTGCGCCTCGCCGCGGACCTCGAGGATACACTCGGTGTGTGCGATCGCGACCTTCTGCTTTCACGAACCGAGCCGCGATCGTCGGATCGAGGCTCGGGGAGGTCTTGATAGCTTACCGACACCACCGTTCTCCAATGACGAGAAGAAGTCCGTGGCTGCCGATGTTTATGCGCATGTTTGGCAACAGGCTGTCAGCGGCGCTTTTGCGAGGGCGGCATGACCACTCCTTCCCATGTCGCGCCCCTCCCCGGTCGGGTCAGACGCTTATTCATCAATCGCGTTCGACCCCCCAGCCCCCCTTGCCAGGGGGCTGTTGAATAATTGCGATGGGGAGGACACACAGGTCCTCCCCTACAGAACCACTTCTCCTCATCCCGAGTAGGCGCGTAAGCGCCGTATCGAAGGGTGGGGAGCGTATCTCTCCGGCGGGCACGAATTTCGCCCTTCGATACAAACGCTCCTATCTCAGTCGCGTTTTACCTTCGGCGGCTACTCAGGGCGAGGAAAGTGGGGGGACAGCGGAGCCTGCCCCGAGCGAAGTCGAGGGGCCGCTACTCAGGGTGAGGTCGGAATGGCGCCCGATTGCACATAGACGACCCCGCCTGCAATGCAAGTGTAGGTCGGACATATATGTCCGACATACATGCGACCCACTTACCGAATCGAAAGGGCCGCATATATGTGTGGGGCGGCCCCGAGGAGGGGCCGCCACCTACAAAACCATCACGATCCGCAAGGGATTTTTCAACAACCCCTCACCAATCGGGTTCGACACCGCATCCCTCCGAAATCACCGGGAGCGATGCTGCCGCATTTCCCCGCATTTCCCGTCACCGGGTTTTCATCGCCATAGGGTATGCTCGCAAGGCCGCCCGTCGGCCTTCTTTTTCAGGCGGTGTAGGCGGCGCGGAGAGCGGGCGTCGGGCGGCCACTCCGGCGAGATGCGGAAGGTGCAAAATGCAAATAATAATTTCCGTAAAATTCGATAAATTCAGATAAATTCACGGGGTTTTTCGGTAAATTTCCGGCAAATTATTTGGGAGGAAATGGCGCCGCGGAATCGGGGCGCAGGGGAATTCTGCCATGGCCCGCGACGCTTCCGATAACGGAAAATGCGCGGAAATGCGGGGAGTTGCAGCCGCGGTATTCACCCGGGCGCAACAGCCGGATTCCATTTTTTTGAGGACATATCTCTTTTAATCTCAGCGAGTTACAGGAAATCTCCCCAATGCCCGGCATCGTCCCCGTAGCGAGGCGCCCCGGTTTGATGGTATACTGGGAGCGTCATCACCGGGAGTTTACAGCAAAGAGGAAATCGCAATGCCCAGACGCCATAAGGTGCGGAAATACAAGCCCTATCTCATGCGCTACCTCCATTCGGCCGACCCGAACTTCGAGCCGGTGCTCATGGATCTGCTCGAACACGAGCACGAGGTGTATGACGAGAGCACCGTCGGCGAGGGGGCGGAATCGACCCGCGGGGAACGGCTTCCCCATATGTGGCACGTTG
>JAPOYD010000017.1:0-43066 GCA_026706735.1 Nitrospinota bacterium | reverse complement strand
ACGGAACTTACGGACATTCTCACCCCGTTTCACATCGAGCAGCTCTTCGAGCGCCTGGAGCGGGATTTCTCCGCCACGTGCCAAATCCTGCGCGAGATGCCCGACCCGCAGCCGGTGGATAAAGAGCCCGAATTCAGGCGCTACCTCATGCGGTATCTTGAATCCGACGACCCGAACTATGAGCCCGTCCTCCGGGATATACTCGAACACGAACACGAGGTCTACGACGCCATAACGGCGAGCGAAGAAACGGATTTTCAGCGCGGCGACCACGGTACGCTCGCCTGGCAGGCGGTCCATGGCAGGCTCTCGAAAGTCGCCTCACCCGAGCAGATCAAGAAGCTTTTCGACAAGCTGGAAAGGGATTTCTCGGCCACATGCGCGCTTTTCCACGAGATGGCCGAGGCGGAAAAACTCATTCAAGAGGAAGAGGGCGGACCCGGTTAGACCGAGCTTCAAGCCCCTTGCCACTCCCAGACGCAATCCTTACAATCCAAGACCAATCAAGCCGATAAACAACCATACACCTCATCAAACCCGAGGTTCACTGCTTATCGAGAGGGGATTCCCGCATGGCCAAATTCTCATACGACCATCTTCACTTCAGAAGCGAAGACCCGCACGCCGCCCGCGATTTCTGGATCAACATGTTCGGCGCCACCGTCCTGGAGGAAAGAAAGCTGGGCGGTGCTCCGTCGTTCAACATGGACCTGAACGGCATGGTGTTTCTCGTCTCGGGCAGGGCGGAGGGAGAAGACCCGGTGCGGACCGGCTCCGAACCCCGCTACGGGCTGGATCATTTCGGACTCCTGGTCGACGACATGGACGAGGCGCAACAAGAGTTGACCGAAAAGGGCGCGGAATGGATTTGCGAACCCTGGGAGATACGCCCGGGAGTGAAAATCGCCTTCATCAAGGGTCCTGACAACATCAGCATCGAGATGGCCCAGCGCGGCTGATTTCGTTTTCTCCGCAATGAGGCGCGTCGGGGCAGTGAGTGCGCCGGAAAGCCTGTATTTTCAAGCACTCTCGCGCCAGCGGTGAGGTAGCGCCCTGGCAGGTATATGGCGTGTGAATTTCCAGCGCTGGAACCTTCCTGCCCTGAAATGGTAATCTTCCCTGACAAGCTTCGCCCCGCCGCCGGGGATTTCGCCATGAGAAAATGGAACAGACGGGAACTGCTGAAAAACTCCCTGCTCGGCCTGACCGCCCTCGGCACGGGGGCCTTCGCGCTTCGGGAAACCCTCGCCCCCACGCCCGCCTATGGAGAGTTGGGGGAATTCGGAAAATTCCTGATCGCGCAAGGCAAAAAACCGGATGAGGCGCCGTCCAATGCGCGTAGGCCGACCGCTTCGGACTCCATGGGACCCTATTACAAAGAAGGAGCTCCTTATCGCGGCTATTTGATGCCCAAAGACGCACCGGGCACGCCGATGGTCATCCGCGGCCGCGTCTATGGGCACGACACCCAGAAAACGCTCGAGGGCGCGACTATCGACGTATGGCAGGCGGATGACAGCGGCAGCTACCACACGGCATGGACGAGAAGGAGAATTATCTCTACAGAGCGCGTATGCGCACCACAAGGCGCGGCCTGTATCAGTTCGAAACCGTGCATCCGGGACGTTACGGCTTCGGCTTCTGGGCGAGGCCGTCACACATTCATTTTTACATCCGCCATCCCGATTACCAGCCCCTGGTGACGCAACTATATTTTCAGGGCGACCCGAGATTGGGCGACCATGAACGCGCCAGACCCTCTTTGATCATAGCGCTCAAAAAGGTTTCCTGGGGAAAAACGTACGAGTTGGGTAATTTCAATATCGTTTTGGTACGGAAACAATAAAAACCCGAAAGGCCCAACGCTCAGCTATAGAGCGCCGTTTGAAGCTGTTCACGCATTTTTTCAGGCGCCATTCCAAAAGCGCGCAGCGTGTCGCCTGCCTCATGAATGACCCGGTCGATATCCTCATAGATCTTGTACGTCTTCGTGTAGTCGGGATACTCGAAACCCATGGCTTGGCCAAGAATCGTCATGAAATTCTCGATTTCAAAGGATTCACCCTTTTCCAGACCGCATAGTTCACGGTGACAACTGTGATAAACGGTTAGTAAAGAGTCGACCCCAGCGCGGCGCGCCGAGTCAAGAAGTGTTTTCCGCATCGCCTTCTTCGCCTCGGGAATGACGAGCGTGGGACACTGATAGGCATGATCAGATAGCTGTTCAATCTCCACGAACTCGATCCCCGGAACCGCCCGGAGAATTTTCAAGACGTTTTCCTCAACGCCATCGCTCCCCCCATGCAGGTGCACGGCCACGCGTTTTTCCACTTTTTGCGTGAATTCTCCCCGCAAGGTTTCCAGATTATCCGCCAGATATTGCGTGATGTGGACAAACGGCAGGATTTCCTCCTCGCTATGTTTCGAATCACCCGCCATGGGGAGAACCGGCTTTCCGGTGTAGAGGTGTTGATATTCGGAGTATTGCATCTGGCAAGTCGGGCAAAAAGTGATGACTTTCTCAGGCGCATATGATTTGAAATACTCCAAGGACCGCGCGCCCATCGCCGCGCCCGCCTCCAGATCCCCACGCCTGATGTGGTTGATGCCGCAACAATGGCCCACGCCGCCGGCGACCTCATAGTCCAGTCCGAGACGGTCGAAAACATCGATGCAGGAGAGCAGGATGTGAGGCGTCTGGAGAATGTTGCATCCAAAGTAAAACACCGCATCTGCTTTGTTTGCATCGGAGCCCCGCACGGCGGTGAGATTCCTGAACAGCTCGGGCTCGAGTTGGAGTGCTGCCATGAAGCGAATCTTCCGGCTAAGTTCCTGAAAATACGACCTGCCGGCTTCTTGAATTTCCGACTCTTTTATTTCGATATTCTGAAGCTTGAGCTTGGCGTAGGTGAGCATTTCACGCGGGTTGACGTCCTCCGGGCAGGCCTCGATGCAAATTCCGCTTTTTTGACAGGCTTTGGCCCAAAGCGCCCCTTCCGGTTCGTAGGGGCGATCGTTGATGATGTCGAGCACGGATTTCGTCACCCGTTCGGGCTCCGCACCTTTGGCTTGTGAATACTCGACCATCGGGCAGACTTCATAACATTTCCCGCAATGCGTACAGGCTTCGGTGATTTGGGTGATTCGCTCTTCCATGAAACTCCGGTAGACAGTCGCTTCCATGGCGTTCCTTCATGAGGATGGTAAATGAGTAGAAAATTCTATGGGAGCCGACCGGCGTGGTCAACCAATCAGATGTCGGCAGGATCCACGTTTCTGGAAGCAGCACGATGCCGTGAATAATCGTCTTATCCCGGGAGTTTTTGACCAGGCCCCGTCATTATGCTAGTTAAGAGCCAGTTTTCCTCACTTACGGACTTGATGGAAAACCCCCGTGAAATGGCCTCATCCCTAATTCCGTAAAAGCGCGAGTCGCCTTGAACAGACGGCTTCGAGGAGGTTTTGAGAAATGCTGAATGCTACAGAGAAATACGATGTCGTCGTCGTGGGCTGCGGAAACGCTGCCCTTTGCGCATCGCTTGCAGCGAGAGATCAGGGGGCGAAGGTTCTGGTGCTCGAAAAAGCGCCCGAGGCCTGGCGTGGCGGCAATTCGGCTTTTTCAGGCGGTCTTTTTCGCTTCGCCTTCCATAGCATCGAGGACATCTACTCGCTCGTGCCCGATCTTTCCGACGCCGAGAAAGAAAACATCGAGATCGACCCCTATACATCGGAAAAATTCTTTGACGATCTTGCTCTTCTGACTGAATACCAGACGGACGGCGACCTCGCTTCCGTCCTCATCCACGAGTCGTTTCCGACACTGAAATGGATGCAGTCAAAGGGTTTGCGGCTGATCCTGGCAAGCGGCCGACAAGCCTTCAAGGTAGACGGCAAGATGCGCTTCTGGGGTGGTCTGGTTCTCGAGATCGTCGGTGGCGGGCGCGGTCTCATCGATTCACTCCTTGATGCCGCAAACAATGCCGGAGTCGAGATTCGCTACGCATCGAAGGCGATGCGCCTGCTCACGGACCCGATGGGCGGCGTAACGGGTGTCGAAGTCAAAGGTCCTGATGGGCCTTACGAAGTCGAGACGCACGGAGTCGTTCTGGCATCTGGTGGTTTCGAGGCGAACGCCGAGATGCGCTGCCGGTACCTGGGTCCGGGCTGGGAACTGGCAAAAGTGCGCGGCACTCCCTACAACACGGGGGACGGCATCAAGATGGCCCTCGATATCGGCGCGCAGCCATACGGGAACTGGAGCGGCTGTCACGCTGTCGCCTGGGATTTGAACGCCCCGCCCTTCGGTGACCTCACTGTAGGAGAATCCTACCAGAAACACTCCTATCCGTTCGGCATCATCGTGAACATCGATGGCAATCGCTTCGTGGATGAGGGAGCCGATTTCAGAAACTACACTTACGCAAAATATGGCCGGAACATTCTTCAGCAGCCCCAGAGGGCCGCCTTTCAGATATTCGATCAGAAAACGGTCCATATGCTGCGCGACGAATATCGCATCCGTGAAGTCACCAAGGCCGAGGCCAACACGCTGGAAGAACTCGCCAGGCAACTCGAGATCGATGTCGATGAATTCGTTAAAACCGTTCAGGAATATAACGCCGCCGTTCAGCCAGGTGAATACAATCCGACCATCAAAGACGGCAAATGCACGAAGGGCATCGACCCCCCGAAATCGAACTGGGCGCTGCCCATCGACGAACCGCCCTATCTCGGATTCGCCGTCACTACGGGAATCACGTTCACCTTCGGCGGCATCCGCGTGACGCCCAAAGCGGAAGTCATGAACACCGAAAACGAAATAATCCCCGGGCTGTTCGCCGCGGGAGAACTCGTAGGCGGCGTCTACTATTTCAACTACCCGGGAGGCGCAGGGCTGACCTTGGGCTCCGTCTACGGCAAGTTGGCGGGCACCGCAGCGGGGCAGCGCGCCGCCAGGGCTAACGCGGACACCGCGTAAATCCCCCTTCCAGGGAGGACGAAGCGGCCCTCTTCAGGCTCAAGTCACGGGCTTCTAGAATCACCGGAAGCAAAAACTTGCTTTCAAAGTCAGGTAGTCATGCGTTTCATGCCGTAATTCCGCTCAACGAGACCGATTCGCCATTCAAGTTCACGGCGCTTTTCAGCGGAACGGCGGCCGTCACCATTTGTTCGGCGAAGCATCCTTGCTTCGCATTCTTGATGACCGCCAGTATTTTCTCCGCCGGTTCATCGGATTCCACCTCAAAGTGCGTGCGAACCTCGTTGCAGCCGGAATTTACCGTGCCCTTGAGAACAGAGCCACTTAAAAAATAATCGAAATCCACGTGTACCCTGGCGTGCGTGAAGGACACTTTCATCATGTGCGCGTACCGCGCAAGCTGGGTGAGGAGTCAGAACCCCACTCCCATAGCAATGTAGCAAAGCGGCTGGGGGTAGGAATCCTCTCCGCCGATACGGGGCGGCTCATCGCAATACACCTCGAAATGCCTGTGCGTCCCCAGCTTGAGTTGGCCCTTTCCCTCTATCGTTTCGGTGTCGGCGGACATGGTGAAGGCATAGCCCTGCGTAGGCAGTTCGGGCTTGTCGATGGCGCGCTCACCGGGAACGGCGCTGTCTTTACGCGGATCGAGAGGTTCCACTTGTCTTGTCTCCTTTGGTGTCATAAGAATGGCAGAAGAAAAGCGCTATTATGCACACAAGGGCGGTGCAAGAGAACCGCCAGAGCACTCGTTTTCTCGTGATCAAAAGGGGCTATTTCGTGAACCGAATCGCCGTGCCAGATGACTACCCTTCCGTTTTTATGGGCAGCACCGCTGAAACCCGACTACGGGAGATCGGGGATGCGGAAATCCATACCTCAAACCCGCAAACGTCCGAAGAACTGCTGAGACGCGTTTCCGGGGCCGATGGAATCATCAACATCCGGGCTTTTTGCAAGTTCGACGCGGATTTTTTCTCGAATTGCAGCGATCTCAAGGTACTTTCGATCTGGGGCACGGGGACGGACCACGTCGATTTGAAGGCAGCCGAGAACGCAGGCGTCATCGTATCGAACACACCTGGCGTGGCCGCCGTTTCCGTGGCCGAACACACCCTGGCCCTGATGATGGCGGCGGCGCGCCAGATACCCGGAAACGATTCCGCCATGAGGGCGGGCGAGTGGCCTCGGGGACAGATGACGCAATTGAACGGAAAAACGCTCGGCCTCATCGGCCTTGGCGCCATCGGCCGCCAGACGGCCCGCATCGCCGCCGGGGTCGGAATGAAGCTCATCGCCTGGACATTTCATCCGGACAATGATTTCGCTGCGGAAGTAGGGCTCGAGTTCGTCGATTTGAACACTTTGTATGAACGGGCCGATGTCGTCTCGATACACGTACGGCAATCGGCGGACACAATCGGCATGGTCGGCGCCGAGGCGTTCTCCCAAATGGGTCCAAACACAATTTTGGTGAACACCGCCCGTGGACCCATAGTAGATGAAGCGGCGCTCATATCGGCTTTGGAAGATGGAGCACTGGCTGCAGCTGGTCTCGACGTATTCGATCAGGAGCCTCTGCCCCCGAACCATCCCCTCGGAAAGCTGAACAACGTGGTGCTCTCTCCGCACAATGCGGGCATCACGCCCGAGGTGACCGAAGCGGGCCTTTTGATGTCGGTGGAAAATGTTGCTGCCGCACTCTCTGGTGCTCCTCAAAACGTGGTGCATTCATCATGATTTGCTATAATGAGCATATGGATTGACTGCTATTTTCGCTTGGAGTCCTTCAAGTCGAATCAATAGCGGCATGAATTTTCCTCCCATTCTTTCGCCCGAACGAATAAGGAGAAGAAAATGAGTCCTACAGGAAGGGCCTGCGTAGCGGAAGCCATCGGCACGTTTGCGCTGTGCTTCATCGGTGCGGGCGCCATCATCTTGAACCAGAAAACGGGTGGAGCCGTGGGCCTCATCGGCATCGCCCTGGCCCATGGGCTGATCCTCTCGGTCATGATTTCCGCGATGGGACACGTCTCGGGAGGTCATTTCAATCCAGCCGTGACTATCGGCTTTATGGTGACCAAGAAGACAGACGGCGGCACAGGCGTTTCCTACATCATCAGCCAACTCGTGGGCGGAACCGTGGCCGGCATCTTGCTCAGAATCATCTTCGACGCCGACGTCTGGCAAAAGGTGAATCTGGGAACACCGACCCTGGCAAGTGACGTGAGCTTCGGCATGGGGATTCTGATCGAGATCATCCTCACGTTCTTCCTCGTCACCGCTATCTGGGGCTCCGCCGTGGATGACAGACACCCCGACGTGGGCGGCTTCGCGATCGGCCTCACCATCGCCGCGGATATTTTGATGGGAGGTCCACTCACGGGAGCATCCATGAATCCGGCGCGCACATTCGGCCCAGCCCTGGCCGGAGGCGGTTTCGACGGCATCAACCACCTCGTCTACTGGATAGGGCCCATCATCGGCGGCGTGGCGGCGGCCCTAGTGTACAACAACATATTGATTAAAAGAGAATAAGTCTAAAAATAGCCCCGGTACGTGTAGACAGCCGGGGCTATTTCGCGTGGTTTGCTTACGCGTTTTCTTTGACGATATTCGTAGGCGCACCCCTCAAAAACGCTTCGATGTTCGCTACTGGAACGTCGCGGAACCTCGCATACGTGCCGTCCGTGATCCACGCAGAATGCGGCGTGATGATGACGTTATCCAGAGAACGATATATCGAATCCTTCGGCAACGGCTCGAAAGGCTCGAAAACGTCGAGACCAGCACCTGCGATGCGCCTGTTTCGCAAGACATCCAGCAGCGCATCCTCATCCACAACTTGAGCGCGCGCCGTGTTGATGAAAAACGCCGTCTTTTTCATCTGCGCGAATTTCTCTCTCGTCATGAAAGGCGCGGCCCCCGCCGGCAAATGAAGGTGAAGCGACACCACGTCGGACGCAAGACACTCCTCTACGGAGGCCGCTTCCGCCCCCTCCGCCTGTGCGCGTTCGGGCGTCATCGAAGGCGAGCAGGTGGTGACCCGCATACCGAAACCCAGGGCCATGCGGCAAACCAGGTGTGCAATATGACCGAAACCGATGAGGCCCAAAGTTTTTCCGGCAAGTTCGACTCCTAGATCCTGGGGCCAGCCGCCCTCTTTCATGGCGGGGAACATGAGCGGCATTCTTTTCGCGAGCGCCAGGATCAGCATCATCGTGTGCTCAGCCACGGACGAGGCGCTCGCGGCGGGCGTCGTACTCACCACGATGCCGCGTTCATTGGCGCGATCCATGTCAATCATGCGCGGGCGCGTGCCCATTACGGAAATCATCCGGAGGTGAGGAATATGATCCAGCAAATCGGTTGTCTTGAAGTCGGTCTGATACCTGGTCGTCAAGATGATTTCCGCGTCTTTCAGGCGCTCGCGGAGCAATTCTTCGCTTTCGGCGTTTTCGACGTAGTAATGCACGTCGCCGAAGGCGCGCAGTCGCCCAAGGGCTTCTGAATCTTCAAACAAACGGAAACAATCGTCGGGAATAACGATTTGCATCGATGAGGCTTTAACTATCGCTCACAAGAATGACCGCCGCTTTTTCGATGGTCAACCGGACCTTGCTGCCCAAACCAAAGAACTGGTGCGGGTCGCCGATGACGCGAAGCGGCTCTTCCAAGCCCGGCACCTTAACGAGGTAATCCACCGTGCTTCCAAAATAATACCCGCGCGTCACCTCGCCATCGAGCACGTTCTGAGAGTCCGCGCCGCCCACGTCCGCATTCTCGGAATGCACCTGAATGCGGTGGGGCCGGATGGAGACGAGTTCTCCCGTTTTTCCACCATCTGAATTCATCATGAACTTGGCGCCGTCACTGGCCTCAAAAAGACCCGGAGCGCTCATTTTCCCTGGAATCGAGTTCGTCACGCCGACGAATTCGGCCACGAACTTCGTCGCCGGGATATCGTATATATCAGACGGCTTGCCCACCTGCTCGATCTTGCCACTGTTCATAACACAGATTCTGTCGCTGGTGACCATGGCCTCGGCCTGGTCGTGCGTCACGTAAATACTCGTAATATTGAATTCATCGTGCAGGCGCCTGATCTCGAAACGCATCTCCTCGCGCAGGTTGGCGTCGAGGTTCGAGAGCGGCTCATCGAGCAACAATACGGCCGGTTCGACCACGAGTGCGCGGGCCAAGGCTACCCGCTGTTGCTGGCCGCCCGAGAGTTCTGACGGATAGCGGGCGCCCAGATGATCCATCTGCACGACGGAAAGCAGGCTTTTCACGCGCTTATCCGCCTCAGCACCCGTGATACCACGGAATTTCAACCCATAGCCGACATTCTGGGAGACCGTTTTATGCGGCCAGATGGCGTAGCTCTGGAAAATCATGCTCATGTTGCGGCGCTCGGGTGGAATGACGCTGCTGGCATTCGATACGACCTCTCCGTCCATGACGATTTCTCCGGCGTTCGGATCGATGAAACCCGCAACGAGGCGCAGAGTCGTCGTCTTGCCGCAACCAGAGGGTCCCAAAAGAGAAATCAACTCCCCATGTTCGATATGCAGGTCAATTTCATCCACCGCCCGGACGTCAGTGCCGAATATCTTCAACAGGCCTTTCAGATCGAGAACAGCCAACGCAAATCTCCCTTTCTATCCGCTGGAACTCATGAAGTCCCTGCCCACCAGACGGAATCCGGCCACAATCGCCACCAAAGTGATGAGTAGGAGCAGGACGCCCAGGGCCGATATGGGACCCAACAGCGATTCCTCGTAAAAAGCTACGACGACCACCGAGATGACCTTCGTATTTGTCGTCCACAGCAGAACCGAAGCGCTCAATTCCCTGAGCGAGGGCATGAACACCAATATCCATGACGCGATGACGGCCGTCTTGAACAAAGGCACCGTCACGTCCTTGAAAACCTGAAGGCGATTCGCGCCCATGATGCGGCAACTCTCCTCGAGTTCAGGATGAATGCTCGAGAGACCCGCATTCGCCGTCTGATACGCAAGGGGCAGGTACTTGGTGAGATACGCCAGGAACATGATCCAAAGCGTTCCGTACAGCACGAAGGGCTGTTTCGTATAGGCCGCGAACAGGCCCACCGCAAGGACGATGCCGGGAATTCCGATGGGCGCGGTCGCCATGAATCCCATATATTGATGGCCCTTGATGAGTTTGCGTTGCGCGATGAAAGCGGAAACCGCAGCCACGATCGTGGCGCCGGTCGCCGCCATGATGGCCAGGAGAATCGTATTATAGATCGACACCCTCACCGCATCGTTCGTCAGGATGAAGTGATAATTCCATAAGGTGAAGTTCGCCCATACCAATCCACCGCCCAGGTTTCTCATGAACGACGTGGTCAGCAAAGCGAATCCAGGCAACACAATCGCGCACACGAGCGGAATCATGCAGAGTATGAATATCGGTATACGCCAAACACCCAGCTTTTGCGGACGTCTCTGGCCTCCCTTGCCGCCGACGGTGGCGTAGCCTCTTCTGCCCAGAACAATGCCCCGCGTCCAGACCATGCCTATAGCCAAAACGAGCATGGGCATCGCGTAGGCAGAGGCCAGACCGAGCAGGTCGTCTTCGGAAACCATGAAGGCGCGAAGCTGGGTCGTCATCGTGTGCTGGCCCGCCGGAATCGACAACACCGCCGGGATGCCGAAAAGAATCATCGCTTCGAGCGCCGCCAGGATGAAACCCGCGAACAGAGAGGGCGCTACGAGCGGCAAAGTGATGCTGAACATGGTGTGGAACGTTCCGCCGCCCGCCACGTTGGCAGCGTCTTCCACGTCCGAGGAAATATTGTTCAGGCCTGCTAAAACGACGATGAAGACGAGCGGAAACGTGTAGAGCGACATGGCGAATATGACGCCCTTCATTGTGAAGATGTCGAACAGATAAAACTCTTCACTCAATCCAAATAACCCGCGAATCCATTTATTCAGCCACCCTTCGTTTTGGCCCGCCAGGAATATCCAGGCTATGGCGCCCAGGAAGGGAGGGGTCACGAACGAAGCCAGAATGCCGTTTCTGATCAAATTCGGGAAAGGGATGTCCGTTCGGCTGACCACCCAGGCCATGACGGCGCCCACCACCAGGGATATGGAGCCCACCGAGATGGCTAGCATCATCGTGATGTACATCGGCTTGTAGTATTCATCGGTCTCGAAAGCGTCGATGTAGTTCTGGAAGGTGAAGCCGCCGGCCTCGTCCTCGGAAACGAAGAAACTTTCCTTGAAGAGCTGGAAGATGGGATTCGCCACCAGGATGACCAGCAGAATAAATAATACCACCCAAACGATTATGGTGTAGTCGAATTTCCTGGTGGCAGAGGGCTCGCCTCCCGAGATCATTCCGGGAAGCTGTTGAGCATCTTGCGTCATATGCGCATTTGTCCTTCCAGGCGTTAAGTGGTTTTCAACCTATTCTAAACATCAAAATAACGAAGCGGGAGCGATTTCTTGGTTTTGCGTAAGAAACCGCCCCCGCCCATTCTTTTTTTACACGCCGAAGAGCTTTTTGAACTTCGCGCGCGTCGGCTTGTTCTTCTTCTTCAGTTCGTCTCCGCCGATGGCCATCAAGTTGATGTCCTTGAGCGCCGGCAATCCCTTTGGATACTTCACATTCGGATTGCCCACATAAAGGAAGTAATCCGCCAGAAGCTGCATGGTCTCCTGACTGAACAGATAATCGGTGAACACGCGCGCGGCGTTGGGGTTCGGCGCCTTCGTGAACACGCTGTTCGGTGAGGTCACCAAAGCCAGACCCGCCGGCGGGATTACGGGCTTGAGAGGCTCGCCTTTCTGCATTTGCTTGAGGAGCGTATAAGATGTCGTACCCGTACCAATCAAAGCTTCCCCGCGCGCTATGAGAGGAACGCTGCCAGCCGCGGATTGCACGATCTTCGGCTTTTGCTTGGCCAACTTCTCATAATAACCCCAGCCGAACCTGTTCACGATGTTGATCATGCCGTTCGTGACGAACCCGCTGTAGCTGGGGTGTGATTGAATGATTTTGCCTTTCCACTTGGGGTCGAGGAAATCCGCATACGTCTTGGGCGCGTCTTTCTCGCTGACTTTCTTGGTGTTGTAGAAGGGCATCAGAACGCCCGCGCGAAGAATCGTCCAGTAGTTGTCCTTGGTCACGAACTTCTCATTGAAGTTGTCCGTCCCGGCGGGTTTGTAGGGCGTGATGATTTTCTTGGCTTTCAGGTTCAGGAAATGGCCCAGGTTCGACGTGTGAACCACGTCGGCGACGTAAATGCCGCCTTTACGCTCTTGCAGATAACGACGATAGAGCTTGCCCGATCCGTCTCGGTGGAGGATGCATTTGATACCTGTTTTTTTCTTGTTATAGCGGTTGCATATATCCTGCGCGATATTGATCGTGAGAGAGGAATACCAGGTGATTTTCCCCTCTTTCTTGGCGGCGCGCATGGTAGCGTCGTCCGCCGCGAACGCCGGTGCGCTCAGAAGAGCCACCGCCAACAGACCAGCAATGATTCCTTTCAGCATTTTTGTTCTCCTTTGCTCGTTAAGTAGCAGTTCGAAAAGTGCGCAGATAATCTACTGCAAGAAACTAAAGAGCACGCTTCATTTAACCGCTCACCTAAATGTAAGATGCTTTCCAAGAGGTGAGGCGAATCATATCAAAACTGCGAACATCGTCAAGCCGATGATATTGTGGGGTGGAACCCGCATATCGAGCGTATGGGCTTATGGCCGTGAAGCATCTGCTCCGCCCTCTAGCGGCTTTCCCCCGGTAATAAAACGCCGCGTGACGAAAATGGTGGCGACCGCTCCCAGAATAGCCGCAACACCCGGCCCGATGAACGCCCAGTCCCAGTTCACGGGAAGAGCGCCGTCGCCCGAGTCGTTGCTCATGTCCAGGAATTTCCCCACCACCATGGGCGCGAGGGAACCAAGCAGAAAACCCAAACCCGATTGAATTCCCAATGCGGAACCGAGGTGGCGTCTGGGCGTGAGTTCCGTGGTCAACACGACCAGAACGGGGGCATCCACGTGCATGACGATCACCCAGACCAGGCAGAGAATCTGTAAGGTGGTGAAAGGCGCCCCGAATGCGAGCCCGATGGAAACTGAAATCAGGCCGCTCAGAAACAGGCTCGCGATTATCGTGGGCGGCCTGCCGATACGGTCGGCGCACCAGCCGCCAATGAGTTTCGAGACGGCGCTCAGCCCGATGATCAGTGCAGCGGACGTGGAGGCGACCTGGAGGGCGCTCTCGCGCGTCTCCGCTCCCGTCATCACCAGGGACGCCGCCAGGAAGGTGACTATCCAGCCCCTGAATGCGAACACCTCCCACCTGTGCGCGCCCACAACGCCCATGAGCACCCACACGGGAGCCGGAAGTCTGGGCAATTCAAATCCGGCGTCTCCATCTCCCCTCGGTGAAGGCAGGGTGGGAAGCAGAAACACCATGGCCAAGAAACCGGCGGCGGGTCCCAGAGACGTCAACGCGAACGCCGTGCGCCACTCGAAATTCGCAACAAGCATGCCCGTCACATAGATAGATGTGGCGACGCCTACGGTATAAAAAAACGTATACATCCCCACCATCCGGGCGCGCCTCTCCTCCGGGGCATACTCCGCCACCAGCCGAAGCGCAGGCGCATACGTGCCGGCCAGCCCCACGCCCGTGAGACCGCGAAACACCGATGCGCTGATGAAACCATCGGCTAAGAGCGGGAACATGAAATTCAGGAGCGCCAGCCAAAGGCTCGAGACCAGATATATCTTTTTCGCGCTCATGTAATCCGTCGCGGTCGCCAAAACGGCCGAGGCGAGGATGTAACCCACGTAAAACGCCGTATAAATCGTGCCGGCCTGCACGTTCGTGAGATTCCATTCCGCCTTGAACAGCGGAAGCGCCGCCACATAGTTCGCATAGACGAACATCATCGGCACTTGGGCCGCGCAAATCACCCAAAGCCAGTGGGTTGATGTTCCGTCATTCTTTTTCATACAAATCCTCTGATTCCAAAATGAGAATGAGAATAAAGGATTCAACGAACTGTGGCGAGGGAGTGAGCTTTCCATTCGCGACTATCCGAAAACGAGCGTCCTGATGTACTCTGCGCTCAAATAAGATTCAAATTTCATGGAGCTTACGGATGCCGACGCCGATCATCGATTTCAGAGTCTCATGCCCCATTCCCGAGGGTCTGGACAGGTATTTGAAACCGACCGGCCGCTTAGTGGATTACGCCAAACATTATGGGGACAGGGTATTCGGCAACGAGGAAGAACACCGCTACTTGGAACCGGAGGAGTTCGTCGCCTTTTTGGACGAACAAGGGGTGGACAAGGCGGTGATCAAGACTTCCGACATGACGACGATCTCGGGCACGAAATTTCCCGCCGATGTCTTGTACGAATACATCAAGGATTACCCGGATCGCCTGATTGGAACGGCCGGGTGCGACCCTTTTCGCGGCATGGACGCGCTGCGCGATCTGGAGCGCGACGTGAAGGAATACGGCCTCCGAGGCGTGAATATGGGGCCATGGGAACTCGGACTCCATGCGAACGACAAGAAGTTCTATCCCATTTACGCCAAATGCGTGGAACTGGGCATCCCCGTTTTGCTCCACACATCGATGAATCTCTCCAGCTCAAATCTGCTCGATTTCGGTCGTCCGATCTATCTGGACGAGGTGGCGAGAGATTTTCCCGAGCTTCGCATCGTGGCGGTGCACGGAGGCTGGCCGTGGATACTGGAGATGATCGCCGTAAGCTGGCGGCACCCCAATCTGTATATCGAAGTCAGCGGCACGATGCCCAAATACATCACCACGCCCGACACCGGCTGGGAGCCTCTGCTCCGCTACGGGAACTCGCTGCTCAAGAACAAGATTCTCTGGGCATCGAATTGGCCGATGATCAACCCGGGGGAAAGCCTGGCGGAGTTCGAGAAGTTTCCGCTGAAAGACGACGTGAAACGACTCTGGTTCGGCGGAAACGCTCTCAAGGTTCTGGGTCTGGAAAAATAAGAATCTAAAGGCGAAAAAAGCGGGAGCTTTGATAACTCCCGCTTTTTCTTTGTGATTCTGTCGTTCAGCGTACGTTTACGACGCCGCCACTGCTTCTTCGACCAGTCCGTATTCCCTGGCGAACGTCTCCAGTTTGCTCATGTTGGCGTCAGACGGAGCGCATAGCGGCAGCCGGTATTCCAGCGCAATACGCCCCATGATGGCCAAAGTCGCTTTCGCCGGGATCGGGTTCGTCTCGCAGAACATCATGTGGTTGAGTTCCCACATCTTGTAATGCAACGCTTTCGCCGTGGCGGTGTCCCCATCGAGATGGGCCTGACACATCTGAGCCACGTCCGCGGGAGCCACGTTCGCCGTCACCGAAATCGTCCCCACGCCACCCATCGCCATCATCGGCAGCGTGACGAAGTCATCGCCTGAAAGCACAATGAAATCGTCCGGCACGCGGGATATGATGTCGCAGCAATTCGCCAGATTCCCGGTCGCCTCCTTGATGCCCACGATGTTGGGAATCTCCGAGAGGCGCGCCACCGTGTCGGGCGCTATCTGCACCACCGTTCGGCCCGGCACGTTGTAGAGAACGATCGGGATGTCAGCGGATTCCGCAATAGCCCGGAAATGTTGATAAAGGCCTTCCTGGGTAGGCTTGTTGTAGTAAGGAGCTACCAGGAGCGCGCCATCCGCGCCGGCCCGCTTGGCGTACTGGGTGCGCTGAACGGCCTCCGCGGTGCTGTTCGAGCCGGAGCCGGCGATGACCGGGATTCTTCCGTTTACCTGCTCGATCACCAACTCTACGACCCGGTCGTGCTCTTCATGGCTCAGCGTGGCGGACTCTCCCGTGGTTCCACACGCCACAATCCCATGCGTTCCATTTTCAACATGAAATTCCACCAGAGAGCGAATGCCCTCTTCGTCGAGCTTACCGTCGCGGAACGGAGTTACCATCGCGACATAAGAACCCTTAAACATGAGAAGACCTCCTTCTCCTTCCGCCTATGCGGCAAAAAAGAATGTCATACCCCATTTTCATACAGGGCACGCTTGACGTGTATCTCCATTGTGAACCGAGGATTCGATTCCATACCCCTTTGGTAGCGCAAATCCTATCAGAGCAACCTAACAGACGCAAGAAATGGAATTTAAGGATGCCGCACGGGCTGAATAACCGCCATTAAAAGCTGAGATACACTCACATAATGGGACTTCCCTGGCACCCCATCATCTTCTCGCTTTGACAAGCACATGGAAAACGTCTTTAATTGTTTCAAATTCAAGGAGATCATCTATTACCCTTGGAGCTTTTTCCAACCCACCCGCATCGCCTGGAATGTAAGGAAAGCGCATGTTGCTCGCTCTGGACCGTCGTCGGCGATTCCGCTTGTCCATCACCGTATTCCCGCTGCTTTTGTTCATATGTTCTCTGACGCTCGACGTCGATTCGGCTTCCGCGCGTCGAAAACGCTCTCGTAAAGCGGTCATCCCCTATCGCTCGATCTTGTTACTCGAAGCGAAAACAGGCAGAGCCCTGAAAGCAAAAAACGAGCGGCTTCCTACCAAACCCGCCTCCATTGTGAAAATGATGACCGCTTTAATCGCCATGGAACAAATTAATAGAAACATCATCCATCTCGATGAAATTATCACCACCAGCAGAAGCGCCTCCCGTATCGGAGGCCAGCAAGTATATTTGAAGCAAGGAGAAAAATTCTCTCTGAGAGATTTGATGAAATCCATCATCATCAGTTCGGCAAACGATTCCTCTTACGCCGTGGCGGAACACATTGCCGGAGACGCCGAAGCCTTCGTCGAGCTGATGAACCAGCGCGCAAAAGAACTCGGCATGACGAACACCCATTTCGTTAACGTCAACGGACTTCCCCCAGGCAGAAACAAGCCGACCAATCGAATGAGCGCGCGAGATGCCGGCATTCTTGCCCGTGAGTTGATAAAATATCCGCTCATCATGAAGTGGAGCGCCACCAGGAATGCTCCTTTCCGGAACGGGAGCTTCATCCTGACCAACACGAACACTCTTTTGGGGCGGTTTCGCGGAATGGATGGTCTGAAAACAGGCTACCACCGAAAAGCCGGGTTCAGCATCGTCGCCACGGCCAAACGCAAAAACTTAAGACTCATCGCCGTCGTGATGGGCTCGAGTCATTCCAGGCGCCGATTCAAAGAGGCCAAGCGCTTGCTCGCATGGGGGTTCACCCAATACCGCTGGGTTGATTTGGCCCAAATCAAAAAACCGGAACGCCGCCAGATCAAGGTCCTGAGCGGGCAGAAGCGGACAGTCCGCATCCGGCTGAAAAATAGTGTCGAGGCATTGGTGAGGAGGGGCGACGGAAAGCGTATTTCCATGAACGTAGAGTTGCCTCCAGAGATATCCGCACCCATCCGCAACGGTCAAAAGGTGGGCCGCATCACCTATGAATTGAGAGGCAACAAAATCGGCGGGACCGACCTCGTGGCCGCTGAACCGGTCAAAAAATTAGGCTTTTTTCAATCTTTGATACAATTCTGGTAAGCTGCAACGCAAATCGAATTATCCTGAATGAACTTCGTTCGTCCTGCCTATGAATGGCAGAGCGATCGCCATAAACATGAGCATCACCACCTCGGAATCACCGAAGTTGTATTCGAACATCCCGGCGCTTAAAAAACCTGCCGCTACGGCCAAACCGCCTATCATTCGAAACCGCGTCCCGAAAGGCGCGTCTTTCGTATCCCGAATTCGCTGAATCACCAGGACGAAATATCCGATCCAGACCCAAATCCAAGCGCCCAGAGCAAAAATTCCCCGCTCGGCAGCCAAATGAACGACGTTGTTGTGGAGGTGGGACGGAGGTTTCGAGGCCGCATCGGGGTTCGCATAGTGAGCATAATTGTATTTGATTTGCCCGGGGCCAAAACCCAGAAGTTTTTTATCCACGAACATTTTGATGCCGCCCTTCCACATGTTGATCCGCTCCACTGCCGTCTTGTCCCGGGGATTCACCATGCTCTTCACGCGCTGGCGGATAGAATGAGGCGCCATGAAAATCGCAAGCACCACCGCCAGCGCCAAACACAAACTCACTATCTTGCGCCTGCTCGCAACTGCGACAGCCGCCACCCCGATGACAAGGCCTACCCAGGCGCTGCGACTCAAAGTCGTGATCAACGCAGTGAGTATCAGGAGGGCCGACGCATAGACCCACTTGCTCTTGCGTTCCCGAGTCGGCACCAGGAGGTATGTGAACGCCAAAAGACCGACTACCAGCAGAAAACCGCCGAACGTCATGTATATGCTGAAAAAGCCCGACGGGCGATTCGCCAGAGATAATACTCCCTGCAGCGAAACTCCCAAGGCGTACAAAGCGGCCACGCTCGCAGCCACGAAGAGCGCTTTCACCAACCAAAGCGCTTCCCAGTCATCCTGGACGACGTTCATGGCCAAATAAAAAATCATGATTTGCGTCAATTCTCTCGACTTGATCAGGCTGTTGAGCGAATCTGGCGCGTGAAAGGCGCTGGCAAGAGTAAACAGTGCGAAAAGGAGCCAGGGACCCCACAAAGGAAATTTCTGGGTCAGCAAGGGCGCCGCCTTGGTCATGGAAGCCAGCCATGCCACCACGGCGGTAAACACGCAAATTTGAGCGATTGATATCGAGAAAGGCGCACTGACGACAAAACCCAAAAGCCCGCCGAACGCCACCAGAGAGACAGTTGAGCGTCTCCTGAGGCGCCCACCCAATTCTATGAAAGAGCCTTTTAACTCATTCATCAAGTTGCTCTCTCGCCTCAGCACCAAAAGAATTTGGCCGCTTTTTCCGGGCAAAACAATACCCGCTTTCTTTGGGATAATATATGGAATCAAGGCGAGTAGGTAGAAATTCAGAATAAGGATGTATAACAGACGTCTAAATTGAACTTTTCAGCCCAAAAGCCAGTTTGGGACGTGGGACAGTTTTTCACCCAATTACATGAACCATCGTGCAAACGACTTACGATATATTCCCACCATTCGTTGCACTATTGATTTCACTGGAAAGGGACATTTCCTCATTCGCGAACTGCATCTCGTAGAGCCTATGGTACAAGCCTCCCCTCTTCATCAACTCATCGTGCGTCCCCCTTTCCACAATACGTCCCCCATTAAGTACGACGATTAAATCAGCGTTTCGGACCGTAGAGAGCCTGTGAGCCACCACGAACGTGGTGCGGCCCTTCATTAAAGGCTCCAGAGCCTCCTGAATCAACTGCTCGCTTTCCGTGTCGAGCGCGCTCGTTGCTTCATCGAGCAGCAAAATAGAAGGATCCTTCAAAATCGCGCGTGCAATGGCGATGCGCTGGCGCTCACCGCCGGAAAGACGTACTCCCTCCTCACCCAGCATGGTCTCATACCCATTTTCAAGTTCCATAATAAAATCATGGGCATTGGCCGCTTTGGCCGCCGAGATTATTTCTTCTCGGCTGACGGGATTCTTCACGCCATAGGCGATATTGTTTTCCGCCGTATCATTAAACAAAATGACTTGCTGGGTTACTACGGCGATCTGGGCGCGCAAGCTGCTCAGTGAATATTCAGACGCTTCTTTCCCATCGAAGGAAATACTTCCCCGGCTGGGCAAATAAAAGCGCGGAATCAAATCCAGCAATGTACTTTTTCCCGCACCACTCATTCCTACAATGGCCAGGATGCAACCTGCCGGCACCTCGACATCGATATCCTCCAGCGTAACTTCATCTGTATAGGAAAAGTGCACACCCTCGAATCGAACATGCCGGGAAAGCCGCTCCATCCTTTCGCCATCGGGATTCTTGTTCTCTGGAACATGCTCGTCCATGATCTCAAAAACCGCCTGGCCGCCCGCAATCCCTTCTACCAGGTTATGAAATACACGAGTGAAGGATTTCAGTGGGCCATAGGCCATGCCAAGAGCGACCGCGAAACTCGTGAGTTTGCCTGGATCCATACTCCCCTGGATGACTGCCCTTGCCCCGAACCACAAAATCCCCGCACCCAGAATACCGCTGATGATCTCCACCATTGGAGGTGCGAGCGAGCGAACCCGCATGGCCCGCATTACAGTGTCAAAAAAGGAGCGTGTGGCCCGCACAAAACGGCTTCTTTCCTCATTTTCCGCTCCAAACGCTTTGACGACGCGAATGCCCACATAGGTTTCTTTCATCAAGTTGCTCATGTCGCCCATGCGCTCCTGGCTTCTCCGTGTGATTCGGCGAATCTTCTCTCCCATCGTCAAAACCAAAAATGCCACCAAGGGAACGATCAAGATGAATACCACCGCCATTTTTGGACTCTGGTAAATGGCCACACCAAGCAAAGCGATAAAGGTGAAGCCATACCGGAGCAAATCCCGTACGGCGTCTGTCGCCGCATGTTGCATCAAAGAGATGTCATAAATGACTTTCGACATCAGTTCCCCGGTTGTCTTCACCTCAAAAAACCGAAGCGGCAAATTAAGAAGATGCCGATGAAGCTCATTCCGGATATCCATCACCACATGTTGACCAACCCAATGCATGAAATATGTCTGGAAATAAGCCGCTATGCCTTTTGCCGTATAGACGACAACGAGAGACAGACAAATCAAAAGGACGATGTCGGCTCGCTTCGAGATTAGAATATCATTGATGACATGCTGAACGAGGTACGCGGGATACGCATTCAGACCGCCCACAACGATTGTGCAGGCGACGGCGATGCCGAACCGAAAACGGTACGGCCGCAAATATTTCAGGAGCCTAAGATAAACCCGGGTGCGGCTCATCCCAGATTCTCTTCAAGATAGGACTCTGGTGTCGGCCAAGCCGGCTCAAAAGCCATACCTGCTTGATTGGTCTTTAATTCGCCGTTCGGCTGCCCGGTCAGTAGAACCTTGCGCCCACATTCGACATGAGAAGTGGACTCCAGGAGAATTCTGTTCCCTCTTCCGCCCATTACCGGGGAGGCTTCTGTATCTGCAACACTAAGAGCGTTCACGTTCCCGACATAACTCCCATAAAAAGGCGGCGCGCATGAACACATAATAGGCGGAGCCAGCTGATACCCATAATCCGTTCACGCCATCCCGAAGGCCCATTTTCAGGATATAGCTCTTGAAAAAACGCCAAAGTGGACGAATGACAAAATCACCTATTCCAGGCCTCGCTCCCCTGGAAAACAGGTCTTCCGCCGACAACTTGGCGTATTTCACCTGTCTTTGGAAAAAATCGAAAAGTGAATCATAGCTATAGTGTTCCAGGGGGGATGAAAATACATCAACAAGCCCTTGAACCACCACGGACTCGTGGACGCTTTTCTCTCTAAACACTCCCGCATCGCGCCGGAACAATCGTATCTGATAATCCGGCCAAAGATCGCCGTGGCGGAGCCAGCGGCCAAAGAATATGTTTTTTCGGGGTATCCGATACCCCGAAACAGGAGTATCGTTAGACAAAACGGAGAGAATTTCTTTTGCGAGCTCAGGACTTACGCGTTCATCCGCATCCAGACTCAATATCCAGGAATGACTCGCTTTCGAGATAGCGAAATTTTTTTGTGCCGCATAGCCTTGCCAAGGATGTTGAAGGACCAACGCTCCACGTTTTTGGCATATCTCCCGAGTACCATCCGTACTACCTGCATCTATCACAATAATTTCATCCGCCCAGGAAACGCTGTCGATGCATGCACGGATGCGTTTCGCTTCATTGTGGGCAACAATCGTGACGCTAATCGGTTTCCTTGTCGATCCAGAGACAAGCTCCCTTTCTGTGCCGGCTTCGGCAGATGTTTCCGCCAAGCCAGACATCTTTCTAACCTTTCCCTTGGGCTTTCTCCCACTCGTCGAGCGGGATGGCTTCGTCCACTAGCATGATGGGAATGCCATCTTCGATTTTGTAAACCAAACCCGATTCCCGGGCGATTAAAAAATTTCCATCTCCGCTTAATTCAAGCGGGGTCTTGGTTACAGGACATGCCAAAATCTCCAACAACTCTTTATCCACGCTCATCTTACGCTTATCTCCAATTTTCAAACGAACTCCAGAAACGACATCCACGCTTCGAAGTCATTGGTTACACCACGACGAAAACTGAAACATCGACCGCTTCTTTCAATAAACTTGGTTAGTTTCGCATATCTCGCCATGTTTTTCATGGGCCAGGCATAGCCGGTTCAGCCCGTCTACCGCCTCTGCGATTCTCACGCGTTCCAGACACTCGATATCAGGACATTTTCTCGCATAACAACCGCTACAAGCGAGTCGATGATGTAAAACCAAATGCTCTGCGCCCCATGGGCCGTTTCTCACAGGTTCCGTTGGCCCCATGATCGCCAGACATCGAACCCCCATAGCGGCAGCCAGATGCATGGGACCCGAATCGCCTCCCACAAAAAAAGAACCACGCCGAATCAAGGCCATCATTTCGCGAATGCTCGTCGCAGGCGATACATGGGGCTGCGTTTTCATGGCGTCCATCACCTCTTCCACAATCTTTTCCTCTCCCGGGCCCCATATCAGCAGAACGTCCCCCTTGCCATTCACATGCCAGTCATCGGCGAGTTGCGCGAAACGAGTCGGGTCCCAGCGTTTTGTCACCCACCCGCCCCCGGGATGGACCACCAGAAGCTGGCCCCCGTTCCGTTGGTTCACGTTCTCAAAATACTTTTCCGCCTGCTCCCTCTCCTGCTGCGTTTCATGAAGAGGAAAGCGGTATTGCTCCTTCAACGGAATCGGCAAACCCAATGGACCGAGAAGAGATAAATTCTTCTCCACCACGTGGTGGGGGTTTTGCGGGGGCAGCACTTGATGCGTCGTGAAAAGAACGTTCATTCCTTCTTTGCAAAAACGATGCTCAAATCCGATGCGAACGGGCGCTCCCGACGCCCATGCCAGAAAACCGCTTTTCAGCAGCCCCTGGGCATCCAGCGCTACGTCGGCGCCTGTATTCCTGACGGTGAGCAGGTCGCGTCTGAGAGCGGAGAATCCGCCGGAGAACAGGTTCTTCCGCCACCTCTTTGTGTCAATGGTCAAGATTTCATCTATATCTGGATTCCCGAGCAGAATCTCTCGCGGGGCCGGCTCGACCGCCCATGTGATATGGGAATCAGGCCGCGCATCCTTGATGGCTGACGCCAGAGGCAGCGTATGGACGACATCACCAATTGCACCCAAGCGAATGATGAGGATTCGCTCACCCATCCGCGACCGCTCTCCCGATGCGCCTGCCGTTTTCGCTCAATTTCTCCGAAACCGGTTTCAGGAAATTCACCCGCATCCATTTCCGCCGATAAGCCTTTTCACGGATGCTCACGCGCCCTCCCTCTCGAACGTCGCCAGAAGCTCCCGGGGTTCCACGACCGTCGTTCCCGCCTTCATCACCACCAACCCCGCCGCTCGATTCGCGAGTTCCGCCGCCTCGCGCATCGAGGCGCCCGCAGCCAGTGAGAGTGTGAACGTCGCGATCACCGTATCCCCCGCTCCGGTCACGTCGAGCACCTGATCCGACCCGTAGATAGGAATATCCGTTCTTGGAGTATCTCTTTCAAAGAGACTCATGCCCTCGTCTCCCCGGGTGAGCAATATCGCCCGGGCTCCCGTTTTTTCGAGCAAAGATGCTCCCGCTTCATCGAGACGCTCTTCATCGGGCCAATAACCCAGAAGACCTGCCATTTCCTCCTCATTGGGCGTGACGGCCGTGACCCCCAGAAACGAATCTCCCGCATAGCGGCTGTCCACCGTGACGATGAGTTCGGTGGATATTTCCCGAATCGCCTCTTTGACCCCTTTCGTAATGACGCCCAAGCCGTAGTCTGAAATCAATAGAGCATCCAGACCGTCATTCGCCAGCCTCTCGAGCTCACGGATGAACCGAGATTCGAGCGTCTCGTTCAAATCCAGTTTCATTTCGTGATCCACCCGAATCACCTGCTGGCGCTTGGTGTTTCTGCCTCCCGCCATCACCCGCGTTTTCGTGGGGGTGACGCGCCCAGAATCTTCAAACAACAGCCTGGTATCTATTCTGTGTTTCCCCATCGTACGGCGGAGTTCCTCGCCCGCTTCACCGGTCCCCAACGCGCTGATGGCCGTAACGTTTCCGCCCAGGGCCGCCACGTTCATCGCCGCATTGCCCCCGCCGCCGGGAACGACCTCGCGACGGATGAAATCCAGAACAAGAACCGGCGCTTCCCTGCTGATGCGAGAAGTGGCGCCGTGAATGAATTCATCCGCGATGAAATCACCAATCACCGCCACATGGACAGACGAGAATCCTTGAATATATTTCTCCAGCGATGAATTCATATTAGTGCTTCCCGCTCTCGTTCAAGATGATTTCCACCGCATGATAGGCGTCTTGCGCCACGAAATCGGGCTGGCGGGGCCATTGTTCTCCACGAAGCTCTCTTTCTCCCCGCCCGTACCCTGTGAGCACAAGGCCCGCTCTGCAACCCGCACGCCAGCCCGCTTCCAAATCGGAATACTTGTCTCCCAGCAAGACGGATTTTCCCAAATCGACGTCGTGCTCCGCCGCCGCTTTCAGAATCATGCCGGGAAAGGGTTTCCGCATCTTGCAGTCAATCGCATATTCGGGATTTTCTCCGTTCGGAACGTGCGGACAATAGTAGATGGCGTCGAGGCGCGCGCCTTTGCCGCCCAGTTCATCCTGAAGCTTCCGATGCACCTTTTCGATCATGGATTCGGAGAAGTAACCACGCGCCACGCCGGCCTGATTCGTGATCAGGATGGCGAGCCACCCGGCCTCGTTCACCTTGCGGACGGCCGCCGCCGCCCTGGGAAGGAGCTCATACACGTCGAGGTGAGTGACATAGCCCACGTCCCGATTCAGGGTTCCGTCCCTGTCAAAAAATACCGCTGGCCTCTTTGCGGCGCTTTTCTCAGTTTCCATCCTTGCCGATCCCCGGTTTTTTGCTCAGCAACTCAATGACTTCGCCTGCCACTTCTTCGGGCGTAATCTGTTTCATGCATTCGTGATGACGGAGAGGGCACTTTCTCGCGAAGCACGGGCTGCAATCGAGATCCTTATGAATATTCCGGCTCCAAGGGCCTCTCGGCGCCGTTCGACGATAGTCCGTGGAACCGAACAGCGCAATCGTCGCGGTCCCGGCGAGCGCCGCTACATGAAGCGGACCCGAATCGCCGGAGATGAAGACATCCAGCCGAGACAGCAAGGCGGGCAGCGTCTCCAAAGTATCTTTTCCGGCCAGATTCACCGCTCGTCCCCCGGACATCTGAGACAATTGCCCCGTCAGCGCCAGCTCATCCGGCCCGCCCAATATGAAGACCTGCGCCCCCTCGTGATCCACGAGCCGGTGAATGAGTTTTTTGAAGTATTCCAGCGGCCACATCTTGGATTCACCGAAAAAGGCCCCGGGATGAACTCCCACCAAAGGTGCATTTTTCCTCGCGTGGTGCGCTATCAATAAACTCTCCGCGAATTGTTGCGCCTCTGGTCTGATGAAGTAATCATCAACCCGAACCCGGGTTTGATGTCCTTCCGCCTGAAGAAGGTAAAGATACCGATCCACCAGATGAGAAACATCTCTCGGAAGAGCCACGCGGTTGCTCAAAAGCCAGCCCCGGCTATCGCTCCCATATCCGACTTGCCGCCTTGCTCCTGTCCATTTCGCCATGAGGGCCGCACGAAAACTGTTGGGCAGAATCCACGCACAATCTACCGACTCGTTTCTTAACATTCTCCTCAAAGAAAAGAAGCTGCTCCATTTCCCCGCATCGAGAGACAAGACCCGATCGACCCAGGGAAAACTGCGGAGCAGCCCGGAAGTCCAGGGACCTGCCGCCGCCATCACTCTCGCCCCAGGGTGTGCTCGCCTCAAGGATGAAAAAAAAGGGGCGGACATCGCCGTATCACCTATCCATGTGGGCGCCACTACAAGGTGCAACTCCTCTCGATCGGCATCGCCGGACAAACTCCATACCTCCCCGATGCGTCTCCGCACCTTGAGTCACGGGGAAAAGCAACTAAAACTGCCCTATTTTCAACGCTATCAACCGATGTCATGGGCGTCAATGAGCATGAAAACACGTTTTGCAATCCAGCAAATGCTCATATAGTGTGATGCAAGAGCATTGAGTGCCCATCTCCCAGAGGATTTCCCTTGAAAACCTTGCACCGATATATCCTGGGTGAATTGGTGTCATATCTCCTCATCACCTTGTTTTTTCTTACATTCATACTCCTGCTTCATAAAATGCTCCAGTTCACGGATTTGGTGGTGAACCGCGGAATTCCACTATCAATCGTGGCGCAATTTCTTTTCGCCGCCTTGCCCGTTCTTCTCCTTGTCACCTTGCCGATGTCCACCCTGATTTCGAGCATCATGGTGTTCAGCCGCCTTTCGAGCGACAGCGAATCCCTGGCGATGACCGCTTCAGGCATGACCTTCTATTCTCAACTCATCCCCGTGGGAGTGGTGGGAGTAGCCACCGCCCTCCTGAGCGGTTTCCTCATGATGTTCGGGCTTCCCTGGAGTCAAACCACCACTTTGGAAGTCCGCCAACAGATGCTTCACAGTCGAGTCGCTACATTCGACCTTCAAGAACAGGTTTTTCATGACGATTTCGATGGAATCATGTTCTATGTGCGCGAAATCGAATCGTCGGGCAAAGTAATGAAAGGCATCATGGTTTCGGACATGAGAGAGGCCGGGAAAAACCGGGTCATCTTTGCCGATCGCGGCATGCTGATCAAATCCACCACATCTGCCAAAGTATGGCTGCGTCTCACCAGAGGAACCATCCACACGATCAGCGAGCCCGAGAAGGTCTCAAGCAGGAAAACCAGCAGGCATGACGGCTCTTCTCCCTCCAGAAACAATTATCAAATCGCGCGCTTCGGAAACTACGATCTCAATTTTGATCTCACGAAAACCATCGGAAAGACAAAAGCGCTTCGGAGAAGCCTGCGATCCTTCCCGTTACATGAACTCAGAAACAAACTAAAAGAACACGAGCCGGGAACCAGCAGGTACAACGCCATTCTCGTGGAGCTATACAAGAAATTCGCGGTACCATTCACCTGCCTCATTCTGGCGTTCCTGGGGGCGCCTCTCGGCGTACAGAACAAGCGCTCGGGACGTCACGGCGGCTTCGCCCTGAGCCTGGGCGTTCTGATCCTCTATTACCTGCTCGTTACCTTCGCCGAGGGAATGGCGGAAAGCGGACAAATCAGCGTTGCCGTCGCCGTCTGGAGTCCGAACGTATTATTGGCCCTGCTTGCGGGATACCTGGTACGAACCGCAGGGTTGCGCAACACCATTGACATCCGGGGTCTGTTCCTCAAACCTTTTTCCCCCTTCAGCCGAAGCAAATCATAGATTCCCGCCATGACCATACTGAGCCGCTATGTCCTGAAACAGTTTTTAAGAATGGTGTTTCTTTGTCAGTCGGGAGCCATCACCCTTTTTCTGATAGCGGAGTTTATCGAGCGAATCGATGATTTTCTCGAAGCGAACGCGACCCTGACCGACGCGGCCCTGTATTTTCTGTACAAGATACCCCATCTCGTTTTTCTCTCCATACCGCTCACCACTCTGCTTGCGAGCACGTTCACGCTGATTCTTTTCTCCAGAGAAAACCAGGTTCTCGCCATGCGCGCAGGGGGCTTAAGTCTCTACCGAATCATTGCGCCCATCCTCATCGTCAGCCTGGGAATCAGCATCCTCACCTTCTTGGCGAATGAATACATTGTTCCATTCGCCAACAAGCGCGGAGAATACATCCGGCGGGTCAAGATCCAAAAAATTGGTTTGCGAACGCATATCCAGAGAGACAAAGTCTGGTATCGCTCGGAAAACAACACAATCTGGCACATTACGCACTATGATCCGTCTTCAGAAAAAATGAGAGGCGTTACCCTGTACCGAATGGATCCGCACAATCGCTTAACGCAACGTATTGACGCGGATGAGGTAGTTTGGGCGCCTTTGAATAAGCATTGGGAATTCCACAAAGGCGCAATCCATGACTTTTCTGAAGAGGGGAAAATCAACCGCGAAATTTTTGAGAAAAAAGTTTTTGCGCTTGAGGAGAAACCCGATGATTTCAAAAAAACAGACAGAAACCCGGAGACGATGAATTACCAGGAACTCACTCGCTATATTAAAAGCTTGAGTAAAAATGGTGTGGACCCGACCCGCTACATCGTAGATATGTGGGCAAAAATTTCTGCTCCATTCATCAGTTTCGTATTGGCATTCGTGGGTGTTTCTTTCTGCATTCGAAACAGCAGAAGCGGAGGAGCCGCTCTGGGAGTTGCTACCGCAATCGGAATCGGCGCCATATATCTCGTTTTCTTCCATGCAAGTCTTTCGTTCGGACATGCCGGACGCTTGCCACCCATCCTGGCGGCCTGGGGGCCCAATGCGATTTTTCTCGTGGGAGGGACTTACTTTCTCGCCTCCATCAGGGAATAACGCGCCAACTCAAGACGAAAATGCTTTCTTTTCGATCAAACCTGCCAAATTCATCTCATCATCAATCTTCATCACAACGCGAAGGACACGAAGCGGCGCTTTACTCAACAAAGGAGACAGCTTCGCCGCATCCTTCTCCGTAGTGAGAATGAAATCGGCCCCGGTCTTCCGCAGCGACGAAACGAGCCGCACGCCATCCGCCAACGCGTAACGGGCATGATCGGGATATTCGTGATGCACCATGACCTCGACATCCAGTGTTTCAAGCATTTTCTCGAAACCATGCGGATTGCCCAGGCCGCTGACAGCTACGACCCTGGCGCCCTTCAATTCATCCGATAAGCCTATTTTCTCGCCCCGTGAATCCAGGAGCGCATCGGGCTCAAGGTGGCCTGTGAACATCGGGATATCCGGGATAAGAGACTGGATTTCCTCTCTCGTATGGCCGGCACATTCGCCCGTCACCAAAACGGCGTCTGCGCGCTTCAGGGCCGAAACCGGCTCCCTGAGGACACCCGCCGGGATCACCCGGCCATTTCCAAAAGGACAATCCCCGCGCAAAACCACCACATCCATATCCCGGTGAAGAGCCAGATGCTGAAACCCATCGTCGAGGACAACAACATCCGCTCCGAATTCCTCTACCGCCTTTTTCGCAACGAACGAACGGTCCGCACCCGTTAAAACGAGGAGGTCGGGATAGCGGCGGGCAAGCATCGCCGCCTCATCGGCGGCCGGCGGCGCGGCCATCAGGCTTCCCTTCCCGTCGCCCACAACCATCACATCCTTGGGCCTCCCGCCATAACCCCTGCTCACGACAGCGGGCTTTCGGCCTCCCAAGGTCAGTTTTTCCACGAGCCAGGCGACTGTGGGCGTCTTTCCCGTGCCCCCAAGCGTGAGGTTCCCGATCGAAATGACAGGTACGGGATTTTTCGAGACACCGGCCTTCCCAGATTCATAACGCCGGCGTCGATGCGCCATTGCAGCGCCATAGAGACTTCCCAGGGGGCCGAGGCCCTTCGTCAATATACGAGACCAGGCAGGAGATGAGGGATTGCCCTCCCAGGCCTGCAGGATTCCGCGCCGAAAACTCATGCGGCGCCCTTATCCGAGCCCGCCAGGACCTGGACGATGTATTCCGCAGTTCGCTCGGAGGCGCCCTGGTTGTTCTGCACTACCCGGCGGGCCGCTTCACCTGCCCTGCTCCGCGATTCCGGATCGTCCAGCCATTTCATGACGGCGCCCTCCAGATTCTCCCGCCCGTTCAGTTGAATCACGCCGCCTTGTTTGACCATCTCGCACATGACCTCGGCGAAATTCTCCATGTGGGGGCCGCACAGGCATGGCACCGCCCAGCGCGCCGCTTCTATGGGGTTCTGACCGCCATGGGGAATAAAACTTCCGCCGATGATCGCCATCGCCGCGCACCCATAGGCGTCTGCGAGCTCTCCCATCACATCCAGAATGACCACTTGATGCTCACCGCTCGTATCTTTAACCTGGCTCCACCGCACGGGAGAAATGCCTGCGTTTTGCAAGTCCGCTTCTACCTGGGCCACCCTTTCCATATGGCGGGGCGCGAGGAGGAGACCCACTTCCGGCATTTTCCGATGAATGGATGCCATCACCTCTCCAATCAGTTTCTCTTCTCCAGGGTGCGTGCTGCCGGCCACGACGATGTGCCGACACGCGCCCAGGCCATACGCCCCATGCGGGGGCTCCTGAAGCGGCACAGGCGCGTCGAACTTGATGTTCCCTGCAACCCGCACGGAAGTCGCGCCCAAACCCAGAAACCTTTCGGCATCCCCTTCCCCGCGCACCAGCACGTCTGTGAAACACCTGAGAATCGAAGAAAAAAAATACTGAAAGCGTTTGTAGCGATGATACGAACGCTCAGAAAGCCTCCCGTTGATAATGGATACCGGGATATTTCTCCTTGCGGCCTCCGCCACGAGATTCGGCCATATCTCCGTCTCGATGAGCGCGATCATAGACGGCCGGATGCGCTCCATGGCGGAACGGACTATCAAAGGGAAATCCAGGGGCAAGTAAATGAGATGCTCCAGGCCTGAGATTTTTCCGGCCTCGTTTCTGCCCGTCTGGGTCACCGTGGAAAGAACGATTTTGAGCTTCGGCTTCTTTCTCAAAAGCGCAGGTATCAAGACGGCGGCCACACCCACTTCCCCCACGGAGACGGCGTGCAGCCAAAGACGCCCTCCCCCCGCATCGGGCAAGTCGGGCAGAAACCCGAACCTTTCACGTACAGCCCTGAGATCAAACCCCCGAAGCCACAGGCGAATCAAAAAATACACGAGCAATGCGGGCGAGATGAGAAGAATGACGACATTGTAGAGAAACAACATGAGCGGCTTATTTCCCCTCCATGTTCTTCAGGTAGTACTGCGCCTCCTCATTCGCATGGATGAGCCGCTTTTCGATTTCTGCGCGCTTCGCCTCCAACACTCCCTTGTCCCGGGTTCGTGGAACTTCCAGAGGCTCTCCACAACAAGCAGCGATTCTCCCGAACGGCAAAGGGAAAATCGTCTTGTCCCATGTGGGGATGGTGAAGAAGCGCGATGCCGCGAAAGCGACCGGGCAAATTGGATATCCTGTGAGGCTCGCTAAAGTTATGACACCCATTTTTACTTTCTGAGGCGGTCCCTTCGGGCCGTCAGGCGTGATGACGAGTTGGTGCTCCCCTTTTTTCGCCACCCTGATCATCTGCCGAACCGCGGCTGCTCCACCTTTATCCCTTCCATCCAACACAGAGGAAGAGCCTCTCACGCAATGGGTATTGAGCCGTGACATTATCTGGGCGAGCAATTCTCCGTCCCGGCTTCTGCTAGCCATACATGTAAGGTGATAGTTATCCGGGTAGAAGAAGGGGGGCAGTCCCAAATGACAATGCCAGAGCGCCCAGATAAATTTTTCACCAAGCTTGCAACTCATTCTTTTATTCGATTCCGTATTCGGCAAAACCATAGACGAGGTGGCGTATACCGCTTTCAGATAACCCGCGATGACCACCCCGCCCAGCCAAGCAGAAAGCGGCGCGTCGGGATTCCGGCCCCATTCATCATAAGCGATTGAATCTTCATTCATGCTACGCGTCCTGCGCTTCAAAACCGAGTTCCGCCGCGATATGCGCTGCGGCGCATGCATAGGGGTTCATCCCTTCCAGGGCGTTTTGAATCCTCTCGAAAACACTGAATTGCCTTGCTCTCACCCCATCATTCAAAAGCACTTTTCTCAAGGCGTTTGCAATAGGCTGCGCGCGCACCTGGTTTTGACACAATTCGGGAACCGCCTCATGGCCGGACAATAAATTCACCAAGCTCACATAATCCACCCGAATCAAAAAATACTTGACCAGCGTATACGAAAGAATATCGGCGGCATACAGAACAACCATCGGCACACCCAGAAGAGCCGTCTCGAGAGAAGCCGTGCCGCTCGCTACGACTACGGCGTCGGCTGCGCGAATCACTTTTTTTGAATCACCCCTGACAGGCCGTATTTCTAACCCAGATAGTTTCAAGCGGTTCGAAACATACCCTTCAGGCAACGAAATCGCCTCTGAAATCAAAAAGCGCAATCCCGGCGTTTCCGAATGAATTATCTTTATCGCATCTATCATGGCACCCACGTGAGAGTCGATTTCCTTGAGGCGGCTACCCGGGAGAAGCGAAATCACCTTGTCGCTCATCGATATGCCCAGTGTGCGCCTGGCCGTTTCTTTCGAAGGCGCATCTCGAAGTTCATAGGCGATGGGGTTACCAATGAACACGGCTTTCCCGCCCAAGTCGTTAAAAATACGAGGTTCGAACGGAAATATGTTCAAGGCCAGATCAAAATCATTCGCAATGGTGCGAGCGCGGCCTTTCCACCAGGCCCATACCTGCGGCGTGATGAAATATATGCATTTTGGCGTTTGCGGCAGTTTGCGCACAGAACGCGCGCACGAAAGATTGAATCCCGGATAATCTACAAAAATGACTGCTTTCGGCTTTTGATTCGAAATCTTGTTCAGCAAATTTTTCTTGATTCTTCGCAGCTTGGGATAAACTCGGGGAATGCCGGCGAAACCAACGATAGATATATCACCGATGTCATGAAATAATTCCACACCCGCCTCGGCCATCAATTGCCCACCCATCCCGGATAATCGGAGGTTGGGTATCTTGGCGGCAAGCGCTTTTACTAAATTCGCGGCGTGAGCATCTCCAGATGGCTCTCCGGCGACAACAATGACATCGTTTGTCGAACGTTCATCCCTGTTCATTTTCCGACCAGCCGACAACGATGATGCCCGTTGCGTCGGCTTCCCGTATCAAGCGCTCGCGATCGATGAGAAATGTTCGCTCCGCTTCCAGAATCAATACCGAAACGCCACCTTCGCGCATCACTTGCAAGGTCTCGGGTCCCACTGCAGGAACGTCATAGCGCATATCCTGTTTCGGACGGGCCACCTTACAAACAACAGCCCCTTTCCCGGCGAGAGCGCATCCCCTTCGAATCGCCTCATTCGTACCTTCGACACCTTCCACGGCAACCACCGTCCCCTTGTGGACCACCACGGTCTGGCCAATATCCAGCGCCGCAACGCTCCGGGCCATCTGAAACGCATACTCGGCGTCTTTTCGTTGATTTTGGCGCAACTTCTTTTTCGTTATACTCCCCGATGGGGTAATGAGATGCTCGAGATATTTCGTTTGGGCTATCACCTTCATCCCGTTTTCTTCCACAAACTCAATAACGGCATCCATGATCGTTGCATCGGCCGTATTCCTGGCGCTTTTCATGAAGCGCAAAGCGGTGAAATCGAAGCGCAAAGATTGAAATAAAATGCTTTTCTCCACCTTTCCAACGAGCCCTATTTCTTCAACGCCCTCATCACTGAAAAACCGGATGATTTTATTCGGCTGGGTGGGAGGGATGTGGATTACGGAATCCGCCTCACATGATAACGTTTCCTCGATTTCAGCGGACAAAGCCACAACGGACACATGCTTGCCCTGTTTTTTCGCGCAGGAAACAAACTCGGAAGACAAACCGCCTGAGCCTGCAACGAGGCCAATTCTCTCTGGGGAATCCGACATGGGAAGTGTTAGTGAGTCGAGGGCATCGTGCTTTTCAGCATCTCTACGACACGAAGGGCAACCTCCAAAGACCGTAATTCTTTTTCCGGATCAGAAACAACATTCAGGAGCTGCACCGATTGCAAGAAATGCCGCAATTCCAGCTTGAGCGGATTGCCTTTATGAACAAATACCCTTTCAACTTGAAATTGTTCGCGATATTTGAGTTCCTCACGGGTCAATTGGTGTTCACTCATCGCCTGACGGTGAATTCGGAGTTCCTGGTCCGCATAATCGAGCGTAATAAACGCGTCCGGTTGAGATACGGAAAGTGTCCTGATCTTGTTCTGCGTCATCCGGCTTGCTGTAAGGTTCGCCAGACATCCATTGGCAAAGCAAATCTGCACATTCGCCACGTCATCTCGATCAGACAAAACACTCGCGCCAGTTGCCGAGAGCAAATCGATCTCCTCATCCACCAGCCTTAAAACGATGTCGAGATCGTGGATCATCAAGTCGAGGACAACTCCATCTTCCCTAACTCTCGGCGAGAAGGGCCCTAACCTGCGGCATTCAATCAGGGTGGGAGCATCTACAATGTTGCCCAACTCCTGAACGGCCCCGTTGAACCGTTCCACATGTCCGATATGAAGAACCAGATTGTTTTTGGTGGCCATGTCGAACAGTTTGCGAGCATCTTCCATCGTTGTACAAATGGGCTTCTCCACCAATACATGAATGTGATTTTCAAGGAATATCCGGGACACCTCAAAATGCTGCAAGGTGGGAACAGCGATAGCAACCGCATCCACACGACCGATCAGATCGACGGGATCAGAAAACGCCTCCGCTCCATATCTATCAGCCAGTTCCCGAGCGCGACTGGGAACCAAGTCACAAACAGCTACCAAATTCACCTCCAAAAGCTCGGAAAGCGCAGCCACATGATAACTACCCATATGGCCAACACCAACGACGCCAACTCGCAGAGAATCCAGCATGGGCTTTTAACCTCTTAAAAAACCTGCCCTTATACGCGACCTTGATAGATGCCGTTCTTCGAATTGCGCACGAATTCTACCACGGATTGAATTTCCGCTCCTAACGGCGCTTGCGCTTCTATTATTTCTATTTTTTGCGCCATTGTACCGGTTTCGTTGAAAAGGATTTTATACGCCCTCTTGATGTCAGCTCTCACTTCAGCCGAAACGCCTCTTCTGCGCAAACCGACCACATTCAGTCCAACCACGCGAAAAGGAGTGCCCGCCATTTTAACGAACGGAGGCACGTCTTTCCTCACCGCAATGGGACCTACCAGAATCGAACCCTCACCAACCTGCATACGCTGATGCACGCCGATGAAATTGGATATGAAACATTTTTCCCCGACTTCCACATGCCCTCCCAACGAACAATGATTCACCAGGACCGTCTCATCACCCACACGGCAATCGTGACCCACATGCGCACCGACCATGATGTAGCATTTTCCGCCTATTACCGTGTTTTGACCCTGATACATAGAACGGTGGATTGTCGCCGTTTCACGGATAACCGTACCCGCTCCAATTTCGACCCCGCCTGAATCCTGTGGCAAATCGACAATTTGCGCTTCCAAGCCGATAACGGCATTCGGAAAAATCCGGCACCCTTCACCTATAACGGCAGGTCCTTGAATGGTCGCGTTCGGCCCGATTTCACATCCATCTCGAAGAATCACGTTTGCGCCCACAAAAGCTCCCGGGCCGATTTTCAAACCATGCCCGATTTGCGCTTCCGGGTCGATATGAGAAGTGGGGGCTATATCGTTCAATGTCTATCAAGAGCGGGGAGTAGCATAGGCGGTGAAAAGACCTTCGGCGGCGATTTGCTCCCCTACAAACGCCCGTCCTTCAAATTTCCATATAGTCCTTTTGTTTTTCAGGAGTTTTGCGTGCAGCTGCAACAAATCGCCCGGGACAACCGGATGCCTGAATTTTACCTGCTCGATTCCGGTGAAGAAAAATTCTCCGTCCGGATCAATCAATTTCAAATCGAACAGGCAAATCAAACCGGTTTGCGCCAACGCTTCTATGACCAACACGCCCGGCATGATGGGATTCCCGGGGAAGTGACCATCTAAATATGGTTCATCTTTCGAGATTTTTTTCTGAGCTACGATAGAAATTTCTTCCGGGTCAAGCTCTGTTACCCGATCAATGAAAAGAAATGGATCCCGGTGCGGAATCAACTCTTGTATTCGCTGCCTATCCATCATGATTCTAACTTACCAATTTTTCTTTCGAGTTCATTTATTCTCTCTGCCATCTTTGGCAAATTCCTCAGAACCGCAATTCGCCTGCGCGCATCGTGAATTTCCGTCGCCGGAGTGTGGAGATACATTTTTCCTCCCTCCAGACTCTTCGGAACGCCGGTCTCCGCTCCCAGTTTCGCACCATCACCAATTTCAACATGATCCGCTACCCCGACACGGCCGCCCATCATGACGCCCCGCCCAATTTTCGCACTACCCGAGATGCCCACCTGGCTCGCCAGTATGCAATCCTCCCCAATCTCGACGTTGTGCGCAATTTGCACCAGGTTGTCGATTTTCGTTCCACGGCCGATTCTCGTCTCTTTCAACGTAGCGCGGTCAATCGTGCTGTTCGCACCGATCTCCACATCATCTTCAATGACAACTCTTCCCGTTTGCGGGTATTTGAAAATACGACCCTCCTCATCAGGAATATATCCAAACCCATCTGCTCCGACGACGACTCCCGCATGGAGGATCACCCGAGACCCTATCTCTACATCAGCGTACAAAACACAATTCGGATAAATATGACATCCAGAGCCTATCCTCACATTCTGGTCGATATGGACACCCGCCCCGACATAGGAACCGCCCCCTACCACAACACCACTGGCAAGAGATGCGAATGGCCCTACATACACGCCATCTCCCACAAGGGCCGTCTCGGAGATACTGGCGTTGGCGTCAATTCCCGGCTGGAATTTTCGGGGTGGGCGGAACAACAAGACTGCGCGGGCAAAAGATAAACGAGGATTTATTGTAGAAATACCTGGCCGGCCAATTTCCAGACCCCGGGGAGCGATGAGGGCGCCCGCATCAGAATGCGTGTTCAGTTTTTTCGCCGACTCCACATAACTCAAATCTTTCGGTGAGGCCTCTTCATAAGCTGCTACATCTTGTAGATCTACGTTCCCGTCACCGATCAATTCACCGCCAAGCAGATTAGCGATGTCTGCGAGAAGCATTTTATTTCTTCTTCTGGTCGTATAGCTTGATCACCCTCTTTGTGAGATCCACTCTCGGGTTGACGAACAAAACGCCGCCGGATGCATTGTCCACAATGACATCCAAACCTTCTTTCTTCCCGATCTCCTCAACAATGCCACGAACTTCTTTCAAAACCTTCTCTGTGGCTATTCTTCGGCGATCTTGAAGGTCTCGTTCGCTCTCTCGCACCAATCGTCTCAGATTGTCCTGTTCACGCGCAAATTCTCTCCTCTGGGATCTCAACTCGAACGCCTTGCGTTCTTTTTCCTCTTGCCGCCAAATCGCGCTTTTCTGATCGATCTCCAATTGTAAATCCCGCACTTTATTCGCAATTTTAGCTAAATCATCGCGCCTTTTCTGTATCGTGCCTTGGAGCCTCTTTCTCTCCCTTTCCAAAGACGAACTAGCGGCGCGTCCGCCTTTTGAAGTCTGTAATACACGCTGAATGTTGACAACGCCGTATTTCACACTTGCCGATTCCGAATGGCCTGCGTAGGCAAATATGAAAAATATCGAAAGGAGCAAAATAGCAGGGCCATGCCGCCTCACGTCAAACATCCTCCATCTCAAAGACAATATCGACTCAAATACTGCTAAAAAGCAGCCCCGATTCCCAAGTGCGCTTCCCTCCTGCGCTCGTTCTCTTTTCTGTCCAGCTTGTATCCGATATCGAGCCGCATGGGACCGATTGGCGTCACGATGCGCAAGCCGATTCCGGCGCCGTATCGCAATTCCCCGACATCGAACGCATTATCCTCATCCCAGATGTTCCCCATATCAAAGAAAACCGCGACTTGAGTCGGGCCGATGAAAGGATGCGTCAATTCAACAGAGGCGAGAGCGGCGGAGAATCCACCTATGGCTTCTCCCTGCATATCCTTCGGACCCAGGTCGCTGGAAGTGAAACCTCGAACGGTGTACCTTCTGGTGGCGTACAAACGACGGAACGCAGGCACTACGCCCTTGAGTGAGTCAACGTAGCGGACATTGCCCCTCAAACTCAAAACCAAATCCCGCAAAACGCGGATCCGGAAACGCTCCCCGATGTTATAGTATTGCCTGAATTCCGCTTCTGCTGTGAGTACGTCGACGTTTCCGCCCAATAGAGAAGTAGAGATCGTGGAGGCGATACTCCAGTACGTGCCATCCGTCGGGAAAATTGGCCTGTTCAAGCTATCGTAGATCAGCCTTGGAATGATGCTGCTTTCGAGAAAAGTTTCTCCTTCCTGCTCGAGAATCGTGGTTATCGCCGTGTCGGAAACGTTACTGATTTCCGATTCCGCAATCTCATAAGAGAGGAAACCCCTCAGGAAATCCTGAAATTCCTTGCCAACCGTTATTCGTCCACCCTTTTTTTGGTTATCAAAAGTGTCATATTCCTGATCAACAAAAAACAGGCTGCCCCCAAGCGAGTATCCTGAGTCCCGGAAATTGGGATCAAAATATTCCGTCACCAAATCAAAACGCTCGGAAGAAATTCTGGTGAAAATTGAAGCAACCAAACCCTTACCGAATAAATTCGACTCTCTTAATTCACCTTGCCCGTAAACGCCCTCGTCGCTGTTCAGACCGATGCCGCCCGTTATTGAGCCGGTCGGTTTCTCCTTTACCTCAATCTCGATGTCGAGTATTTCATCACTGTCAGGACGCCGTTTTTCAACGACTTTCACCGTTTCGAAATAATTCTTACGGACGAGACGCTGACGCGTTAAATCCAATCCTCTCTTGCTGTAGAGAGACCCCTCTATAACCCGGACATCCCGTCGAATTACATTCTCACGAGTGCGGGTGTTGCCTTTCACCCCCACTTTTCCGATGTATACTCTACGCCCTTTATTGATTCGCACAATAACGTCGACCGTCTTCTTCTTGTCGTCTGTTTTCGTGAAACTATTGACATCTGCAAACGCATAGCCACGGTTCGAAAATTGATTCGTTATCGCTTGCACATCGGAGAGTAAGCGGGTTTTATTGAAAACATCGCCAACAAAAAGATGCAACTTCCTTCTGATCTCTTCCTGGGGGATAACATCCTCTCCACCGCGTATATCAATTTTCGCGATTCTGTAACGCAAACCTTCGCTAATGGGTATTGTTATGTATATCCGGCCTCTTTCTCGCTCCTCTCGAATAACGGGCTGCCCAACCTGAACTTTTGCGTATCCGCGACTCTCATACAATAAGCGAATCCGTACCAAATCCCTTTGCAGTTCATCTTCGTCAAAGATCCCAGAACCCGTAAAAAATGAGAAAATGCCCATTTCGCTGGTTTCTATGGCTTTGAGCAAATCCCTTTTTGAGACATTTTCGTTGCCTTCAAAATTGATTCCACCGATGCTTACCTTTTCACCCTCATCTATTACGAACGTAACGGCCACCGTGTTCTGGCCACTTTCTTTCAGAACAGCTTCTACGCTCGCGAAATAATAGCCGCTTTCCTGATATAGTTTTCGGATATCTCGGACAGTTTCTTTAAGGATGGATTCGTTGACGATAGTCTGAACCTTCACCGTCATGCGATCGCGGATTTCCTCGAGGTCCAGGTTGCTGTTTCCGATGATTTCGAGCTGGTTGATCGTGGGTTTTTCGCTGAGTTGATATATTACGCGGAGCCCCCCTTCAAGAGACTCTACCCGAACTTTCACATCCCGGAAAAATCCCAGTTTGTATATGGCTCGGACATCCGCGCGGATTTGCTTGACCAATTCTGTGTTGGTGTAGTTTTGCTCCTCTTTCAGCCGAACGTAAAAAAGAACCGTGGAACGATCGACCCGGCGATTCCCCTTAACTTCAATAGCCCGTACCGTGATGGCCGGTGAAGCCGACTGCCCTATCGCCTCATGAGAAACAGCAACAAGAAACAGGAAGGCCAAAACGGCGCAGGCCAAAACCTTCGCCGCACCACGCATAAGACCACCCCCTGAGAAAAAAGGGGAAACAAGTTTCAATTTTGCAGTGAAACTATAGGTCTTGGACACTGAGCACTTCCGTGTCTTCTTTCAGTTCGAATACCAATTCATCCCCAGCCAACTTCGCCAGGATCGTTCCCCCATCCTGGAATTTACCATGCAAAACTTCTTCGCTGAGGGTATCTTCTATGTGTCTTTGGATGACGCGACGCAGAGGCCTCGCCCCATAAGCCGGCTCAAACCCCTGTTTGGCAAGCCAGTCCTTGGCTTCGTCGCTCAGTTCAATCGTCATTTCCTTTTCGTTCAGCGTCTCGTTGACTTTGGCTATTTCGATATCCACGATTTTCAGGATGTCTTCATGGGTCAATGGCCGGAAGATGATGACATCATCAATCCGGTTCAGAAACTCAGGGTTGAAGGTGCGCTTCAACTCATCACGAATACTGTCCTTCATCTTGTCGAATCCGAGGCCCGTGTCCACCTTCTGGAAGCCGAGGGATGTCCCTTTCTCAATGGCACGCGCCGCCAAATTCGAAGTCATGATGATGATGGTGTTCTTGAAGTCTATGTTGCGGCCATAGCTGTCCGTGAGGAGACCATCGTCCATCACCTGCAGCAAGACGTGGTAGACATCGGGGTGCGCCTTCGCGAGTTCATCGAGCATCACGACGGAATAAGGCTTTCTGCGAACACGCTCGGTGAGTTGTCCGCCCTCTTCATAACCGACATATCCAGGAGGCGCTCCGGTGAGGCGGGAGACGTTGAATCTCTCCATGTACTCGCTCATATCAATGCGAATGAGGGCGCCGGGATCGCCGAACATGAACTGAGCGAGCATTCTGGCCATCTCGGTCTTGCCCACACCCGTGGGACCCAGGAACAAGAAACTGCCGATCGGGCGTTTCGGCCCCTTCAGGCCCGCTCGCGCCCGGCGAACCGCCTTCGTCAAGACACGCGTGGCTTCTTCTTGCCCGATGATGTGGCTGTTCAACTCCTCTTCCATCCGAAGAAGACGTTCGTTCTCCACTTCCCCGATGCGCTGCAGCGGAATCCCGGTCATCCGGCTGACCACATAGGCCACATCCTCGTCGGTGACATACGGTTCTTCATCCGTTTGACCCGCTTCCCATTCCGTTTTCAACTCGTCGAGTCTGCTCCTGTCCTGCTCTTCCTGATCGCGCAACTCGACGGCCTTTTCAAAATCCTGTTTTTCGATCATGTCTTTTTTGGTGCGAACCGTTTCTTCAATTTGGCGCTGAAGATCCCGAATGTTGGTCGGGAAAGTTTCTTTCTCGAGGCGAACCTTGCTGCACGCCTCATCAATGACGTCTATCGCCTTATCCGGCAAGAAACGATCCGATACGTATTGGGACGACAAGCGAACTGCGGAGACAAGCGCGTCATCCGTCAATTGCGCGCGATGGTGTTTTTCATACTTGTCTCTCAGGCCCTTCAGTATGCTGACCGTATCATCCACGGACGGCGGATCCACCATGACAGTCTGGAAACGACGCTCCAGAGCGCCGTTTTTCTCGATGTACTTCCGATACTCATCAAGCGTGGTGGCACCGATGCACTGGACTTCTCCACGACTGAGTGCGGGTTTCAGCATGTTCGAAGCATCAATCGAGCCTTCCGCCGCGCCCGCGCCCACCAATGTATGCAACTCATCGATGAAGATAATCACATCCTGGCTCTGCGTGATCTCCTTCATGATGGCTTTCAAGCGCGCCTCGAACTGTCCGCGGTATTTCGTTCCCGCCACCAAAGCGCCCAGATCAAGCTGAACCACGCGCTTGTTGTACAAAATCTGGGGAACTTCCTTGGACATAATCGATTGAGCCAAACCCTCGACAATCGCCGTTTTTCCGACGCCGGGCTCTCCAATCAGGACGGGGTTGTTTTTCGTCCTTCTCGCGAGAATCTGTATGACGCGCTCTATCTCCTGCTCCCGCCCGATGACGGGATCGAGTTTCCCCTCATCCGCAAACTCCGTGAGGTCACGCCCGAATTCATCGAGCGCGGGCGTCTTGCTCTTCTCGCGAGAACGCGCCGCCACCGGTTCCCTGAGGAGATTGATGGTCTGCTCTCGCGTTTGCTGGAGCTTCACGCCGAAGCTGGCCAGAATCTTCGCCGCCAATCCGTCTTTCTCTCTAACGATACCCAACAACAGATGTTCGGTGCCGATATAGTTGTGGCCCATCAGTCGGGCTTCTTCGACGGCGTATTCAAGTACTTTTTTCGCCTTCGGGGTAAACGGAATATCCCCTTCCACGGGGCCACTCAAACTCTTGGGCAAGTTGCGTTCAAGCTCCAGGCGAAGCTGTTTGGGGTCGACCCCCAGCTTCTGCAAAACGGCGATGGCGATTCCGCCTCCGTCCTTCAGCACACCAAGCAGTATGTGTTCGGTTCCCAGATATTCGTGCCGGTAGTGTTCCGCTTCCTCTCTGGCCAGGATAATGACTTTGCGGGCGCGCTCGGTGAATCGCTTGAACATACGGCCCTCCTTACTTTTTATGAGCTATTTTTCCGTCCACCACGGCGATCACACGATCCATTCTTTTCGCCATCGAACTATTGTGCGTCGCCACCAAAATCGTTTGTCTGCTTCTTTCGTTAATTTCTCGAAGCAATTCAAAGATCGTTTCTGCAGTCGATGAATCCAGATTCCCCGTTGGTTCATCCGCGAGCACCACAGAAGGATTGTTAATTAACGCGCGTGCAATAGCAACCCTTTGCTGCTCACCGCCTGAAAGTTCTCCAGGCCGATGATCCCATCTATCGGCCAACCCTAGCCGGCTCAACAATTCCTTCGCCCGCTCCTCCACCTCTTTTTTCCGGGCGCCATGAAGCAACCCGGGTATCATAACATTTTCCAGCCCGGAAAACTCCGGCAGCAAGTGATGAAACTGGAATACAAAACCCACATACTGATTTCTCAATCGAGCCAACTCGGCTTCAGAGCGCTCATGGAGGCTCTTGCCCTCCAGAATCACTTCGCCTTTCGTCGGTCTGTCGAGTGCTCCCAATAGGTGGAGCAAGGTGGTTTTCCCCGCTCCGGAGACTCCCATGATGGCCACCATCTCTCCATGACCAACTTCGAGATCGACTCCGCTCAGAGCCATCACCTCGCCGCTGCCCATGGGGTATGATTTTTCCAGTCCCCTGGTGACGATGACCTGCGGCAACACACCCTCTGGTGAAGCAGACTCACTCATCTCCAATGTGCCCGAATCAACCATAACGGAGGTTTTCTACCGGATCGACGCGAGAATCTCGCCACGCAGGATAAAGTGTCGCCGCCAAACAGATAATAAAAGCAACCACTGCAGTAACAGAT
>JAPOYD010000142.1:7151-7802 GCA_026706735.1 Nitrospinota bacterium | reverse complement strand
GCGATGGCCAATGCGAATGATGAGGAGATCATTCTCCATTTCAAAACTTCACCGCTTCCGGCATCACCGGCGGTGGCGGCGAACGCATTGGTGGCCATGGCTACGAAGCTGGCTAAGGTGAATCCGATCATTCCCAAACGTTTCATGCCTTACATCTCCTTGTTGAAGTGATTTCTGTATGGACCGTTATTGTTAATGAGCGTGGGCGGCCTCATGCCCATGTTCTTCGTCGTGGTCGTGCCCTTCCAGAGACCCGGCGATATATATCATGGTCAAGAGGGTGAAAACAAAAGCTTGAATGAAACTTCCGAAAATAATGAACATCTGCATCGCCCAGGGAAGGGGCAGGAAAAGTTGCAGGCACAGCAGCATGAGAACACCGAGCACCAGTTCCTCGCCCGTTATGTTTCCGAAAAGGCGTAAAGTGAGTGAGAGAGGACGGCTGAGATGAGAGATGATCTCGATGGGAATCATGAGCGGAGCCAGCCACATGATGGGGCCCGTGAAATGCTCGAGATACGCCGTGCCGTTCCTTTTGAATCCTACGTAATGCGTAGCTAAGAATACGGTGAGCGCGCAACCCACGTTGGTGTTCAGGTTGCTCGTCGGCGCCATGAAACCGGGGAAGATCCCGATGACGTTGCACAGGAA
>JAPOYD010000142.1:5998-7141 GCA_026706735.1 Nitrospinota bacterium | reverse complement strand
GGTGCCCAATGTGAATACGAGGGGGAAGAAGGGTCGCCCCTCTTTGCCGAGGGGGCCTTCCATGAAAGCGGAAAACGCATCGAAAATCGCCTCGAACACGTTTTGTCCGCCAAAGGGTATCTTTTGCAATGATTTGGTGATGATCAATGAACTCGCGATGAGGAACACCATCACCAGCCAGCTGTAGACGATGTTCGGATAGGCGGACAGCGCCGGGATGTCGAAATACAGGAACGGGTGAAATTTTTCCATGCGTTATGCCCTTGTCGACCCTTGGGTTCGGAAAGCGCCTCGAGCCCCATGAATGAATATAGCCAATGGTGGAATCGCCAGTCCTGTCACGACACTCACGACTGGCAGTCGGGCCCAGCCTATCGCAAACGCCAATATCCCGATGAGGGCGACGAATCGCAAAATGTATAAGACGTGGTGCCACCATTTCGGGCGGTTCAAGTTCTTTCGAAAAATGCGGGCGAAGTATACATCCATCATTCGGAAGCTGCCAAGCCCGCACGCTCCGCCGACCGCCACGCCGACCGCCGTCGAAACATCTTTCAGAATCAGTCCCGCGGCGCTCATGACCGCCAGCAGCAGCCAGCCGGAATTTTCAATGCTTCTGAGAGCGCGTGACGGCTGGTCCTGGTTTTGCATTCAGCGAACGCCTCTGATGAGATCGATAAAAGCGGAAACAAAACCCAGGAACAATCCGACCACCATCGCCCACGGATATGTATCGACATAATAATCAATGACATACCCGATGCCGCCGCCTACGAGCGGCGCCGTCACAAAATTCCATCCCAGCGTCGCGAGATGCACGTTTCGCACACCTTTGCGAATTTTCTGATCCCGCGGCTTGGTCGTTTTCTTCGCTTGTGATCCGCTGCTTTCTCCTGGAGAAGGATCGGAGGCCATGCCCTTCTGTCCCCCAGGCGAGAAATTGCGGCAACGAAATTTACGGGCGCGAACCTACCAACATGGCCCCCGGGTGTCAAGAGAAGTCGGGCGTGTCGGCGAGAAAAACGCATTTCCCCGCATTTGCCGTTATCGGGGGCCTGACAAGCCGTGGCAGAATTCCCCCGCGCCTGGGAGTTCAGTAGACGCGCTGCTTGAGGGGGACGGTCTCCACCGCGTCGGTCATGG
>JAPOYD010000142.1:2880-5988 GCA_026706735.1 Nitrospinota bacterium | reverse complement strand
TTTCGCGCCCGCATCCGCCCGCATTTCCCCTCGAAAATTTCCGGAAAAACCTCGTGAATTTATCTAATTTTATCTAATTTTATCGAATTTTTTCGAAATTCCGTATTCTCGAACAAGCCAATCGGCTCCACCATCATACCGGAATCCCCTGAATCCGCGCGGACGGCAAATGCGGGGAAATGCGCCTTCGCCTCGACGGGGGAGGGCTGGCCGGACAAGGGGCGTCGAGGGGGTTTGCAACAAGCCGGGGAGGGAGAGCCGACGGGCGGCCTCTCCAGCATACCCCATCGACGCGAAAACCCCGCGACGGCAATTGCGCGCAAATGCGTTCCGCCGATGGGCTTAATCACCGCCGCTGCCTGACCGCGGCGTCGCTCTCGCAGCGTTTCTTTCGTTTCACAAAAGCCTGCGGAATTCGTCAACGCTCAATCCGGCGGCCCTGACGATTGCCCCATCGTGATCGCATTGACGGGGTTGTTTCTCGGGATCGTCAGCACGCGAACGCCATCCGACATCACGATGTGCTTGCCTTGGCGAAGAATACGGAAGCTGGCCTTCTCCAGAGCCCGCACCGCATGCAGATGGTTGACCCCCGGGATCTTCGGCATCCCTAGACGGCCACCTCGATTTCCCGGATATCTCCACCATCGAGGAGATCCTCCACGGCGCTCAAGTATTCCCGGGCGGCAATCTCGATGTTGGAGATCGCCTCGGCCTCGGTTTCTCCCTGGGAGCAGCAACCCGGCAGGCCTGGCACCCACACGCTGTAACCTTCCTCGGATTGGTGAAGAACGATTTTGTACTTCATGGTAGGCGTCTCCTTCCCTCGGGGTTTCGGGTCGTCGGGTATTCTATGTTTCCTGGTCCGGCTTTTCAACAACCCCCTCAAGGGGTTGTTGAAGAAGACCCCTTTTCAGAGGTGGAGGAGACGCCCCTCTCGAATGGAAAAGCAACCCCCCCTACCCCCCCCCTTGTCAGGGGGGCAAGAAAAAGCAAAGCCCCCGACAGGGGGGCAAGAAAAGCAAAACCCCCTCTGCCCGGCAGGGGCGCATCGCCTTTTTATACCCCCCTGTTAAGGGGGGGTAGGGGGGGGTTGCCTTTATGGGGGCTCCCGCTCCCGGTTCCGAAACCCGTTTCTTCGATCATCTCCCCGGGTCGCCTCCGACCCCGGTGCGCGGATTGACGCCGCACATCTCCTTTGCTAATCAGAATCGCCCGCCGTTTTCCGGGAAGCGCCGGGTGGATTGCGAGCGAAAGCCGTCCCGGAACGGCGTTATCCGTCAGCGAATACCTAATAATACGACCGGAGGGAACATGAAGAGTGAAAACGGGCGTCAGGCGAACGGCGCCAGGATCAGGGACTGGTGGCCGGACCAGCTGAACTTGGAGGTTCTCGGCCGCAACTCTCGAAGCACGAGTCCGATGGGGGAGGATTTCGACTACGCCGAGGCGTTCGGGACGATTGACTTGGACGAACTGAAGCGAGAGGTCGAGGAGGTGATGACGACTTCGCAGGAGTGGTGGCCGGCCGACTACGGCCACTACGGGCCGCTCTTCATCCGGATGGCCTGGCACAGCGCGGGCACCTACCGCATCCACGACGGCCGCGGCGGCGCGGCCTCGGGCGAGCTGCGCTTCGCCCCCCTGAACAGCTGGCCCGACAACGCGAACCTGGACAAGTCCCGCCGGGTGCTCTGGCCGGTCAAGCAGAAGTACGGGCGCAGGCTCTCCTGGGCCGACCTCATGGTCTTCGCGGGCAACTGCGCGCTGGAGTCGATGGGGTTCAGGACGCTCGGCTTCGCCGGCGGGCGCGAGGACGTCTGGGAGCCCGAGGACGTCTACTGGGGGCCGGAGAACACTTGGCTCGGCGATGAGCGCTACACGGGCGAGCGGGACCTCGAAAAACCGCTCGGCGCCGTTCAGATGGGCTTGATATACGTGAACCCCGAGGGGCCGAACGGGAATCCGGATCCCCTCGCCGCCGCCGTGGACATCCGCGAGACGTTCTCCCGCATGGCGATGAACGACGAGGAGACGGTCGCCCTCATCGCCGGCGGACACACCTTCGGCAAGTGCCACGGCGCGGCCAGCGGAGACGAATACTTAGGGCCCGAACCTGAGGGCGCCGCCCTGGAGGAGCAGGGCCTCGGCTGGCGGAACGCCTTCGGCAGCGGCAAGGGCGGCGACGCCATCACCGGCGGGCCGGAGGGGGCATGGACGACCAACCCGGTCGGGTGGGACAACAACTACCTCGACAACCTCTTCGGCTACGAGTGGGAGAAGACGAAGAGTCCCGGCGGCGCGTGGCAGTGGACGCCCGTGGATGCAACTGCTGCGGGCTCCGTCCCGGATGCGCACGACCCCGACAAGCGTCACGCCCCCATGATGCTCACGACCGACCTTTCGCTGAAGGTGGACCCGGCTTACGAAGCGATTGCGAGGCGCTTCCGCGAGAACCCGGAAGATTTCGCGGACGCCTTCGCCAGGGCGTGGTACAAGCTGACGCACCGCGACATGGGTCCGCGATCGCGTTGCGTGGGCTCGATGGTTCCCGGGGAGCCGCAGTTGTGGCAGGACCCGCTACCCGACGTGGACCATGAACTCATAACGGATGAGGACGCAGCAGCCCTCAAGTGCTCTATCTTGAATTCGGGTCTCTCCGTCTCCCGCCTGATCGCGACCGCCTGGGCGTCGGCGGCCTCGTTCCGGGGCACCGACAGGCGCGGCGGTGCGAACGGGGCGCGCGTCCGCCTGGCGCCGCAGAAGGACTGGGCGGTGAACGACCCGGCCGAGCTGGCCGAAGCGCTGGCCAAGCTGGAAGAAATTCAGGCGGAGTTCAACGCCGCACAATCCGGCGCCAGACGGGTCTCGCTCGCCGACGTGATCGTCCTGGGCGGCTGCGCGGCCGTGGAGGAAGCCGCCGCGAAGGCCGGGTGCGCCGTGCAGGTCCCCTTCTCGCCGGGACGCACGGATGCGTCTGATGCGCAGACCGACGCGGAATCGTTCGCTGTGCTGGAGCCCAGGGCGGACGGGTTCCGCAACTATCTCGCAGACGATCTCGACGGGACGGCGGAGGAGTGGCTGGTGGAGCGGGCGTTCATGCTGACG
>JAPOYD010000142.1:0-2870 GCA_026706735.1 Nitrospinota bacterium | reverse complement strand
AGGCGCGGGCTGTCGATTGGCGGCAAGCGGCGGTTGCGGTTGAAGCTCGGCGGCATGCGCGTCCTGGGTGCGAACGCAGGCGGCTCTGAGGCGGGCGTCCTCACGGATCGGCCGGGGACGCTGACCAGCGATTTCTTCGTCAACCTGCTCGACATGAACACCGAATGGCGGGCATCGGGCGACTCCGGCGGAACCTATGAGGGGCGCGACCGCGCGACGGGCGCGCTCAGGTGGTCCGCCACCGCCGTCGACCTCGTCTTCGGCTCCGACTCCCGGCTCCGCGCCCTCGCGGAAGTCTACGCGTGCGACGATTCACAAGTTGCGTTCGTGCGCGATTTCGCCGCCGCGTGGAGCAAGGTGATGAACCTGGACCGCTTCGACCTGGCCCCGGCCGCGCGCGCGGCGTCCGCTTCGTAGGGAAGGGGGGATGAGGGAGAAATGCTCCCACCTTGAGAGGGAAACCCCATAAAGGCAACCCCCCCTACCCCCCTTGTCAGGGGGGTAAGAAAAAGCAACCCCTCCCCGACAGGCGGGGTAAAAAAACAAAGCCCCCCGACGAGGGAGTAGGAAAAAGCAATGCCCCCTCTGCCCGGTAGGGGTTTTGTTCTTTTATACCCCCCTGTCAAGGGGGGGTAGGGGGGGTTGCTCCTGCGGGGTCATGCCGGCCAGCGGGGGTGAATTCCGACTGGTGAAGGAGGAATTCCTCCGGGTGAGCAGCGAGGAATGGCAAGCGGCCCGAAAGGTTCGGGGCGAGGACGATTCAGAGGGTTCGCATATCCGAAAGGCGTTTTTGCAAATCGACGCACACCCCTTCGACGTTGTTCATGACCTCGGCGTTGGCGTATCGGACGACCTCGACGCCGAGGGCGTTCAGCCTGCGCGTCCTGGCCTCATCGTATCGTCCGCGCGCATTATGGCTGTCGCCGTCGATCTTGATCGCCAGCATCAGTTCGGCGCAGTAGAAATCGACGATGTAGCGGTCCAGCGGTTTTTGGCGGGTGAACTTCAACCCGGACAAGCGTCTGCTCCGCAATACCTCGAACCACAGCTTGTTCTCCGCCGGGGTGGGGCGCCTGCGGTTTTCCCGCGCCTTTTCGGTCAGCGCTTCGTCGTATGGAACGTGGCCCCCCGCGCCGCTCTTTCTCAACAAACCGCCCTCCTTTCTGAACCAACCCCCCCTACCCCCCCTTGTCAGGGGGGCAAGAAAAAGCAAAACCTCCTGCCCGGCGGGGGCATTGCCATGGCGGGGGCGCATCGCCTTTTATACCCCCCTTATCAGGAAGGCGTTGTTTTTTATACCCCCCTGACAAGGGGGGGTAGGGGGGGGTTGGTTTCCCGACCGGGCCGCGGCCTCACAGGCCGTAGCGCAGCCTCGCCACCGCGCCGTTTTGCGCGAGCTGGCCCTGCGCGTAGCGCCCCGGCATGGCCGGCGAGCTCCAGCGGCCGGCGAGCTGCATCTCGACCAAGGAGGCCCCCGCGGAGGCCAGGCTCTGCGCGCTCCCCACGCGCAGGCTGTGCCCGCTGATGCGCCCCTGAACCCCTGCGTCCCGGACGCGGCGGATGATGATGCGCCGGATGCTCCTTTCCGTCAGGCGCTCCGCCTGCACCCGGCCCGACCTGTGGACGGCCCGGAAGAGCGCTCCCTCCGCTAGGGAAGCGCGCAGAAGCCAGGCCCGGACGCGCGCCACGGTCGGCCCGCCCAGGAACTGCATGACGCCCTCGCCCTCCTGGTCCGTCTTGGAGCGCCGGATCAGCACCGTCTTCCCCTCGAGGTCTACGTCGCCCACGTCCAGCGCCGATATCTCCGATACCCGGAGCAGGGCGTCGCTCGCCACCGCGATGATCGCGGCGTCGCGCAGCCCGGCAAGACCCCCCGAGCGTTCGGCCATCGCCGCCGCCCGGTCCGCCTGCTCCCAGCGCACCCCCGCCACCTGGCCGCGGCCGCGCTCGGACGCCAGGCGCCTGAAGCCGGCCAGCACCCGCTCCGAGGCCGCCCCCACCGGAGAGGGCCGGCCGCCCAGCCTGGCCCGGAAACGAAGCGCCGCGACCGCCATGGCGGCGCAGGCCGCGGAAAGCCCCTCCTCGTAGAGATCCCCCAGATACGCCGCCACTCCGGCGTCGGTCTCCGGGCGGCCCGAACGCTCGAACCCCCTGAGCGCCGCCTCGTACGCACGACGCGTGTTCTTCGCCATCGATGCCTTTGCCAGGTGTGCGGCCGGGGGGGTAGGGGCCGGCGCCCTCGTCAAAGCAGCGTCCCGTGTGGGGTCGGGTGGTGTCGCCCCCGTCGTCATGGTGAGAAGCCAACCTTCCGGGTCAGCGGCCGTTGCCATTCCCTGAGACCGCCCGGGCGCCTCGCTACGCTCAAGGGCCTCCTCGATTACCGAGTATAGACGACAGCGGGGAATTTCCAAGAAAAAAAGCTGTTTTCGGGGGCAGGTATCCACTCGGGGCGGTGGATTTTCTAAATTCCGATAATTGTTGTTATCAGACAATACAACACCTCTCAAAACCATGTCAAGCGCAATTCCGGGGTTCCTGGAGGAGTTTTCGGGCGCTGTTTTGCGTCTTTTTTGCCCGTTTACGGCCCGTATGCGCCCCGAAACGGGTTTCTCGGCGGAGAGCGGGGCTTCTGGCATCCCCTAACAACAATTAGCGGCGGGCAGGCCGGGTGCGAGGCCGCTCGCCTTTGGAGGCCGAGAAGGGTGCGCGCATACCTCAGGAATTCGTGTGTCGCGGAAAGAGTTAATACCAGCCCGGACGATGAGTCCGCAAGTCTGCCGTACTTCGGGCTGCCCAAAATACGAACAATCGATTTGTGAAAGCCCGTATATCGAGAAGGAAAGGAGGTTAATCGGAGAAAGCCGGAAATT
>JAPOYD010000025.1:16130-53517 GCA_026706735.1 Nitrospinota bacterium | reverse complement strand
TGGCCGGCAATCGCTCCCGCATTGGTCGCGATTGACCTTCGATACGCGGCTTCGCCGCTACTCAGGATGAGGCGGAGAGGGTTTTTTCAACAGCATCCCCTCGCTCGGAATTGACCCCCGAAAGAGCGGGCGGGCTTGCCATTCCCGCGCCGATGGTGGATTCTCCCCCGAAATTCTTTGGCGGCCTCATCGAACCTGGAGTCAATACGAATGTCGGAACCGAAGAGCGTTTTCATCGAAAGAGGCGGCGTGCGGCTTCACGCCCTGGACCACGGGAGCGAGGGGGAGGACAAACCAATCATCCTCTTGCTGCACGGCGCGGCTGCCCACGCGCGCTGGTGGGATCACATCGCCCCCGGTTACAAAGACATGCTCCGGCCCGTGGCGACGGATCACCGCGGCCACGGGGATACCGGATGGCAGGATGAATACATCTTCGAGGACCTGCTGCGCGACGTGGCCGCCTGGGTGGAATGGGCGAAGGCGCAGAGCGGGCGGAAACCCTGGATGCTGGCCCACTCGATGGGCGGCGTCATCGCGCTGAACCTCTTCGCGCTTGAGCCGCCCGATATCGAGGGCCTCATCGTCGTGGATTCCCCGCTCCGGACGACGGACGCGATTCTCGCCGAGGTGCGCGCCTTCGGGAACCGGCCCGCCAGGCCCTGGGCGTCGCGGGAGCTCTTCGTGGAGAAATTCAGGCTCCTGCCCGCATCGGACAAGGTGAATCCCGATACAATCGCCCACATCGCGCGCCACGCTGTGAGGCAAAACGGCGACGGCGGGTGGACGGTCAAGGCGGACAGGCGATTCCACGCCACCCGTCCCGAGACGGATCAGCGCGCGGGCTGGCTTCGCGTCGAAACCCCCGCCCTGCTCGTGGCGGGAGAACTATCGGACCGCCTCAAGTCAGATTCCCTCGAATGGGTGCGCGAGAAGGTTTCCCAGGTGGAGACCGCCGTCATCCCGGGCGCGCACCACCACGTCTTCATGGACGAACCGGACGCCTTCATCCGCGTCACGCGCGCGTTTCTTAAGAGGAAGATCGCCGCTACAGGCGAGCGGAGCGCATCCCGGACGGTTTGATGAACCTCTGAAATCCCCTCTCAAGGAATTGTTGAAAAAGTCCAATGCAGGAGGATTTGCGTTTGTTGTAGGGACAGGTCGCGACCTGTCCCTACGGTAAACGGCGCGCTCTTCTCGGGACCCACGACGAATTTGTTTTTCGTTCGTCATTCCGGCGCATGCCGGAATCTAGGGACTTTGTCTTTTCTTCTTTGCTCTTCGCCTTTTCCCACACGAGCGGTGAGAACATGAAAGGCCGGAGCATCTTGATCCTCATCGGCTCTGGATTCCGGCCTTCGCCGGAATGACGGTGAAGAAACTCGAAGGTGGGAACCACTCCCCTTTTGAGAGGGAGAATCCCCATAAAGGCAACCCCCCCTACCCCCCCCTTGTCAGGGGGGCAAGAAAAAGCAAAACCCCCTCTACCCGGCAGACGAACAAAAGTCCTCCCGGCAAACGGGCAAAAGCAAAGCCCCTGTACCCGTCGGGGCGGCGTCGCCTTTTTATACCCCCCTGTCAAGGGGGGGTAGGGGGGGTTGGTTTTCAAGGCAGGGGAAGAACGATCGGGGCGGCTTTTTCAACAACCCCGAGAAAGGAGCGTTTGCATCGAAGGAGCCCGTTCCGCGCCTTTCGAAGTTGTAGGGCCAGGTCGCGACCTGTCCCTACAGAACAGAAAAACCAGGCATTCAAGATGACTCCCCCGCAAGGAGGGAGTGTCGTCTCTTCTCTCATCAGTCTTCTAAATACACCGAATCACGGAATCAGCGTTCTTCACCCGCCTCTGATGCCGCGAATGGCCTCCGCGTAGTCTTTCGCTCCGAATACGGCGGAACCAGCCACCAGCGCCTCCGCGCCCGCCGCGCGGATTTCCGCCGCATTCTCCGGCGTGACGCCGCCGTCGACCTCAATCAGAACCGACAGTCCTCCACTCTCGATCATCTCTCTCAGGCGGCGAATCCGCTCCAGGGAAGCCGGGATGAATTTCTGGCCGCCAAAACCCGGATTCACGCTCATGACGAGGACCATATCCACCTCCGGGAGCAGACCCTCTATCAATGAGAGCGGCGTTCCGGGATTCAGCGTCAACCCCACGCCCACACCGCGCCCGCGAATGCGCTGCAGGGTGCGGTGGATGTGCCTCGGCGCCTCCACGTGAACCGTCAGGATGTCCGCGCCCGCATCCGCAAACGCTTCGATGTAGCGATCCGGATCCGCAATCATCAGGTGCACGTCGAGCACCATATCGGGCGCGGCTCTTCTGGCCGCCTCGACGCCCAATGGCCCCACGGAAATGTTCGGCACGAAATGACCGTCCATCACGTCGAAATGCAGCCAGTCCGCCCCGGCTTCGCTCACCGCCGCTATCTCCTCGCCCATCCTCTCGAAAGAACATGACAGCAAAGAGGGCGCAACCCGGATTTTCCCGGGCGCCATATCGGGCTTCGCCATGTCGATTCCTTCCCTAATGCGTTTGCTCTTCGACCAGACGGCCATCGAGGAATATACGCGCTCTCGCCTCGCCCCTCACCCGCACCAGCAGGTGAATCTCTTCGCCCGCGCTCACTTCGCGGGAGAGTTCCTCGCGCGTCTCGCCGTTCGATTCGAGTTCCACGCGAAGCGCGCGCCTGGGTTTTCCGTGCGGCACGCGATAGCGCAGGACGATGAAATTTCCCGCCATCTGGTCCGCGCCGCGCGCAACGTCCACATGCACCCGGTGCCCCGCCAGAACGCGCCGACCGTGCGGCGGAATCTGAGAAACGATGGAGCCCCTGAGCGATCCCGGGCGGTCCACGTAGCGCACGCGCCCGACATTCAGGCCGAGCGCGCGAACCTTGTCGAGGGCGCTGTTGACGGGCTCTCCAATGAGGGAAGGCATGACGTAGGCCCGCTCACGGGGTCCCTGGCTGACGAAGAGAACCACGCCCTCTCCTCGCCTGATGTTTTCACCCTCATTCGGCCAGACGCCCAAAACCTGATCGATGGGCCGTGCGGGATCATACAATCGCTCCACCAGCCGAACGCGAAGACCCTCCAGGCGGATAAGGGTCTCCGCCCGGATCAGGTTCTTGCCCACCACCGCCGGCACAGCCACGTCCCGCCGACCCTTGCTGAGAACGAGCGATACGATTCTTCCCTTGCGTATGCGGCGTCCACCGGGTGGATTCTGGCTCACGACGTGGTTCATGGACACGGCATCGCTGAACACGCGCCCGGTGACCTGCATGGGTATTCCCTTCTCGCCCAGCAACTCCAGCGCGCGAACCACGTCGAGGCCTGTGACCCGGGGCAGGAAGATACCCTCTCCTCCCCGGAAAACGTAAAGGCCCGCAGCGCCCCCGGCGGCGCCCAGCGCGACCAGAAGCGCAGTCCAGAAAATGCCCTTCAGTATCCCTTTCAGCAATTTCCGCCCTCTTTGCGCCAACTCATGGCGAAAAAGCCGTCCAGCCCGCTTCCCGGCGTAATCCTCAAGCTCCCGTCCGGCTCGAGATAATCCCTTGCGCCTTCGGGGAGAGCGCCGCCATCGCGTATGGGTACGAATCCCGGTTCTCGAAACGACGCCGCCACTTCCTCGGTTTCCTCGGGCTCGTTCGTACAAACCGAATACACCAGTCTGCCGCCCCGGCGCACTACACGGGCCGCGCCACGCAATAGATTCTTCTGCCGACGCGCCTGCGACTTCAGGTCTTCTTCCCCAAGCCGCCACCTCGCATCGGGATGCCGCCGGAACACCCCCAGTCCGCTGCATGGCGCATCCACGAGAACGAGGTCGAACCCTTCATGAAACGGCGGCTTCTCCGCATCCATCCGCAAAAGCCGCACGTCCGCCCGAATCCTAGCACAATTACGCTTGAGAGGAGCGAGGCGGCGGGACGACATCTCTCCCGCGACGACGCGCCCGTTTTCTCCCGCCGCCCAGGCGAGGCAGGCCGTTTTCCCGCCGGGGGCCGCGCAGGCATCGAGAATTCTCTCTCCGGCGTCGGCACCTGCGAAACGCGACACAAGGCTCGAACTCTCGTCCATGACGATGAATTTACCCTCTCGCCAGGCCGCCGTATCGCTGAAGCGCGCACCTGACGCGCTTTCATCCGGCAGAAATACCAGACAATCAGGATCGGCGCATCCGGGCCGCGACGCGACGCCCTCGCTCTCCAATTCGGCCATCAGACTCCGGGCGTTCGACACCAGCGTATTCACGCGAAAGGCGACCGGCGCCTCCTCGTTGTTCGCACGACACCGCCTGATCGCCTCCACTTCCCCGAGCCCGCGCATCCAGCGTCTCACCAGCCACCTCGGATGGGACTCCCAAAGCGTCAGATAATCTTCGCTGCTTTCGGGCGGAGGCACCTCGCTCTCCGCCACCTTGCGCAACACAGCGTTCACCAATCCCTTCGCCCAGCCCAGGTTCCGGCGGTCCAGCAATGAAACCGCGCCGTCCACCGCGCTGTGCGCGGGCACGCGATCCATGAACAAAAGCTGGTAAGTTCCCAGCCGCAACGCTTCCCGCACGGGAGGGGCCACGTTCGGCTTGTTCAGAAAATGGCCGAAAACGAAATCCAGGCGCCCCCGCCACCTCAGGACGCCATAGACCAACTCGCGTAAAAACGCGCGGTCGCGCGCGTCGAAATCCTTCGAGGAGAATCGCTCGACCAGCAGGTCCGCCGCGAGGGGTGTTTTCTCGAATGAAAGGAGAGCGGCGTGCGCCGCCCGGCGAACGAGGTCGGCGGAACGCGCGCTTTTCCCGCGCGTCGCGAGATTCCGGCTCACGCGCCCTCTCCGAGCACGAGGCCGGGATCGCAAGGATACCCCCTCGCGAATGCGCCCCCATCCATCTTCTTCTTGCCCGGCGGCTGAATTTCCAGAATCACCAAATCACCCTCGCCTGCGGCCACGCGGATTCCCTCGCCCTCGGGCGACTCACACGGCCCCAGAACCTCACCGGAGGCGACGCCCGATCCTTCCGGAACCGGCCAGGCCCGCCATATCCGCACCGGGCCGCCCGTGATTTCCGGCCATGAGGTCTCCGCCACCGGCCAGGGATTGAGCCCCCGAATCAGCCTGTCGAGGCGGCTCGCAGGCAGGCGCCAATCGAGTCTCGCTTCTTCTTTCTGGAGTTTATCCGCATAGGTGACCAGGGATTCATCCTGCGGCTCCTCCGTGGCCTCGCCTTTTTCGAGCGAGTACAACGTCGCCACCATCTGCTCCGCCCCCAAAACAGACAGCTTGTCATGCAGCGCGCCGGATGTGTCCCTCGACCCGATGGGCAGTGAGCGGCACGCGAGAACGGCGCCGGCGTCCAGTTCCGGGACGACCCGCATCACGCAGACCCCGGTCTCGGAATCCCCTTCGAGCAAGGCGCGCTGAATCGGCGCGGCCCCCCGCCAGCGCGGAAGAAGCGATGGATGCAGGTTCAACAGCCCCAAACGGGGAACGCCTAGCAGTTTCCTGCTCAAAATCTGCCCGTAGGCCGCCACCACGCCTACGTCGGGCCGGAAATCCGCGACGTCGGTCGAGCGGATTCTCTCCGGCTGCAGCACGGGCAGTCCCGCCTCGAGCGCGCACGTCTTCACAGGCGGCGGCGTCAGCCTGCGGCCCCTGCCCGCGAGCCTGTCCGGCTGCGTGAAGACGGCAACCACCTCTACGGCCGAGGCCATCAGCGCACGCAGCGTGGGCACGGCGAATTCAGATGTGCCGAAAAAGACAGCCCGCATGGATTCCTCCCGGAAAAAACCGCAGCGCCCGCCAAAACGCGCGCGTATCAGCACCGAAAATATAGCACGAGCGAAACGGGGTATTCTAAGAGGCGGCCCTGGCCTGTTTCTTGAGGCGGCGCTTCACGACGTCGCGCTTCGTCTTGTTGAGGTGATCGAGAATGAGTTTTCCGTCCAGATGATCGATTTCATGCTGCAGGACGAAGGCGAGAACCTCGCGCGCGTCGATAAATACTTCCTCACCACTTAAGTTCAGCGCGCGCACGCGCACCGTCTCGCGGCGGTGGACTTTTTCGGTGACGCCCGGAAGCGAGAGGCAGCCCTCCTCCACGATCCGCTCGCCTTCGGCGCTTTCGATTTCAGGATTGACGAGGAAATGGACCTGCTTGGGGTCTTTCCCGAGCGAGACGTCGACCACGATGAGCCGGATGTTCTCCCCCACCTGGGGGGCGGCGAGGCCGACGCCGGGCGCATCGCGCATGGTGTCGAGCATCGCGCGCGCGAGTTCCCGGGTCCGCTCCGTGATGCGCTCTACCGGCAAGCATTTCCGGCGAAGGGCCGGGGCCGGATATTTGAGGATTTCCAGAACGGCCATGAGAGGTTCCCCGGTAAAATGGACTCGCAATCGGCACTACCGCCGAGCAAGTTTCTCATCATGTAACCCATTCGACACGGGGAAGCAAATTCTCAGGCTCAATCCGAGCGATGAGGGAGGGATTCTCCCCACCAAGGGGGGCGAAATCCTGGCAGAAAAAGAAATGAAGACGCTTTGCGCCCCAATGAGGTCGACTCGGGCCGGGAGCGGAACGGCGGTCGGGCGTCAGGCAGGGCATCGTCGGTGCGCAGGGTGTTGTTGACCTCCTTTGTGGCCCTATCCATAATGACCGCGTCACAGAAGCAAGGGGAATTCGGTCATGACCCAATGGCTCGGTATCGGCCACCTTTTCGAGCTTTCCCGGACGGAAGCGATTTTGGGGTTTTTCACACCCCTGGCGGTGTTCGCCGCCTTTTTTGTGGCGCAGCTCGTCCTGCCGGGAAGGTGGGTTCCCGGCTACGTCATCGATCCGCAGACGGGCGAGCCCCGCAAATACCGGCTGAACGGTCTCGTGGTGTTCATCCTCGCCGAAGTCGTCTGGGCTTTCGAGCTTACCGGGATGCCGCGCGACTGGTTCTACCGCTCCACGGTCTACGCCGTGGCTGGCGGAACGGTCCTCTCCGCCATCTTCGCCCTCATCGCGGTGTACAGCCAACCGGTTGGGGAGGAAAAGAATCCGCTCCTGGCGCTCTGGGACGGGCGGGCCAAGGAGTTTTCATTCTTTGGCAACCGCTTCGACGTCAAGATGTATCTCTACGTCGTCGGCGGGACGATGTTCTCGCTGAACGCCCTCTCGGGGGCCGCGTACCACTACGAGCGCTTCGGCGCGGACTTCAACCCGGGCGTTTTCCTCTACGCGGCGTTCTTCACCTTCTACGTGTTCGACTACTTCATCTTCGAGCGCGTCCAGCTCTATACCTACGACCTGATTCACGAGAACCTCGGCTTCAAGCTTCTCTGGGGCGCCCTCGTGGTCTACGGGTGGATGTTCATCCTCCCGCTGTGGGGCATGGCCGCCTACCCGGACCCGGGATTTTTGCCTGCGTGGAAGAACTTCTGGCTCATCGGAACGGTCGCGGTTTTCCTGTTGGGATGGGGCATCGGGCGTGGCGCCAACCTACAGAAATACACGTTCAAGCGCTGGCCCGATCGCAAGTTTCTGGGTCTCATCGAGCCCGAGTACATCCAGGCGGGCGACCGCAAGATCCTCTGCAGCGGCCTGTGGGGCGTTGCCCGCCACTTCAACTATATGGGCGAAGGGTTCCTTGCGCTGTCCATCGCCCTAGTGTTCGGCCACTTCACGAATCCCTGGGCCTGGACCTACTTCGTCTTCGTCGTCTCGTTCTTCACCTGCCGCCAGCGTTACGACGACGCCTATTGCGCCGAGAAATACGGACCCGAAAAGTGGGCGGAGTATCAGGAAAGGGTGAAGTACCGGATTGTTCCCGGCATTTATTGAGAGGATTCCCCGCGGAGTCCATGCAGGGCGGCTGTGACGATTGACCGGGCTCACATGCAGTCGAAACGAGCCGCAAGCCATGATGATGTGCTTCAACCTGATACCGGGTCAGCGAGGAGGATGAAAGGAACCACCGCAGATTGGCTTCGGGATCCGGGGCGATCGCGCCCTTGCTATGAAAAATGAGACAGGTCGACGACTTGGCCGCTAATCTCGGCGTACACCGGTTCGGTACAGGTTTTCGACCCCGATAATTCGAGAGACGCCAAAAGGTCCAGACGGTTATCGGAGCCCGAACCGCGGACGGGCAGACGAGAGTTCCGCGAAAGCGCTAAGGGAGCGTTATGATTAACCAGCCGCAGACCAATTTCCGCCGGATCCTCGTCGCCAACCGGAGCGAAATCGCCATCCGCGTGTTTCGCGCCTCGGTCGAACTCGGGGTCGAGACGATAGCGATCTACTCGCAGGAGGACCGCTTCGCGCTGCACCGCTTCAAGGCCGACGAGGCCTACCTGATCGGCCGGGGAATGGGGCCGATCGAGGCCTATCTCAGCATCGACGAGGTGATCCGTGTTGCGCGCGAAAACGCCGCCGATGCGATCCACCCCGGCTACGGCTTCCTAGCCGAGAATCCCGACTTCGCCGAGGCGTGCGCGAGCGCAGGCGTCGCCTTCGTCGGCCCGAAGCCGGAAATCATGCGCGCGCTCGGCAACAAGGTGGCGGCGCGCGAAATTGCGGTATCTGCGGGCGTCCCGGTGGTGCCCGCGACAGGCCCGCTCCCCCGAGACCCGGAAGAGGCCGCGCGCCTCGCAGGGGAGGTCGGTTTTCCCGTCATGCTCAAGGCGAGCTGGGGCGGCGGCGGGCGCGGCATGCGAACGATCGAGAGCGAGGCCGAGTTTGCCGATGCGGTCGAAGCAGCGCGGCGCGAGTGCCTGGCGGCGTTCGGGAACGACGAGGTCTACCTCGAAAAGCTGATTCGCCGCGCACGCCACGTCGAGGTCCAGATTCTCGGCGACAATCACGGCAACCTGGTGCATCTCCACGAGCGGGACTGCTCGGTGCAGCGGCGCAACCAGAAGATCGTCGAGCAAGCGCCGGCGCATTATCTAGACGCTACGACCCGTGAGGCGATACACGAGAGCGCGCTCATGATAGGCCGTGCGGTGGGCTACAACAACGCCGGCACCGTCGAGTTCCTCGTCGACGACGACACCGGAGCGTTCCACTTCATCGAGGTCAATCCGCGCATCCAGGTCGAGCACACGGTCACCGAGGTGGTGACAGGCGTCGATTTGGTGAAGGCGCAGATCCGCATCGCCGACGGAACCGCTATCGGCGCGCCCGAGAGCGGAATCCCGGGCCAGGAGGAGGTTCGGGTGAACGGACACGCCATGCAATGCCGGGTGACCACCGAGGACCCGGAGAACAACTTTATTCCGGATTACGGCGTGCTCACCAACTATCGTGGCGCCACAGGGTTCGGCATACGCCTGGACGGCGGCACCGCCTATTCGGGCGCGCGGATCACGCCGTTCTACGACTCGCTGCTGGAGAAGGTGACGGCCTGGGCGCCGACGTTCGAAGAGGCGATCCGGAGGATGAAACGGGCGATTATTGAATTCCGCATCCGGGGCGTCGCCACCAACCTCGCCTTTCTCGATAACGTCATCAGCCATCCGCAGTTCATCGAGGGCGCCTGCACGACGCGCTTCGTCGACGAGACGCCGGAGCTGTTCCGCTTCGAATACAGGCGGGACCGCGCGACCCGGCTGCTTCGCTATCTGGGAGAAGTGGTCGTCAACGGCAACAGCGCTGTCGAAGGCCGGCCCGAACCGCCGACGCACCAGACGCCGAGCGTGCCCGAGGCCCCCGGTGTCGAGATCCAGGACGGTACGCGCCAACTCCTCGATGAACTCGGCCCGGAGGGATTCGCACGGTGGATGTGTGAGCAGGAGCGGGTGCTGATGACCGACACCACGTTCCGCGACGCCCATCAATCCTTGCTGGCGACGCGGGTGCGGAGCTACGACCTAGTCGCCATCGCGCCGGTCTATGCGCGGCTTTTGCCCCAGCTTTTCTCGGTCGAATGCTGGGGCGGCGCGACCTTCGACGTGGCGATGCGCTTTCTCAACGAATGTCCCTGGGCGTCGCTCGAACGGCTGCGCGCCGCGATGCCCAACCTCCTGACCCAGATGCTGCTGCGCGCGTCGAACGGCGTCGGCTACACCACCTATCCCGACAACGTGGTGCGCTATTTCGTGCGCCAGTCGGCCGAGAACGGGATCGACCTGTTCCGCATCTTCGATTCACTCAACTGGGTCGAGAACATGCGCCCGGCAATGGATGCGGTGCTGGAGACCGGCAAGCTCTGCGAGGCCGCGATCTGCTACACCGGCGACATCACCGACCCGGGCCTCACCAAGTACGACCTCGGGTACTATGTCGCGCTCGCCCGGGAACTCGAGGCCGCGGGCGCCCACATCCTGGGACTCAAGGACATGGCGGGACTGTGCAAACCTGCGGCTGCCCGTCTCCTCGTCGAGACCCTGAAGGGGGAGATCGGCATTCCCATCCACTTCCACACCCACGACACCAGCGGAATTTCCGCGGCAAGCGTGCTCGCCGCGGTGGATGCCGGGGTCGACGCCGTGGATGCGGCGATGGATTCGATGAGCGGACTCACCTCGCAGCCGAGCTTCGGCTCTATAACCGCGGCTTTGCGCCATTCTCCGCGCGACCCCGGAATCGACCCCGATACGGTGATGATGCTCTCCACCTATTGGGAGCAGGTCCGCAACCTCTACCGCGCCTTCGAGAGCGATTTCCGCGCCGGCACGTCGGACGTCTACAACCACGGAATTCCGGGCGGCCAGTACACCAACCTGCGCGAGCAGGCGCGGGCGCTGGGTATCGACAACCAGCGCTGGCCGGAGGTCTCGCGGGCCTTCGCCGAGGTCAACCGCATGTTCGGCGACATCGTGAAGGTTACGCCCTCCTCCAAGGTGGTCGGCGACATGGCGCTGATGATGGTGACGGGCGGGCTAACGCCCGAAGACGTGACCGACCCCGAGCGTGAGATCGCCTTTCCCGAATCCGTGGTCTCGCTGTTCGCGGGCGAGCTGGGGCAGCCGCATGGGGGCTTCCCGCGCGCCCTGCAGGAGAAGATCCTCAAAGACAGGGAGCCGATCATCGTGCGGCCCGGCTCGGTGCTGCCCGACGCCGACCTCGAAGCCGGACGCGAGGAAGCAGAAAAGAAGGCCCAGCGTCCGATCAGCGATGCCGAGTTCGCCTCCTGGCTGATGTATCCGCAGGTTTTCACCGACTACGCCGCCGCGCGTCGCGATTACAGCGACGTCAGCGTGCTGCCGACACCGGTATATTTCTACGGCATGGAGCCGGGCGAGGAGATCGCCGTCGACATCGAGCGCGGGCGCACCCTGTTCATCCGCTATGTCGCGCGTAGCGAGACCGACCAGAAGGGCGAATGCACGGTCTTCTTCGAGTTGAACGGGCAGCCCCGGACGGTGCGCGTCGCCGACCGCAGCGCCGCCGCCGCAGTCATGGCGCTGCCCAAGGCCGAGGAAGGCAATCCGGGCCACGTCGGCGCGCCGATGCCGGGGATGGTGACCAAGGTGTTCTTTGGTGAGGGCGAGACGGTCAACGAGGGCGACGTGCTGGTGGCGATTGAGGCGATGAAGATGGAAACCGTGATCCGCGCCGAACGGAGCGGCGGTGTCCAGAAGGTCGTTGCGCCGGTCGGCACCACGGTCGACACCAAGGATCTGCTGGTCATCGTCGGCGACGCCTGACGCGGCGGATTACGGCAGCAGCCACAGCCGTATTATTTTTCGCCATATCCTTCCCAACGTCATGGCCCCATCATTATCATAGGCTCCCTTTTTCTGGGGCGTATGACGTCATCGAAGCTGGACTCAATTTTTTGGGCTGGGCGTGCCGCCGCCGACACCAACCCGGGGCGGCCTTTTGAGCGAAGGGCGCATTTATATTGCTGTGTCCGGGTGGATTGTTACTTTTCCCGGTCTTGCCATAACAATTACGGTGATGGCGACCAATCTGGTCGGAGACTGCTTGCGGAATTACCTGGACCCACGATTCAAGGCTCGCTGATCATAGCGTTTCCGTCTCTTATTTCGGCGTCGCCGCCTGCGCCTGGGGCGTCTCTTTAGCCTCTGCAACCGCTTTCGGCGCGCCGATTCCGACGGCGGCGCGTACCTGACCGTCGATTTCCGAGAAAATATCCGCGTTCTCGCTCAAGAATCGCTTCACGTTCTCGCGCCCCTGGCCGATGCGCTCCTCGCCGTAGGAATACCATGCCCCCGTCTTGGCGACGATGCCTTTTTCGACGGCCAAATCGAGCACGTCGCCTTCTCTTGAGACGCCACGCCCGAACATGATGTCGAATTCCGCCGTGCGGAACGGGGGAGCGAGCTTGTTCTTCACCACGCGCACCCGCGTCCTGTTGCCAACATTGTTCTCACCTTCCTTGATCGCGGCGATGCGCCGGATGTCCAGGCGCACGGAGGAGTAGAATTTAAGCGCGTTTCCGCCTGAAGTGGTTTCCGGATTCCCGAACATCACGCCGATTTTCATGCGAATCTGATTGATGAAGATGAAACACGTGTTGCTGCGGTGCACCACGCCCGTGAGCTTGCGAAGCGCCTGACTCATGAGCCGCGCCTGGAGGCCGACGTGGTGGTCCCCCATGTCTCCTTCGAGTTCCGCCTTGGGCACCAAAGCGGCCACGGAGTCGATGACGACCACGTCGAGCGAGCCGCTGCTCGTCAGAATCTCGGCTATCTCCAGGGCCTGCTCGCCCGTATCGGGCTGGGAGACGATGAGGTTGTCCGTCTGCACACCGAGCGCCTTGGCGTAAATCGGATCCAGCGCGTGTTCCGCATCCACGAAGGCGGCCATTCCGCCGCCCCGCTGCACTTCCGCGATGATTTGCAGCGCGATGGTCGTCTTGCCCGAGGACTCGGGGCCGAATATCTCCACGATGCGTCCGCGCGGCACGCCTCCGCAGCCCAGGGCGGCGTCGAGCGATACCGAACCCGTAGAAATGGCCGGAATCGCCTCCACGCCCGGCCCTTCGCCCAGGCGCATGATGGAGCCTTTGCCGAATTGGCGGTTGATCTGGTTGAATGCCATGTCCAGCGCCTTTTCACGGCGCTCACGCCCTTGCGGGTTCTCGGATTTCTCGGAGGGGGACCCGTTTTTGAGGTTCATCGGAAAACTCCCTTGGATGGAGGAATGCGCACCGGTTCGGGCGATGGCGGACATAGAGTGAATGTAGGGGATCGATCCATTTTCTGCAATACGGCAAACACCACTACTTCCAAACGTGCTTTTGTGGAGAAAACCCCATTCCCTTGTCTATCCATGGTTCCCAACTACGGCGGTGGTTGATTTTCGCTAAATATACGTGAAACAGCCTCGCAGATCAAGTATAAAAAGCGAAAATTCTTATAAGAAAGCTATTTCCCCCTCTAATTGCGGGCGAGAATGGGGTGTTCATGAGCAAAATACAATTCTTTGGTGGGTTCCACACATCGTTAAGGTTGACCCCTGTATTCATCGAAAAAAGTGCTTCAATACAAGTTGGCGGATTTTCAGCGCTTGTAGTTCCGGGTGGTATCAGACGCCACGAGGCGGGTGAACCGCCAGCCGCGCCTAGTGAAAAGTCACTTTTTCCAGCACGCTGTGAATGGCGCCAGAGGGGTTGAGTTCGCTCCTGAACAAGACCGCCTCGCGCGCACGGCAGAAGAGAGGGGGCGTCAACCATCGCTGTTCGGCGATTTCAAGCTCTCCCTCGAGTCCTGCCGGTGGGCGGTCGCTGGACCGGCGGCGGGCTATCGTTAAATGCGGGCGGAATCGTCCTTCGCCGGGGGGAAACCCCGCTTCGGCCAGATAACGAGAAAGATGGGACTCGAGTTTTGCCAGTGGTTCCGGCAATTCCGAGGGCCCCGCCCAGAGCACGTTGGGACGCTTGAGATGCGGGAAAACGCCAAAACGATCGACCGAAATATCGAAAGCAGAGGCACCCTCGCCCGCACGGCGCAGCGCCTCTGCGGCTACCTCGGCCTGCGCATCCTCAATGTCGCCCAAAAAACGCAGTGTGATATGGATGTTCTTCGGCCTCATCCAGCGGAAATCATCAAGAGCCGGCATTGTGGCAAGCGATTCTTGAAGCGATTCCAGCTTTTCGTGTTCATCCGGGCTGAACGGAATCGCCAAAAACGCGCGCATGGAGAATCTCCTTCACAGGACCGGCGACATCCACCGAATCGCGAGAACGCCAGCTTCACGTGGATAATGTAAAATCTCGTGCATTATTTCTTTTCAGCCGCACACCTCCAGGGCATCGCGCGCCATATCGAGCGCAGCCTGCGCCGTCTGGGCCTTCACTTCCAGACGGGAGCCTTCGAACAGGTGATGACGGCAAGTAGTGCCGGAAAGCGTGGCGACGGCCATATACACCGTTCCCACCGGTTTCTCGGGAGTTCCCCCCGTGGGACCGGCAATGCCCGTAACGGAGAGTCCGACTTCGCTCCCCGTCGCCGCACGAGCACCCTCCGCCATGGCGCGCGCGCAGGCTTCGCTCACCGCTCCCGGCCCGCCCTCGGTCGCCACGATATCTTTCGATACGCCCAGAAGCGTCATTTTCGCTTCGTTGCTATAGGTGACGAAACCCTGCTCAAAATAAGCGGAACTTCCGGAAATATCGGTGATGCGGCTGGCTATGAGGCCGCCCGTGCAACTCTCCGCCGTGGCGATGCGCCAGCCTTTATCACTTAGATACGCCCCGAGCCACTCTTCTACGGACTCCGCCATTTCCCTGTACTCCCCGGAAATCAAACCACTTCCAAGTACGACAAACCGGACAAGATTACCCAGCCAAGAATTCCCGCGGCGACGTCGTCCGCCACGACGCCCACGCCATTCGGCAGCTCTTCGAGGCGTCGAACCGGCGGCAACTTGATAATGTCAAAAATACGAAAAAGGAAAAAGCCCGCTGCCAGAGCGCTCAGGCTCGGCTCGACCCCGATGAAGCAGATAAACTGGCCCACCCATTCATCCACGACGATTTCCGGGGGGTCTTGCCGGCCTGTACTCGCTTCATATTTACCGGACCCCCATACGGCGACGGGGATCAGAAAGAACAGAAGCAAGAGGGGAACATAGGGGTTGATCTGATAAAACAGAAAATACGCCACAACGGCGACGAGAGAAGCGACCGTACCCGGGGCCACAGGAACCAGCCCAAGTCCGCCCAACGTGGCGACAAGCCGGGGCAAGGCCTCGCTCTCGTCTTGATGGCTCATTGACTTTACTGGCTTATGAGGGTTCCGTTCAGCCGGGAGGAGGCGTACTCTCTCGCCCAGCGATCCACCTCCAGAATCGTCTCCAAATCATCCGCCTTCATCTTCTCGTGAGCCTGCAATGCCGCTCCCACCACATCCGGTATATCCATGAATTTCGATGCGCCCGACAGGAACGAAGCGACGGCAATCTCGTTCGCCGCATTGAGGACGGCGGGGGCCGTTCCTCCTTCGCGCATCGCGTCTTTCGCATGAGTGAGGCAGGGAAATCGCTCCGTATCCGGCGCTTCGAACGTCAGGGAACCAATCTGCCCCAAATCGAGTCTCGGCGCCTCGATGGGCAACCTTTCCGGAGAAAAAATGGCCTGTGCGATGGGAATCCGCATGTCGGGCATGCTCATTTGCGCCATGTAGCTCCCGTCGACGAATTCCACCATGGCGTGCACGATGCTTTGCGGGTGAACCAGCACGTCCACTTGTTCCGGCTTCAGACCGAACAGCCAGCGCGCCTCGATGATTTCAAAACCTTTGTTCATCATGGACGCGGAATCTATCGTTATCTTGGGCCCCATTTTCCAGTTCGGATGATTCAATGCCTCTTCAAGGCACACTTTCTTCATCGCCGCGATCGAATGGTTCCGAAAAGGTCCGCCCGACGCCGTAAGCACGATCCGCTCCACCTGGGACTGTGGCCTGTCGGCCAGCGCTTGCGCCACGCCCGCATGCTCGCTATCGACCGGGAGCAATTCGACTCCAAGAGCCGAAACGCGCGACATCACAAGCTCCCCCGCCATGACCAGCACTTCTTTGTTCGCAAGCGCGATCGAGGCGCCTGCGTCGATGGCGGCAAGCGTGGGCGGGAGTCCTGCCGCGCCCACCAAGGCGGATACAACGAGGCCCGCGCCCGCACCCGCGGCCACTTCCCTCAAACCCTCCTCCCCCGAAAGCACCTTGATTTTGGTAGAGAGCGCACCCGCAACACGCGTCGCGTCCCTATCATCGGCCACAGATACAATATCAGGCCGAAACCGCTTCGCCTGCTCAACGAGCCGCTCCCAGTTCCTTCCGGCGGCAAGCGCCACCACATCGATTCTGTCGGGAAACTGCGCCACAACATCAAGAGCGTTTTCCCCGATGCTGCCGGTAGAACCCAATATGGAGATTTTTCGCCGCTCCATTACACGCTCACCCCCGATGCGCGGTGACTCAAAACCGTACCCAATACAAGTAACCATAAAACGCAGGACCCGCCATGAGCAAACCATCAATTCTATCGAGCAGGCCCCCATGACCCGGAATGATGTCCGACGCGTCTTTCTCCCCGGCTGCGCGCTTCAGGATCGATTCACCCAAATCCCCTATCAGCGCGAACAGCCCGATACATACTGAAACAGGAATCGCGAGCCACGGGTCGACCCCGGGAACATCCATACAGAGCGTAGTAAGCACGCCGACGAGCACGCCCGCGAGGATTCCCCCGATTGCGCCCTCCAGGGTTTTCCCGGGGCTGATTTTAGGCGCCAATTTTCTTTTCCCCAACGTCTTGCCTGTGAACATCGCCGCGATATCGTTCGCCCAGACGATGACGAACAAAAAGAAGATAGCCTCCATGCCACCAGGAAAAGTCCTGATAAGCGCGATAAAACCACCTGCGCCGCCCACCCAAATCACGCCGAGAAACGAAACCGCCGTCAAGGAAAGGCTTTCTCGAAAGGCTTGGTATGAAAACGCTTTGAGGAAGACTCGAAGCAGGATAACGGCGAGGACCAAAACCGGCAAAACGCCACCCACCCACAAGGCGAGCACAAATGCACAGGCATCCAGGGCTCCTTCCCATGCTCTCACGCGCCACCCGCACAGGTTGACAAGGGTCTGGAATTCCCAGCCTGCGCGAAAAACGAGCAGAAGCACCACACAGAGAAAAATGGTCGAAGAGGTAAAAAACAAGACGGCGAGAATGGGTACTGCGAGCACCAGGGCGCTTATGAGGCGGGTCAAAACCTAGTTTCTCCGAGTCGTGAACTGCTCCTCGGTGAGACCGAATTTCCGCACCCGGGACTGATAGGCGAGTATGGCGTCTTCGAGTTCGCGTTCTGCGAATTCCGGCCACTTGATATCCGTAAAATACAATTCCGCATACGCCGCCTGCCAAAGAAGATAGTTGGAAAGCCTGAGTTCGCCGCTGGTTCGGATCAAGAGGTCGAGCTTGGGCAAATCCGCCGTGTACAGATGGCGTTCGATGTCATTCTCATCGATTTCCTCGGGCTGAAGAATGCCTTTTTGCACTTCCCGGGATATAGCTCTCGCCGCGTCAGTAATTTCCCGGCGTGCGCCGTAGCTCAATGCCAAGGTCAAAACCATTCCGTCCTGATCTGCCGTCTGCTCCTTCACGCGCTGGACAATTTCCTGCGCAAACAAGGGCAAATCCTCTTCGTGCCCGATCGTGTTGAAACGGATGCCCTCCCTGAGCATCCTCTGAAGTTCGCGCTCGAGGTAATCCGCCAGAATATCCATGAGCGCGTCTACTTCGTCTTTGGGTCTGTTCCAGTTCTCCAGGGAAAAACTGTACAGGGTGAGGGCCTTGACGCCGATGCGGCGCGCATGCGCCACCACCTTGTCGACGGACTTCACGCCCTCCCGGTGGCCGGCGACTCTGGGGAGGAACCGCTTTTGGGCCCAGCGGCCGTTGCCGTCCATGATAACGCCGATATGGCGCGGGAGCCGCTCGAGATCGATGCGTGGGTCGATGCGAGATTCCATACGCGCTCCGGTGATAAACTAGACCTCAAGAATCTCTTTCTCTTTTGCCGAAAGCAAGTCGTCCAATTCGGAGACGAACTGATCGGTCAGCTTCTGGACATCCCCCTGTCCTTTTCTGAGGCCATCCTCGGTAATCTCTTTGCTCTTCTCGAGGTTTTTCATGTCATCGTTGCCATCGCGCCGAATGTTGCGAAGCGCTACCTTGTGTTCTTCGGTCATCTTCTTGAGCAGTTTCACCATCTCCTTGCGGCGTTCTTCCGTGAGCGCCGGCACCGGCACGCGGATAATCTTGCCGTCGTTCGAAGGATTCAGGCCCAACTCCGCCGATTGAATCGCCTTTTCGATGTCGCCCAGCGAGTTAATGTCGAAAGGTTGAACGATGATGAGTTGAGGTTCGGGCACGTTCAGGGTGGCAAGCTGATTCAGCGGCGTGGACATACCATAGTAGTCGACCATCACGCCACTGATGAGATTCGTGGAAGCGCGACCGGTTCGCACACGGGCAATTTCGGACTTGTATGACTCCAACGTGGACTGCATTCTATTCCTTAACGCGGCGAGAACCTCATCCATGAACCATCTCCCCCTGTGTTACAAACACAAGATCATCATCCCACACCCTTGGTCAAATCCTCGCGCGTGCTGAATTCGGGTAGACACGATCCGCAACGCATCAAACCTCGGCGGCCTTCACCAAGGTCCCCACCTGCTTGCCCTCCACTACGCGGCGGATGTTGCCGGGCTTTAGCAGGTTAAAGACAATAATGGGCAAATTATTGTCCATGCACAAGCTCACGGCGGTGGTGTCCATGACGGCGAGTTGGCGATTGAGCACCTCGATATACGTCAACTGATCGATGAACTCGGCCGTATCGTCTTGGTGGGGGTCGGCGGAGAAAACACCATCCACGTTCGTGGCTTTGAGAATGCACTGCGCACCCACTTCTATGGCTCTGAGGCTCGCGGTGGTGTCCGTTGTGAAGTAGGGATTTCCGGTGCCGCCGGCGAAAATGACGACCCGTCCTTTTTCCATGTGGCGGATCGCACGCCTTCTGATGTAGGGCTCGCACAATTCGGCCATGTGTATAGCGCTCTGGACGCGCGTGGCGAGTCCCGCCTTTTCGAGAGCGTGCTGAAGGGCCAACGCGTTGATGACCGTGCCGAGCATGCCCATATAGTCGGCGTTTGTGCGCTCCATCCCGGCAGCGGCGGCGGCGGCGCCCCGGAAGATGTTCCCTCCACCCACGACGATGGTGACTTCTACTCCCATCGTATGGATTTCATGGATTTCCTGCGCTATGTCGTCAACGACGTTATGGTCGATCCCGTACTGAAGTTCTCCTCCCAGGGCTTCGCCTGAGAGTTTGAGCAGGATCCTCTTGAATCGCAGGTCGCCGCGCATGGACATCCCCAATAATTTCAAGCCAATGACAACGGGCGGTGCGAATCATGCGTCAGAAGGGCCTACCCATCATCCGACGCGGAAAGTTCGCCGAGTTGGAAGCGAGCCCAAGAAGAAACCCGAATATCCTCTCCCGACTCTGCGCTTCTATCCTTGAGATACGCTTGAACCGTCTTGTCGGGGTCCTTGACGAACGGCTGATCGAGCAGGCAAATCTCTTTTTTGTACTTCTTGATGCGCCCTTCGACGATTTTCTCCAGAATGTTCTCGGGCTTTCCGGAATCCTTCTGCTGGGCCAGAAGAATCTCGCGCTCACTCTGGAGAACCACTTCCGGCACCTGATCCTCGGAGAGGAACTGGGGGCTGCTCGCCGCAATGTGCATCGCCAAATCGCGCGCAGTCTCGATAAATGCGGCATCACCCGCATTCCCGGGCGTTTCACATTTCACCTCAAGCAAAACGCCTATCCGGCCGCCTGGATGAATATAGGAAACCACCTTGCCCGAGTCGCCGTTTCCCAAGGTGAGACGCTCCCCGCGAGCGACGACGATGTTCTCGCCCAGTTTGGCGATAGACTCCGTGGTCACCTCTTTCAACGCCTCGGCGAGATTTTCTCCTCCATTGTCCTTCACGTGGCTCGCGACGGTTTCGAGAAGCGCCTGAAAATCCTCCGTGCGGGCCACGAAATCGGTCTCGCAATTCACCTCGACGATGGCGCCCATGCGCCCGTCTTCTCCGAGGGAAGCGTATACCTGCCCCTCACTCGCCGTACGCCCTGCCTTTTTGGCGGCGCTGGAAAGTCCTTTTTCCCGCAAATAACGCACCGCCTCTTCAAAATCCCCCTCATTCTCCTTGAGGGCTTCCTTGCAATCCATGACGCCCGCACCGGTGCGGGTTCTCAACTCCTTGACCATCTGAGCGGTAACTTCCATGCCCTGAACCTCTCCTCATGAAATCCGGCTGTTACTGAAAATATAATGGTTATTTTTCCGCTTTCGTTTCCCCGCCGCCTGTCGCGGCAGCCGCCATCATCTCCGCCGCTACCGTGTCACCCGACGCGACGACGGCTTCGACATCCTCGGCCCCCGTCTCCTTGCGCAGGGTGACGCCTTCAGCGACGGCCTCCGCAACCCGCGACACGAAGAAGCGAATCGATCGCAAGGCGTCGTCATTACCAGGCAAGACGTGATCCACCCCGTCGGGGTCGCAATTCGTGTCTACTACAGCGATAACGGGAATCCCCAGTTTCCTGGCCTCGCGAATGGCGTTGTACTCATGGCCCGTATCAATGACGAACATGGCTTGCGGCAACTTGTCCATATGCTTGATGCCGCCCAGAAATTTTTCGAGGCGAGCCATGTCCTTCTCGCGCCTGACGGCCTCTTTTTTCGCCAAAAGCTCGAAGGTGCCGTCATTCTTCATCGATTCCAGATCGAGAAGGCGCGCAATCGAGTTTTTGATCGTCGAGAAGTTCGTGAGCGTCCCGCCGAGCCAGCGCTGGGTGACGTAGGGCATCCCCACGCTCCGGGCCTCTTCCATGACGATTTCCTGGGCCTGTTGTTTCGTCCCCACAAAAAGCACCTTGCCGCCCTTCGCCGCAATATCGCGAATCACCTCCCGGGCGGCGTTGAACAACTTGAGGGTTTTTTGAAGGTCGATGATGTAAATCCCGTTTCGCGCGCCGAAGATATAAGGGCGCATCTTGGGGTTCCATCGGATGGTCTGGTGCCCGAAGTGGGCGCCGGCTTCCAGCAGTTCTCTCAATGTAATCGGGTTCACGGGAACACTCCTTTTGCCCCGCCTTTCATCGAGGGGGGCCCTGCCAGCCTCATGGCGGATGAGGCCGAATTTTCAAGCATTTGATTTTATTCGAGTAATTCGCCGACCGACTCCGCCGCCACGGCGTCCGCCACCGTTCGGCGCATGGAATGTCTCATAAGAACCGGGACGATTCAAGTCGCCGAATCCAATGCGTTCAAGTCTTGTAGTCCGCGTTGAACCGGACGTATTCCGCGCTCAAATCCGTCGTCCAGAACACAGCCTCCGCATCACCGACCCCCAGGCCCAGTTCGAGGCCGTATTCGCGCTGCTTGAGCAAGGGAGCCAGCGCCTCGGTCCAACCCGGTACGGGCGCGCCGTCACTCATCACCTGCACGCTCCCGAATCTGAGAGACATCTTCTCAGGCGCCACGTCTGCCCCGCTGTAGCCGGCCGCCGCGAACATCCGGCCCCAGTTGGGCATCTCGCCATGAATGGCCGTCTTCACCAGCAGACTCTCGGAAACCGACTTCGCGGCAAGATGCGCCTGCTCCTCGCTGGCCGCGCCCGTGATTTTCACCTCCACCACCTTGTTGACGCCCTCTCCGTCGCGAACGATGGACAAGGCCAGCTCCTTGCAAACCCGGCAAAGCGCCTCCTCGAACCGCGCCAGGGCTTCCGCTGATTCGAGCGCCACACCGGATGCGCCAGTGGCGGCCAGAATCACCGTGTCGTTCGTCGACGTGTCGCCGTCAATCGTCACGCAGTTGAACGTTTTCCGCACGACGGCCCGCAGGATGGCCTGGAGGTCGGCTTGCGCAACCGCGGCGTCGGTCGCGACGTAGGCGAGCATGGTCGCCATGTCGGGGGCGATCATGCCGGCTCCCTTGGTGATGCCGCCAATCCGGTAAACGCCCTCTGGTTCTTTCACCTGAACGGCGTACTCCTTGGGCCGCGTATCGGTCGTCATGATGCCCACAGCAGCCTCGTGGCCGTTATCCGCGGAAAGACCGGATACCAGATTCGCGATTTGGGCCTTCATGGCATCCACAGGGAGCGGGGCGCCGATGAGCCCCGTCGAGGACATGGCGACCTCCGCTTCGGGGCAATCGAGCGAATCCGCCACCTCGCCGCAAAGGTTCACGGCGTCCACATAGCCCTGCTCTCCCGTACAGGCGTTCGCGTTGCCGCTGTTGACGAGAAACGCTCTAAGAGGCGATTTTCCAACACGCTCCCTGCAAAGCGTGACCGGAGCGGCGCACATCTTGTTCCGGGTATAAACGCCTGCGGCAGTGGCCGGGGGGTCGAAGGCAAGCAGCACCATATCCGGCTTGCCCGACGGCTTGATGCCCGCCGTCACCGAAGCGGCGCGGACTCCTCCGGCTGCACAAATGCCGCCGTCAATGACCTGCATGAATTCTTGTTCGCTCACATCCAGAACCCCGGGTGAAGGAGACCTTGCGTCTCGGGAAAGCCCAGCATCAGGTTCATGTTCTGCACCGCCGATCCCGACGCGCCTTTTACCAGATTATCTATCGCCGCGACAATAATGATGCGCGAGGTGCGCTCATCATACGTCAGGCCGATGTCCACATAGTTCGAACCGGCCACCTGTGTCACGTTGGGAAACGCGCCCTCAGGCATCAGGCGGATGAACGGCCCATCCGCATAGGCGTCGCGCCGCGCCCCCCGAACCGCCAAGGCGTCGGCGCCACCTTCTCCCTCGGCGTAGATGGTCGAGAGAATACCCCGGGTCATGGGCGCCAGATGCGGGGTGAAGGAAACCTGCACGGCTTCGCCCAAGGCGACTGAAAGCTCCTGCTCAATTTCGGGCGTATGTCGATGGCTCCCCACGCCATAGGCCTTGAAGCCCTCGTTCACCTCGCTGAACTGAAGGCTCTGGTCCGCTTTTCTGCCCGCTCCCGAAACGCCTGATTTCGCATCCACGATGATGGAGTCGGGCTTGATGAGCCTCGCCCTTAAAAGCGGGGCCAGCGCCAGAATCGCCCCCGTTGGATAACAGCCCGGGTTCGCGACGAGGCGCGCTTTTTTGACCTCCTCGCGATAGAGTTCGGGTACCCCGTAGACGGCGTCCGCTATCCTCTCCGGCGAGGTATGCTCCGTCTTGTACCAGGCCTCATAAACGCCGAAATCCCGCAAGCGGTAATCGGCGGAAAAATCCACCACCCGGAGACCGGCATCCAGCAAAGAGGGTACGGTGTTCATCGCCACCCGGTGGGGCAGGCAGCAGAATACGATGTCGGCTCCCTCGCAAACGGCGAGTTCGAACTTCACGAGCACACCGCCATGAACCGAAGCGAGAGCGGGAAACACCTCATCCACGCCCTTGCCGGCATAGGTCTCGGACGTGAGCGCCATCACCTCCACACCCCCGTGGGACCCGAGAAGCCTCAACAATTCAAAACCCGTATATCCCGTGGCTCCCACCACGGCGATTTTCGGCATCTCCTTTTCCTCCAGAATCCTAGGCGATTCACATCATATCTTCATCAGGATAAACATCCACCACAATCCATTTTTTCGCACAAAAAAAGGGGCCGGCAAAGCCAGCCCCCGAAACGACCACCGCAGTGGTCAACGCTTGGAGAACTGGAAGCTCTTGCGCGCGCCTTTCAAGCCGTATTTCTTACGCTCTTTGACGCGGGAATCGCGCGTGATGAGACCCGCTTTTTTGAGAATCGACCGAAATGCGGGGTCCACGCTCAACAGGGCCTTTGAAATGCCGTGGCGAACGGCACCCGCCTGGCCGGTGAGTCCCCCGCCCTTCACGGTAGCCCGCACGTCGTAGCTGCCCCACGTCTCGGTCAACTCGAAGGGCTGCTTGATCACCATGAGCGAGGTGTCGCGAAGGAAATACTCGTCCGCCGGCGTATTGTTGACCAGAATCCTGCCGTCGCCAGGCTCTATCCAGACGCGCGCGACGGCTGTTTTGCGTTTTCCCGTGGCGTAATGCTTCGGTATCGTGGCCATGTCGATTTCAAAAACCTCTTGAAGTTCAGTCCAACTCAATCGCTTCGGGTTGTTGCGCCTGATGCGGATGTTTATCGCCCGCATATACTTTGAGTTTTTGCAGCAAGGAGCGCCCCAGCTTGTTTTTTGGCAACATGCCCCGCACGGCGTGTTCTATCACACGCTCAGGATGCGTTTCCAGCATGCGCCCCGCGCTCACCTCCTTGAGATGCCCCGGGTAGCCGGAGTGGCGGTAATACTTTTTATCCGAAAGCTTGCGGCCCGTGAGCACAATGCGCTCCGCATTTATGACGACCACATATTCGCCGTTGTCGACATGGGGCGTCCAGTCCGGCTTGTGTTTCCCGCGCAGCAGCGTCGCCACGCGCGTGCAAAGACGCCCCAGGGTCTGATCCTTCGCATCCACCAGCACCCAGCCGCGTTGGGCATTGGCCTGCTCTTTCGTGAGGCTGACGGTCTTTTGGTACATTCTCATCGATTCTCTTCTCTCTTTCAGCTGACAAAGAATCTTCCCTGGAGAAGACGAAGGTGTATATAAACCCCAGATGGCCGGACGATGTCAACTACCTCGCGCGGATTTTTCAAAGAATGTGGCACATCACATATCTTATTGTTTTTATTGATTTCATGGATCAAATCGACTCAAGGAGAAATCTTCACATGCAGGAGATCCTATCAAAGTCTGAACAAACGGCCGTTTTGACGGAAATCCTTGAAAGCGTTGCGCGTATCCACGATGCAGTTTGCATGGGCGTGGATGCACTTTATATCCAGTGATTCGTGGTTCACGAGTACGACAACGCAGTCGTATTCACGCAGTGAGTCGGCACTGATGGGCTGAGAATGTGCCATTATCGGGAGAGCGTCGATTTCCGGAACATAGGGGTCCGAATAGCTAACAACCGCTCCGAGGCGTGCCAGACGGAGCCAGACGTCGAGGGCGGGACTCTCTCTGATGTCGGACACGTCCGCCTTGTACGTCACTCCCGCCAGCAGGATTCTCGCTCCTTTAAGCGCCCTACCGGTCGCGTTCAGAGCCCTGGCCGTGAGTTCCACAACGAACTGCGGCATCGAGTTATTCACCTCATCGGCCAGTTCGATGAACCTCGCCTCGAATCCCGCCTGCCGCGCCTTCCAAGACAAGTAAACGGAGTCCACGGGAATGCAATGCCCGCCCAAACCCGGCCCTGGATAGAAGGGCATGAAGCCGAAAGGCTTCGTTTTCGCCGCCTCGATCACCTCCCAGACATCCAGGTCGAGGACATGGCACATTTTCGCCACCTCGTTCACCAGGGCGACGTTGACGCTGCGAAAGGTGTTTTCCAGCAACTTGACCATCTCCGCGACCCGGGGCGAGGTGACCCGCACGATCCGATCGACGGCGCCTTCATACAAGGCGCAAGCGCAATCGGCGCACTTTGGCGTCACGCCGCCCACGACTTTCGGTATGTTTCTCGTGTTGTATCGCTCGTTTCCGGGATCCACGCGCTCGGGCGAAAAAGCGAGATAGAAATCCTCGCCCACATTCCAGCCCTCTTTCGACAAAACGGGCAGAACGATTTCCTCCGTAGTACCTGGATAGGAGGTGCTCTCAAGCACGTAGAGCTGCCCCCGGTGTCGGTGCCGCCCGATGCTCTCCACAGCGGATTGTATAAAGGATAAATCCGGGTCTCGGGTCTTCCCCAACGGCGTGGGGACGCAAATACTGACTGCATCGACCTCCGCAATCGCCCGGTCATCGCTAGTGAACTCGAACCGATTCGTGCTCAACCCCGCAGACAAGCTTTTGGGAGAAACATCCCCAATGTGGCTCTTCGCCTTTCGCAGGTCGCGCACGCGACCGGGATCCGAATCCAGACCGACGACCCGATAGCCCGCGCGCGCAAACTCCAGCGCGAGCGGGAGTCCGACGTATCCCAAGCCCATCACGCATACGCGAACGCGTTTTTTGCGGATTTTTTCAATGAGTTGCACGGGACCCTCCATAACAGAAAAAATGAGGGTCCTCTGAGAACGATTCTAGTATAGAATAAGTATTTCCGTATATCGTTTGATTCATTCAATGGCCATCACGACGATAACACAACAGGAGAATCGAGAATGAAACGGTTTACAGTACTGGCCGCGGGCCTGCTCCTTTGGGCGGGTACAGCTCACGCGGCGGAAAAATGGAACATGCCGACGGCGTACGGGAACGCCAGCTACCACACGCAAAACGCAAAACTCTTCGCCAAGGCGGTGAATGTATGCACCGGGGGGAAACTCGATATTGTGGTGCATGGAGGTGGCTCTTTTATCAAGGGGGGCGAGATAAAGCGCGCCGTGCAAACCGGGAAGGCTCCCATCGGCGAGCGTCTGCTGAGCGCGCACCAGAACGAAAACGCCGTCTTAGGCTTCGACTCCGTGCCGCTTCTGGCCACGTCTTTCGAGGCGTCCGAGAGGCTCTGGCGAGCGGCCAGAAGCCGGCTGACGAAGATTCTCGCCGCGCAGAATCTCGTATTGCTCTACTCCGTCCCCTGGCCGCCGCAGGGGATGTACTTCAAGCGCGCAATCGGCGGCGTCGCCGACATGCGCGGGATCAAGTTCCGCGCCTACAACGCCGCGACGGCGCGTTTCGCTGCTCTCGCCGGAATGCCCTCGGTGCACATTGAACTCGTGGAACTCGACCGGGCGCTTGCGAGCGGCAGGGTGGAGGCCTTCATCACTTCGAGCGCGACCGGTTATTACCACAAGCTCTGGAAACGCATGAGCCATTTTTACGATTCGCGCGCCTGGTTGCCGCGCAACTACGTATTCGCAGGCAAGCGCGCCTTCGAAGCGCTCGACGCACACGCCCAGAACTGCCTGCGCTCCTCGGCGCTATTGGCCGAAGCGGCGGGAACGGCGCGGGCGCGCGAGTTGACCGGCTTTTATCTCGAACAACTCGCCGCAGGCGGCATGAGCGTGCAGAAGCCGGGTGAGCGGCTCGCCGCAGACCTCGCCAAAATCGGCGAAATCATGTCCGCCGAATGGACCAAGGCCGCAGGTGCGGAGGGTACGGCGATCATCAAGGCCTTCAGGGGGAGATAAAGGGTCATCAACACCCTTTTGCGACTTTACCGGGGATGAAGCGATGCAACTCAACATCAAAGACGACGACACACACGCGCTGGCGAAAAGGCTCGCCAGCCTGACCGGCGAATCCATGGTCAAGGCCGTCAAGCGCGCCATACAGGAGAAACTGGCCCGGGTGGAGAAGATGCAGGGCGGGACCCCGCTTGCCGATGAACTGGACCGCATCGCCCTGTTTTGCGCCGGGTTGCCGAGGCGAGACGAGCGAAGCGGCGATGAGATTATCAGGTATGACGAAAGCGGCCTGCCCACTTGATCGTCGCCCGCCATGGCCGAAGCGACGAGAAAAGAAAATCCTGAGTGATTTTTCACGGTAAGCGTCGTTAGGTTTGTCCCATGCGATACCTACTCTGAAGGCACTTGGCGTGTCAAATGTTCATCGCGCGGACGAGGGGCACGCCTTCGTGCAGGTCGATGACGTTCAAGGCCGCAAAATCCTGCTCCAGCCGGAAAAAGCTGTCGAGCGGAGCGCCCAGCAGATCGCACAGAATCACCCGGTTCACCGCCGCATGCGCGCAAATGATGACGTTCTTCTCTTTCTCCCGGGCGCAGATTTCGCGAAACGCAGGCAAGACGCGCGCAGCGAGTTCGGCCACGGATTCTCCGCCGCCCGGCGGCTTGGAGTACACGAAATTCCTGTAATGCGCGTCCAAACGCTCTGGTTCCTTGTCGCTGAGGCTGGCGTGCGTCTCCCCCTCCCAATCGCCCAAGTGAAGCTCGGCGATATCGGGAACGATTACGGGCTTAAGCCCCAACCCCATCGCTTCGGATAGAATTTCCGCCGTCCTCACGGAGCGGGCGAGCGTGCTGGCATAAAGGACCGTTTCGCTTTCCATCAGCCAACCCCGGACGCGCGCCGCCGCTTCCCGAACCTGCGCCTCGCCCTCGGCGAGGAGCGGCGCATCAGTGCTGCCGTAGAAATACCCCTCTTTCGAACCCTCGGCCGCGCCATGCCTGAGCAGAAGAACGCGCGTGGTGGTTTCGGCCTTGCCGGGCATGGAAACCGTGGAATCGGCCCGCCTTTGGTTCACGCTTTTTCTCCAGCCTGAAAATCAAGCCCGGAAGCCACTACCCGCGCCCAAAAACTGTTTTGACGCTATTTCGTGGCCAGCGAGATGTCGCGAACGCCCGCCTCGGAGATGAGGCCCATCACCTTGATCACGTAGCCGTAATCGAGGCGCTTGTCCGCCTTGATCGTGAGAGAGGGCTTGAACTTCCCGCTCTTGACGCCCGCTTTCAACCGGCTTTCGAGGTCATCCAGCAGCACTGTTTTCCCGTTCAGGGAGATCCGCTTCTCCACGCCGACTTCGATGAGAAACGATTTTTTCTCCACCACCTCGGCGCTCGATTTGGCTTCGGGCAGTTCGATGTCGAGTCTGCGGGTGAAATCCACGAAAGAGGTGGAAACCATGAAAAAGATGAGGAGCAAAAAAACGACGTCTATGAGCGAGGTGAGCTGGAGGCTGTAGTCTTCCTCCGAGTCGCCCTGAAAGCGCATCACATATCCTCGCCCTGCGGACTCAAGCTCTCGAAGCCCTGCGCGTCGTCGTGGAGCGCATCACCCGTGTTCTCGCCGGGTTCACCGGATTGCGCCGCCAGATTCTGCAAAAGCGCCAGAGCGATCGATTCCATCTCGAACAGGAGACGGCCGCTTCGAGAACGGAAAAAGTGATACGCCGCAAGGGCGGGAATGCCTATCAAAAGGCCCGCCGCCGTCGTCAAAAGCGCTTCGGATATCCCCTCCGCCACGAGATTCGGGTTCCCCGTTCCGGCGCGGCTGATGACGTCGAACGCACGAATCATGCCGACAACGGTGCCGAACAGGCCCAGCATGGGTGCGAGGTTCGCGATGACGCCCAAACCGCGCAGGTTGCGCGACAAAACGGTCGATTCATGCTGGCCCGCGCCGACCATGGCGCGCTCCATCTCGCCAATCCCCAGGCGCCGCCTCGCCAGGCCCGCCTGCAGAACGCGCGCGAGCGGAGAGTCGAACCGCCCACAGACACTGGCGGCCCCCTCGAAATCACCACTCCGCCAATATCTTTGCGAAGCGCTCACCAGAGCATCGGGCAGGACTTTCTTTCGCCTCAAAGAGATGAGGCGTTCGAGCGTCACCATGAGCGCGACGATCGAGCACAGGCCCAGGGGGATCATCGTATAGCCCCCCTTCTTCAGAAGATCCCACGCCTTGGTCGTAAAGCCCCATTCGGCAAAACTCAAGGCTGCGGACGCCTGCGCTGAGGCGAGCAACACGAAAACGCCCGCCAGACTCGCGGCGAGGAACCATTTTCCACCTCTTGAATCTCCCGGTTCATGAAACACTTCGAAGTTCTCCCACGACCCGCGCCGGGTCGGTTTCCATCGTGATATGCGCATCGAACACGTCCGCGCAAATGGGGGTTAAATCCTGCGCGAGTTCCGGCAGCGGCGGTGAATCCCCCAGTAATTTTTCGAGGGAAGTCGTGCGCCCGCCCACCTCGCCGCAGGGGTGCATCATCCCGAAATATCTCAGGTCCGGCGATGCGTTGAACGAAACCCCGTGCATCGTCACCCAGCGTCTCGCGCCCACGCCCAGGGCGAGAATTTTTTCATCATCCACCCAAAGGCCCGGATTTCCGGGTTTTCTTTCGGCGCGAAACCCTCTTTTATCGAGATAACGCCGAAAAACCTCCTCCAGCCGCCTGCAGTGGAGGTGCACGTCGCGCTCCCATTCGCGAAGATCGCAAATGGCGTAAAGCATCAACTGGCCCGGGCCGTGAAAGGTCACTTCGCCGCCCCGGTTGATCCGGATGAGTGGAACATCCTCGCCATCGACGGGAGAACGCCTCAGAAGCACGTTCGCCTCGCTGCCCCCCTTGCCCAGCGTCATCACCGGGTCGTGTTCCAGAAAGAGAAGAACATCCTGCTTCAGCCGGCCCCCGGCGCGCTCGGTCCACAGGCGTTTTTGCAAGTCCCAGGCTTCGCCAAACGCCACCCGCCCCAGATAGGCGGCCCTGATGGATGGTTTATTCAAAGCGAACGGCTCCCGCGCCCACCAGATCCCCGAGTTCTTCGCTCAGTTCCGCCGTCGGCGCCACCACGAATTCCTCGCCCGCCTCGATGCGCACCTCCCTGCCGGGAAACCTGAGCGTGAAGTGAACGGCGCAGTTGCCCGGATGCCTGGCCAGCACATCGCGGATGGATTGCAGGCGATTCGGCGAGCGGCACCCGGGCTCGAGATCGACCAGAACCCTGCTCGCGCGGTTCACCTCCACCTCGGCCAAAGGTTCGATGGCGCGCACCACCACCTGAACCCCGTCGTCCGAGACCTCGGCGACGCCTTCGACGAGTACCGGTTCTTCGCTCTCGAGGAGTTCATGGCAACTCTCGAATACGTCGGGAAACAACGTCATTTCCGCCGTGCCGACCTGATCCTCGAGCACGAAATTCGCCATGCGCCGGCCTGCGCGCGTGGTGCGCAGCCGCGAGGAGCGGATGAGCCCGGCCATCTTGAGCTTGCGCGCGCTCGTCACCTCGGTGAGGCGAACAGTGTCGATATTGGCGAATCGCTCGACGACCTCCTTGTGATCATCGAGCGGATGTCCAGAAACGTAAAAGCCCAGCACCTCGCGCTCGCTGGCCAATCGTTCGCCGTCCTCCCACTCGGCCACCTCGGGCAGGTGAAGCGCGCTCCTGGCGGCATCCTCCCCCCCGAACAGGGAGCCTTGCCCCACGGCGACGCTTTTTTGCTCACGAATCGCGGCTTCAAGCACGATATCGAGCGACGCCGTAGCCTGCGCGCGTCCCACATCCAGAGAATCGAAGGCGGCCGCCTTGATGAGGCTCTCGAGCGCCCGCCGGTTCAGATGCCGATGCTCCACGCGCCTGCAGAAATCGCCCAGGTCCCTGAACGGCCCCTCCTCGTTCCGGCTCGCCAAAACGGCGTCCACCAGCCCTTCGCCCACGTTCTTCACGGCGGCCAGGCCGAAGCGGATGGCCTCCCGCTCGACCGTGAAATCTTTCTGGCTGGCGTTCACGTCCGGCGGGAGCACGGGAATCTTCATGCTCCGGCACTCGGCGATGTCGTTGATGACCTTGTCGGCGTTCTCCCTGTCGCACGTGAGAAGCGCCGACATGAACTCGTGCGGATGGTGCGTTTTCATGTACGCCGTGCGGTAGGCGATGAGGGCGTAAGCCGCGCTGTGGCTCTTGTTGAAGCCATAGCCCGCGAACTTATCGATCTGGTCCCACAGGGACTGGACCTTTTTCCTGTCGTGGCCGCGCGCGGCGGCCCCATCCACGAAGTCGGCCTGCTGCTCGGCCATGAGTTTCTGGCTTTTCTTTCCCATCGCCTTGCGCAGCACGTCCGCGCGGCCCAGGGAGAACCCCGAGAGCGCGTTCGAGATCTGCATGACCTGTTCCTGATAGACCATGACGCCGTAGGTGCCCTCGAGGATGGTCTGAAGCTCGTCGAAGAAATAATCGATCTTCTCGCGCCCGTGTTTTCTCGCGATGAACGCATCCACCATGCCGCTCTCCAGCGGGCCGGGCCGGTAGAGCGCCACCATGGCGATCAGATCCTCGAACGTCGTGGGGATGAGCTTTCTGAGATACTCGCGGATGCCCCGGCTTTCGAGCTGGAATATGCCGGTCGTTTTCCCTTCGGCCAGCAGGCGGTAAGTCGCCGCATCATCAAGGGTCAGCGTCTCGAGGTCGAGTTCCCCTCCTCCGCCGCGCACGAGGTTCACGGCGCGCTCGAGCACCGTGAGCGTCTTGAGACCCAGGAAATCCATCTTGAGGAGACCCAGCTCCTCGATGTCCTTCATGTCGAACTGGGTCATCATCTCGCCGCCAGAGGCCTTGTAAAGCGGCACGAAGTCGGTGAGCTTCGACGGCGCGATGACCACACCCGCCGCGTGCGTTCCCGCGTGGCGGATGTTGCCTTCGAGCTTCCTGGCCGTTCCCATCAAATCGCCCACCTTCGGGTCGCGCGCCACGGTGTCGCGCAGGCGCGGCTCTTTTTTCATCGCGTCATCCAGGGTGATCTTGAGTTCATTGGGCACCAGCTTGGCGATGCGGTCCACCTCGCCGTAGGGCATGTCCATGACGCGGCCCACGTCGCGCAGGACGCCCTTCGCCAGCATGCTCCCGAAGGTGATGATCTGGCACACGTTATCGCGCCCGTATTTCTCCTGCACGTAGCGGATGACCTCGTCGCGGCGATCCATGCAGAAGTCGATGTCCACGTCGGGCGGGCTGATGCGCTCCGGGTTCAGGAACCGCTCGAAGAGAAGGGAATACCTGAGCGGGTCGATGCCCGTGATGCCAAGCGCGTAGGCGGCCAGGCTGCCGGCCGCCGAGCCCCGGCCCGGACCCACGGGGATGCCCTGCTCCTTGGCGTAGCGGATGAAGTCGGAGACGATGAGGAAATAACCCTCGTAATTCTGGCTGTTGACGACTTCGAGTTCCATCTTGAGGCGCTCGCGGTAGCGCTCCGCCTCGGCGCCCTCGATTCCGAACTGCGCGAGTCTGCCCGCGAGCCCCTCCTCCGCGGTGCGCCTCAGGTATTCCTTCTTGTCGGCCCCGTCGGGGGTCTCGAAATCCGGGTAGTGGGCCGCGCCGAAGGTGAACTCGAAATCGCATTGCTCGGCGATGGCGAGCGTGTTGGCGAGGGCTTCGGGCACTTCGCCGAAGAGCGCCTCCATCTCCTCTGCGTTTTTGAGGTAGTACTCCTCGCTCTTGATCGTCATGCGGTTGGGATCGTTCAAGGTCTTGCCCGTCTGGATGCAGATGAGCACCTCCTGGGCGCTGTGGTCTCCCTTGTCCAGATAATGCACGTCGTTGGTGGCGACGAGGGGCAGGTCCATCTCCCTGGAGAGGGCGATGATTCTCGGGATGACCTGCTTGTCCTCCTCCATGCCGTGGTCCTGGAGTTCGAGGTAGTAGCGGCCCGGGAAGAGATCCTTATAAAACCCGGCCGCCTCGCGCGCCGCCTCCTCGCGGCCATGCAGGAGGTGGTCGTTCACCTCCCCGCGCAGGCAGGCGGACGTGCAGATGAGGCCCTCGGCATGCTGGGCGAGGAGTTCACGGTCAATCCTGGGAAAATAATACATGCCTTCGGTGAAGCCCCGCGTGACCAGTTCGCACAGATTGTTGTAGCCCGTCTGGTTCTGCGCGAGCAGCAGCATGTGGTAGGCGCGCCCGCCGCCGTTCGTGGACCCCTTGTCGAACCGGCTGCCGGGGGCCACGTACACCTCGCAGCCGATGATCGGCTTCACGCCCGCCTTTTTCGCCGCCTCGTAGAACTTCACAGCGCCGAACATGTTCCCGTGGTCGGTGAGGGCCACGGCGGGCTGGCCGAGTTCGGCGGCGCGCTGCACCAGATCGCCGATTCGCGTGGTGCCGTCCAGGAGACTGTACTGGGAGTGTAGATGCAGATGAACGAATGGAGACGGCATGTCGATTCCCCGGGGGCGGTTTTTAATACGGGCGTGCCATTGCTGCGTAAGACGTTCGGTGTAGCCGGTGCGGCCTTGGAGTCAGCGCAGTTCTTTCAGTTTACATCCTTGGGCCTGCCGCCGTCATCTTTTTACTTTCTTAGCTGGGCGCATTCGCGCTCGCGGCGGCTCACCCGCCATACCCGAATAGCTGGCTGATGAACCTGCCGGGCAACATGGCGAACCCGCCCGCGATGAAGGCGCCTATCATCGTGCCCGTCATGAAAGCCGCGTGCCTCCGCACGTTTCCCCGCCGTATCGAGACTATCGCGACCACCATGCAGAACATCGTCCAGATCGTCAGCAGGTGAATCCAGCTGAAATCGCCGTCGTTGAGCTCGCGTATCCAAAACGATGAAACTGTGACGTAGGTCATCACGATTATCCAGCACCAGCCGATGACCCGGTGCCTGGGCGTTCCCTTCGCAGACGCCAGATTGACGAGGCCCAGGCCGATCGCCAGCACCGCCAGAATGAAATGCGTCCATATCAGCAAGGTCTCGTCTCCATGTGCCTAGTTGTTGAAATCCTTGAGCACCACGACGTCCTGAACGGGCCTTCCCTGATAACTCAGGTCTTCGTGCAAATTCGTGTTCAGCGTGACCCTTATCTCCAGATTACCCTTTGGCAGCTTATCCATGAAAAAGGAAGCCGCATACAGCCGCGTCAGCTTCTTGCCGTTTACGTACAGATGCGCGTGGCCCTCGTTGATCTTCGAAGTCTTGTTCACCTCTTCGGTTGCGAAGCGGAAGTTCTTGAGGTCGAGGAACAGATTGAGCGCCCCTTTGGTGTGGGCGTCCTTTACGAGGCGTATCTTTAGGCTCGGCGGGTTCTTGTAGCCTGGGGGAATCACTTTGACGGAATGCTTCATCCCGCGCACATGACCTTTCTTCATCCCGGACCCACTGGATTTGTGCATCCGATGCCCATGCCCTTTCTCCCCGTGGCCGCCCTGGGCAACGTGAAAGTGAGGGTAATTCGCCTCATGGGCATGGGCGCTCGCCCCTGCGAGAAGCGAAGTCAGGAAAAAGAGCGGAACCACTGCGAGCGAGGTCTTGAACTTGCGATACATATTTTTCCGACTCCTCTGGAAAACTTCATGCGCGGCGACGGGCTATACCAAGAAAAGAACGGGCTGATTTGTTATAACTCGCTGAATCTAAAAGAATTATACATGTAACTGCTCCATCGTTTTTCTTGCATCTTCATTCAAAACATGTAAGATTCAGGATTGGATTCCCATCCTGGATACTCGATGAAAAAGAAGAAAAAATGCGCAAATTCCTTCTCCTGATTATTATCGTCTTTTTGGCGGGATGTAAAACTTCATCCGACATGGTTTCGTCCGCAAGGTATTTCGACACGGGCGGCAGGACAACCTATCAGGACAAAGACTGGAACATCGAGTTTTACGACAACTGCGGCCTCCCGGAATCCTCTTCCGTTCGATGGGTAACGGAAGGAAAAGAGACGTTCCTGCGTTTCACGCTGAAAAACAAGCAAGTAGGAGGATGCGGCACCGACGGTATACAGAGGCACGGCGCGCCATACTGGGAGCGTGCGGAAATAAAACAGGCGAGTACGTTGGCGAAAAATACAGACTATACGTTGACCTTCAAGGTTCGGTTCGTAAAGGGATTTTCCTACCCAAGAGAAGACTTTTTTCAAATGCACCAATCTGTTGCAGGTTGCAGAGTCGGCCCGCCAATGATGTTCAAATTTTCATATGGACATTTCACGCCCAAGCATTGGGCGCAGCCCTTGAAAAGAAAGGTTCACATCAATGAAGTAATCGGGAAATGGGTAAACGTGAAGCTGGAAGTTATATTCACGGAATCGTATTACAACCTCTATTTCAATGATGAAAAGATCATAGACGAGGGAGATTTTGGTGTTGACCCATGCGGTGAGCCGCATTTCAAATTCGGGGTTTACCGGCCCGGCGACGAAGAAGCGACCGGCGAGAGAATCTCCATCCTGGATATCGACAAAATCCAGTTGGTGAAGAAAAAGAAAAAGTAATTTCTTCTTTACCTATTGGATTTATTGCTTGACTTTCCTTGCTTTCCACTCTCTCCCACTCAATCGTGCCCGGCGGCTTAGTGGAGACGTCGTACACCACGCGGTTCACGCCGCGCACCTCGTTGATGATGCGCGATGAGACCTCGGCCAGTAAATCCGCAGGCAACCTGGCCCAGTCCGCCGTCATCCCGTCCTGACTGGTGACGGCGCGGAGCGCGAGAGCGTTCTCATACGTCCTCGCATCGCCCATCACGCCCACGGTGTTGACGGGCAACAGCACGGCGAACGCCTGCCAGACCTTGTAGTAGTGATCGTGCTTGCGGAGCGTTTCGATGAAAATGGCGTCCGCCTCCTGTAAGGTTTTCACGCGCTTCTCCGTCACCTCGCCCAGAACGCGCACGGCGAGGCCGGGACCGGGAAACGGGTGCCGCCAGAGCATCTCGCGGGGCAGTCCCAACTCCTCGCCCGCCTCACGCACCTCGTCCTTGAACAGTTCGCGCAGGGGCTCGATGAGCGCAAGCCTCATCCATTTGGGCAGTCCACCCACGTTGTGGTGGCTCTTTATGGTCGCCGAAGGCCCCTTGAACGAGATGCTCTCGATGACGTCGGGGTAGAGCGTACCCTGGGCCAGGAACTTCACGTCGCCCAGCCTGCCCGCCTCGCGCTCGAATACGCGGATGAATATCTCGCCGATCCGCTTTCTCTTGGCCTCGGGGTGGGTGACGCCGCGAAGCGCGCTCAGGAATTCCCCGCTCGCGTCCGCATGCACGAGGTTGAGCCTGTCGCCAAAGGTCTCCACAACCTGTTCGGCCTCGTTTTTTCTGAGCAGGCCATTGTCCACGAAGATGCAGGTGAGCCGCTCGCCTATCGCCTCTTTGACGAGCATCGCTGTGACGGAGGAATCCACGCCGCCCGAGAGACCGCACACCACGCGCCTCGGCCCCACCTGCACCCTGATGCGCTCGACCGCCTCCTCGATGAAGGAGCGCATCGTCCAATCGCCCGCGCACCCGCAAATCCTGTGCACGAAATTGTGGAGAATCTCCTTGCCGCGCGGGGTGTGCGCCACCTCCGGGTGAAACTGTATGCCGTAGCGCCGCCCGTCTTCGGACATCATCGCCGCCACAGGGGATCCTTCCGAACGCGCGAGTGCCCTGTAGCCGGGCGGCGGCTCCTCTATCGTGTCCCCATGACTCATCCAGACGGTCTCGTCGCCCTGAGAACCGAGAAAGATGCCGACGGGATCATCAATCTCCACCCGTGCGCGTCCGAACTCCCTTTTGGGGTAGGGGCCGACTTTCCCGCCGAGCAGATGGGTCATGAGTTGCATGCCGTAGCAAATTCCCAGAATGGGGAAATCGCTCTCGAACAGAGCGGGGTCGACCGAGGGAGAGCCGTTCTCGTACACGCTGCTCGGCCCGCCCGAGAGGATGACGCCCTTCGTGTGCGCTCCCGTAATCTCGCGCCAATTTCGGGTGCATGGCTGAATCTCGCAATATACGCTCAACTCCCGCACGCGCCGGGCGATGAGCTGCGTATACTGCGAGCCGAAGTCAAGTATGAGTATCTGCTCTCGCATCTTCAATTCCGGATGCAGCGGTCGAACCGCCTCTCCCCCCCCTCTATTCTGTGCCCCGCAGCGAAGCCGGGCCTTGGGCCAACACCCCGTGCGCCTGGATGATGAACCGGGGCCCCACATCCC